>NZ_JALPQE010000030.1:0-327 GCF_023195575.1 Aliiroseovarius sp. S2029
GCAAGGCTTGGCAGTGAGCGGTTGTAGCTCAGTTGGTTAGAGTACCGGCCTGTCACGCCGGGGGTCGCGGGTTCGAGCCCCGTCAACCGCGCCACCACTGCCTGAAAAGCGCCCCGCCCCTGGCGGGGCGTCTTCATTTTCGGGGGCAGGATTCTCTGATGCAAGCCTGCCCACCGACATGTGTTTTCCCCATTGACGGCTCATCTAGGCCGCTGTATTCACGCCGCCACGCGCGGTTGTAGCTCAGTTGGTTAGAGTACCGGCCTGTCACGCCGGGGGTCGCGGGTTCGAGCCCCGTCAACCGCGCCACTTCACCACATCGTCAGC
>NZ_JALPQE010000031.1:0-303 GCF_023195575.1 Aliiroseovarius sp. S2029
CGAAGCCACCTCAGCCATTTCCATCAAGCCTTCCAGCGCCTTCTTGAACGGCCCTTCGAGTTCGATATCGCCGCGCATGCATGCCATGCGAAACATCAGAACCACCCCCATCTCAGCGTCCGTAAGCGGCAGGCCAAGCACGTCACAAAGCACTTCGTGAACACCGGGGTGATATTCTTCAATTGCCACCAACAAGAACTTTCTCGGATCCATACCAAGCGTCTGAGCAAGCGCAGGGATGCGTTGCAGTGGAACACGTGTCACCCCTTGCTTCATCATTGACAGAACGTTTGGATGGTTGAA
>NZ_JALPQE010000003.1:0-447869 GCF_023195575.1 Aliiroseovarius sp. S2029
GCGGTTGTAGCTCAGTTGGTTAGAGTACCGGCCTGTCACGCCGGGGGTCGCGGGTTCGAGCCCCGTCAACCGCGCCACTTCACCACATCGTCAGCCCGTGGTCCGGGCGATATTCTGCCTTCGTTGGCGACCAATAGTCAGGGAAGCAGGATTGTGACGGGCATGGAGAAGCGGGGAATGATGTCGATCTTCGACGACATGCCATTTCCGATCGTCATCATTTTCTGCCTGACCATCGGTCTTGCCCCCTTTGCCCCGCCTCATATCTGGGAAAAGCTGGTGATGCTGTTCTCCGGCACTTTGGTGCGCCCCTTGGACATTCTGGACCTGCTGATGCATGGCGGGCCGTGGGTGATCCTGCTGATCAAGCTGGCGCGGTATTATCGGACCGGTCCGACATCGCGCGAAGGATAAGGATAGGGGGCGGCCCGACACGCCGGGTGCCGGACCAGAGGTTCGCGACCGCTTAGCTCAGCTCCGCCAGAATGCGCGCCCAGCTACGGATACCCTTGTGGAAGCTTTCCAGGTCATATTTCTCGTTCGGGCTGTGGATGTTGTCGTCATCCTTGCCAAAGCCGATCAGCATTGCATCGACGCCCAGAATATCCTTGAAATACCCGGCTATGGGGATCGAGCCACCACACCCTGCGAAGGCCGCCGGAATGCCCCATTCATCTGTCAGCGCCTTGCGGGCCCGTTCAAACATCGGATTGTCGGTCGAGACCTGCGCGGCAGGTGAGCCCTTTTCCGTGCGGTATTCGATGGTGAACCCCTCGGGCAGGCGGTCTTCCAGATAGGCGCGGAAGGTCTTGCGGATCGCGTCGGGATCTTGCTTGCCCACCAGCCGGAAGCTGACCTTGGCCGAAGCTTTGCTGGGCAGCACGGTCTTGAACCCGTCGCCTGTATAACCGCCCCAGATGCCGTTCACGTCGCAGGTGGGGCGTGACCACAGCATTTCGATCGGCATACGGTCCTGTTCGCCCGCCGGGTCTTTCAGCCCGACATCGGCGAGAAAGGCCGCATGGTCGAAATTCAGCCCCTGCCACTGGGCGCGCATGTCGTCCGACAGCTCTTCGACCCCGTCATAAAAGCCGGGCAGGGTGATGCGCCCCGTGTCGTCATGCAGGTCGGCCAGCGCGCGGGTCAGGACGCGGATCGGGTTCATCGCGATGCCGCCATACATTCCCGAATGCAGGTCGCGGTCAGGACCGGTGATGGTGAAATCCTCGCAACTCATGCCGCGCAATTGGGTGATGATCGCGGGCGTTTTTGATTCGAACAGCCCCGTGTCGCAGATCAGAGCGATGTCCGAGGTCAGTTCCTCGCGGTTTTCTTCCATGAACGGAATCAGCGAAGGCGACCCTGATTCTTCCTCGCCCTCGAAAAACAGTGAAATGCGGGCGGGCAGGGTGCCGTGGACGGCAATCCAGGCGCGACAGGCTTCCACGAAAGTCATCAACTGCCCCTTGTCATCCGACGACCCGCGACCCCGGATGACCTTACCTGCGGGCGTGTCTTCCACGGCGGGTTCAAAAGGCGGGCTGTCCCAAAGGTCCAGCGGGTCCACAGGTTGCACGTCATAGTGACCATAGAACATCAGATGCGGCGCATCCGCCGGACCCTCGGCGTGCGCCACCACCATTGGGTGGCCCGGTGTTTGCCGTTTAGAGGCCTGAAAACCAATGGATTTCAGGTCTTCCACCAACCAGTCTGCGGCCTTCTGACATTCAACGGCATAGGCTGGGTCGGTGGAAATGGACGGGATGCGCAGCAGGTCCAGCAGGCGATCCGTTGCGGCGTCAAGATCCGCATCAATGCGGTCCAGAACAGGGTCGAGCGTCATGGAAAGCTCCCATTTCAGGTCATATCGGCGCTGACCCTACCAGCCCGTTTGTCGCTGTCCACCCCGTCCGAAAAGGGGGGCGTGGTGTCGCGGACATCCCAAAAAGGGTTTCGTTTGAGATGGATCAATGTAAAACCCGCGTGCAAACCGTTAACACGGCAAGAAGTGGCATTCGGGGAAAAACATATCTGATTTTCGAATATGTTTGTGAGGTGATACCCTGTATGTTGAGCGAACGAACAGGATCAGACCGGCCAGGAGGGAACCTTGGATTACAATCACGAGCTTGATGCGGCGCTTCAACGCCTGCATGACGAAGGCCGCTATCGCACGTTCATCGAGATCGAACGCCGTCAGGGCCAGTTCCCCCACGCCACCTGGAAGAAACCCGACGGGTCTGAGACCCCCGTGACCGTCTGGTGCGGCAATGACTATCTTGGCATGGGTCAGCACCCCGCCGTGCGCGACGCCATGCACGAAGCGATCGAGGCGACCGGCGCTGGATCGGGCGGGACACGCAACATTTCCGGCACGACCGTGTACCACAAGCGGCTTGAGGCCGAGATCGCGGATTTGCACCGGAAAGAAGACGCGCTGATCTTCACCTCGGCCTATATTGCCAATGACGCGACCCTGTCGACATTGCCCAAGCTGTTTCCCGGCCTGATCATCTATTCCGATGCGCTGAACCATGCCTCGATGATCGAAGGGGTGCGCCGCAATGGTGGCGCGAAACGCATCTTCCGCCACAATGACGTCGCCCATCTGCGTGAATTGCTGGAAGCCGACGATCCTGCTGCTCCCAAGCTGATCGCGTTTGAAAGCGTCTATTCCATGGATGGCGATTTCGGCCCAATCGAAGCCATCTGCGACCTGGCCGATGAGTTCGGCGCGCTGACCTATATCGACGAGGTTCACGCCGTGGGCATGTACGGCCCGCGCGGGGCAGGGGTGACAGAGCGTGACAACCTGGCCAACCGGATCGACATCATCAACGGCACGTTGGCCAAAGCCTATGGGGTGATGGGCGGCTATATCGCGGCTTCGGCCAAGATGTGCGACGCCGTGCGTTCCTATGCGCCGGGCTTCATCTTCACCACCTCGTTGCCACCTGCGGTCGCCGCAGGGGCTGCCGCATCGGTCAAGCACCTGAAAACGGACCAGGCCCTGCGCGATGCACACCAGACCCAGGCCAAGGTCCTGAAAACCCGCCTGAAGGCGCTGGGCTTGCCGATCATCGACCATGATTCGCACATCGTTCCGCTGATTGTCGGCGACCCGGTCCACACCAAACAACTGTCCGATATGTTGTTGGAAAACTTCGGAATTTACGTCCAGCCGATCAACTTCCCGACGGTACCGCGTGGCACTGAGCGGTTGCGGTTCACCCCGTCCCCCGTGCACGGGCCGAAAGAGATGGATGCGCTGATCAACGCGCTTGACCAACTATGGTCACATTGTGAGCTAAATCGCGCCGAACTGTCAGCTTAAGCTGGATCACTGACTGCACATTTTGTGAGAATATGTTAACCTCCGTTCAGGGAAGGCAGCGCACACGAATCGTTGGCTTCAAACGGGACACATGAGGCACGAGGAGCAGCTGTATGATCGGGCGTTGGAACACGCCTCGGGTCGAGGAAGAAGACAAGCCGACGGGCTTTGATTCTTATGACCTGCGGCTAGGCGATGTCATGCGAGGCGAACGCGCCACGCTTGGCAAATCGCTGTTGGATGTCCAGCGTGAATTGAAGATCAAGGCCACCTATATCGCCGCCATCGAAAACGCCGATGTTTCCGCGTTTGAAACGCAGGGTTTCATCGCGGGTTATGTGCGCTCTTATGCCCGCTATCTGGGGATGGACCCGGAATGGGCCTACAAGACCTTTTGCAAGGAAAGCGGATTCACGACGGCGCACGGCCTGTCGGCAAGTGTCTCGAAGCAGACGGATAAATCCAAACCCGTCGCGAAACGGGCCGATCACAGCGGCGACCCGCTGGCAAATCCGAATGCGAACTGGGTGCCCCAGTCCGAAAGCATCTTTGCTGGGATCGAACCCGGTGCAGTCGGATCGGTTGCCGTGCTCGCGGCGCTGATCGGATTGCTTGGCTTTGGCGGATGGTCGGTGCTGCAGGAAATCCAGCGCGTCGATTTCGCGCCGATAGAACAGACACCGGGCGTGCTGGCCGAGTTGCCGGATGTGGGCGATGGGCCCGCATCGTTTCGGGATGAGGACGGGTCTGAGCTGCTGGCCGCAGCGGGGGCGGGTCTGAGCCAGCCGCCATCGGCCGAAGCTCTGGATCGGCTTTACCGCCCGCAGGCCCTGGAGGTTCCTGTCCTGACCCATCGGGATGCGCCGATCTCGACGCTCGATCCGGCGAATGTTGGCGTTCTGGCCGGTGTGACCACGCCCGATCTGGGGGTGGCGCCGACTTCGTTCGGGACGCCCATGAACGGCGCGACGATTGCTGATCGTGATACCCAGCGGCTGGCTGTGAACGAAACGTCGGCGACTGCCGAAGACGATCCGGCCACTGCGGCACCAGCCGTACAGGTGCTGGGCGCGCAAGCCGCCGAGGTCGCGGTGTTCGCCGTGCGTCCCTCGTGGATTCGCATCCAATCGGCGGACGGCACCGTGATCTTTGAGAAAATTCTGGATGCGGGTGAACATTATGTGCTGCCCAAGACCGAACAGGCCCCTGTGATGCGCACCGGCAATGCCGGGTCCGTCTATTTTGCCGTGAACGGCACGGCCTATGGTCCTTCGGGGGACGGCCCGTCGGTGGTGAAAAACGTGGCCCTGTCGCAAGAGGCGCTGACAGAAGCCTTCACCGTCGCAAACATGGAAAACGACGCCGATCTGGCGACCTATGTGGCCGAGTTGAACCTGGCCCGGTAAGCACTGAAATCGCAGCCCGGTCGAGGCGTTGTGTGCTTGTCGCCACGCCCGCCGCGCGCTATCCCTGACCGCAAACCTGTCGGCGAAAGGGGGATCCCCATGTCTCACAATCCAATCCGTCCTTGGCGCAATATCGAACGTCGGAAATCGCGGCAGGTGATGGTGGGCCACGTGCCGGTCGGTGGCGGCGCACCGATTGCCGTGCAAACGATGACGAACACGGACAGCTCGGATGTAAAGGCAACTCTGGCACAGGTGTTGGCGGCGGCCGAGGCCGGGGCCGATATCGTGCGCATCTCGTGCCCGGACGTCGCGTCGACGAAAGCCCTGAAAGAGATCACCGCCGAAAGCCCGGTGCCGATCGTGGCCGACATCCATTTCCACTACAAACGCGCCATCGAAGCGGCCGAAGCGGGCGCGGCCTGTCTGCGGATCAACCCCGGCAACATCGGCGATGAAACCCGCGTACGCGAGGTGATCAAAGCCGCGAAGGACCACGGATGCTCGATCCGTATCGGCGTCAACGCCGGATCGCTGGAACGCCACCTGTTGGAAAAATATGGCGAACCCTGCCCCGAAGCGATGGTGGAAAGTGGGTTGGATCACATCCGCATCCTCGAAGACAATGATTTTCACGACTACAAGATCAGCGTGAAGGCGTCCGATGTGTTCCTGTCTGCCGCCGCCTATCACGGCATTGCCGAGGCAACAGACGCCCCGATTCACCTGGGCATCACCGAAGCGGGCGGGTTTGTGTCCGGCACCATCAAAAGCGCCATCGGTCTGGGCAGCCTTCTTTGGGCCGGAATCGGCGACACGATCCGCGTCAGCCTGTCTGCGGACCCGGTGGAAGAGGTGAAGGTGGGGTTCGAGATCCTCAAAAGCCTTGGGCTGCGCCATCGGGGTGTGAACATCATTTCCTGCCCGTCCTGCGCCCGCCAGGGGTTTGACGTGATCCAGACCGTCGCCACCCTGGAAGAGCGCCTGGCCCATATCCACACCCCGATGAGCCTGTCGATCATCGGTTGCGTGGTCAACGGCCCGGGCGAGGCATTGATGACGGATGTCGGCTTCACTGGCGGCGGCGCCGGGTCGGGTATGGTCTATCTGGCGGGCAAGCAGGATCACAAGCTCGACAATGAAAAGATGATCGACCATATCGTCGACCTTGTCGAAAAGCGTGCCGCGGAGCTCGACGCACAGGCCGAGGCCGCCGCTGAATAACGGGAACAGGGGGCGTCGCCCCCTCGAGCCAAGGGCTCTCACCCCCAGGATATTTTCAGCCAGAAGAACACGGGGGCGGCTTTCCAGCCGTTAAAGGATCGGCAGACTGAATGGTCATGTTTATGCCGCCTACCGCGCGGTTGCGTGTCATCCGCGCTTCTTCTGGCTGAAAATATCCTGGGGTGAGCACCAAGGGTGCGAGGGGCAAGGCCCCTTTGTTCGGGGCCGCCCCTGGTGGTCATTGTGAGATTTGTGTGATGGATCGGATCGGGAAGCGAAGCCCCTCCTGTGTAATCTGCACCAGATCGTTCTCATGCAATACGTACAGGTCGCAGCGGGACATCCCGGTTACGAAGGTGATGCAGGCCGTGCCATCCGCTTCGATCCGGTAGTGCCCGAACCACGTTCCCCCGCCGCCATAAGTGTAGGCGTACCTTCCGCCCGCGTGGAAGACCGACAGAGCCCCGTCATGGAACGTCAGGGTTTGGCCCGTGATCAGGCGGGTCAGGTCTGTTTGGTCAAGCCGGTTATCGGTCGGGCGCGTTTTCCAGTCGCTGGCGAAAAGGGGCGACGCAATCACCAGCATCGAAAGCGTGATCGCACATCGGATGAGTAGTGTCATGGCCCGTCCTTTTTTCGCATGCATTCTGAGCATCATAGCGGGCTGACCTGTCAGGCCGTTTCACGTTTCCGGTCGCAATGGTCACGTCTATGCGAGACGGCCCTTGCGACCCCCGCGCCGTGTTGTCACTTGGGGTTGTCGGCTTGGCAGGTCGGCCAGAACCGCGCGTCGGGCATCGGGTGACAGGCGGGACCAGCCGGCAATCTCGTCCGTCGTGCGATAGCATCCTGTGCAGATGCGCGCCGTCGGGTGAACGACGCAGATCTTGATGCAGGGGCTGTCCACCTCGTCCCTTTTCCAGATGTCGTCCGACATTACAGATGCCTCATTCGGTCCAATACACCTTGCAGGATATACCCGGCGGCAACGTGGTCGATCACCTCGGCGCGACGTTTTCGGGACGTATCCGCCTCGAGCAGAGCGCGCTCGGCGGCGACGGTGGACAGACGTTCATCCCAAAAGGTGATCGGAAGGTCGGTCAGTTTTTCGAGGTTGCGGGCAAAGGCGCGGGTGGATTGGGCGCGTGGGCCTTCGCTGCCATCCATGTTGCGGGGCAGGCCCAGGATCAGACCGCCCAGGTCACGCTCCTTTGCGATTGTCAGCACTCTGGCCGCATCGGCGGTGAACTTGGTGCGCCTGATCGTTTCCAAAGGGGTCGAGATTTGCCGCATCCGGTCGGACACCGCCACGCCGATGGTCTTGGTGCCAAGGTCCAGACCGGCAAGGGCGGTCATCGGGGGCAGGGCGCGGGCGAAGGCCTCGACCGAGTCAAGGATCACGGGGCGACCCCGGCCTGTCGGGCGGCATCGCGTACCATGGTCAGCGCCTCGGGGTGGTCCTTGAACCGGGTTTGTGCTTCGTCCCAGATGGCGCTGGCGCGTTCGGTGTTGCCGACGACGCCCAGCACGCTGATCAGGCGGGCCCATTCCTCGGGCGTGCCGCCTTCGGTGGCGAGCCGGTCAGAGAGCTGGTCGATCATCCCCTGGATCATCGCGGTGCGGTCTTCTTCGCTCATCTCCTGGGCGGCGGCGATGTCGTCGGCGCTGGGGCCGGACAGGTTCGGGGCCGCGGGGCGCGTTGGGGTTTCGGGTGGTGTGTAGTCAACACCGGCATAGGCCGCGAGGCTGCCGATTTGCGAGCGCACCGAGGTCCACCAGATCGCGGTTTCCGGCCCCTCCTCGAGCAGCCCGCGCCACAGGCGGAACGCCATGTCGGGGCGGCCGTTCTGGGCAAACAGCAGGCCGGTATAGTAACGCGCCAGCTGGTGATTGGGGTCACGTGCCATCGCATTTCTGAGCATCTCTTCCGCCTCGGGTGAAATGAAGCCACCGGCGGCGTTGACCAGAAGGTCGGCTTGCCTGACGTAATCATCCGCCGTGGCGGCGTCGCCTTTCACCTCAAGCAGATGTCCCATCGCTTTGCGGGCGGCGATCATGTTGCCAAGGGCGGCTTCGTGTTGGGCCAGCAGGTCCAGCCCCCGCACGTCGTCGGGGTTCTTGGCGACCGCATCGCGCAAGCCCTGAATCAGGTCAAGATAGTCGGCGGGCGCTTCGGCAGGGGGGCCGGGCCAGGGTGGCATGTCGGCTTCGACTTCGGCCTGGCTGGGACGGCTTTCGCGCATCTCCTGGCTCATCGCGATGCGCTTTTCACGTCCCAGATCCTGCAACCCCGGCGAGCCGAGCACCCAGTAAAGCCCGAACGCACCCGTGGCCAACAGAATGGCACAGAGTGCGATCGTGACCTGGCTGATTGTCTGGGGGGCATCCGTTGGCCGGGCCTTGGCCTGTGCGGCCTTGTCGGCTTCCAGCAAGCGGCGCGAAATCTCGACCCGGGCGCGGTCGGCGTCCTGTGCAGTCACGGTGCCGCGCGCCACGTCACGGTCCAGTTCGTTGAGCTGGTCGCGATAGACCTTCATGTCAGAGCTGAGCCGGGTGGCATCGCCATCGGTCAGGTTCTCATCGTTGCGCGGGCGCAGCATCTGCCGCGCCAGAACAAGAATGATGGCAAGGGTCAGCGCCCCGATGATCAGCCAGAAAACCATGTTTCCTCCGCGAGCTTGCGTTTCCCCATGATGTAATGCGCAACGAGGTCAGACAAAACCCTTAAAGACCCCCTGCGACAATCACGTTCTCGCGGGGAAAAGAAAATCGTCGGGCATGTCGCCTTTTTCTTTCCATATGACGCAGGAATACGCTTCGAAATCGTCGCTGAACGCTAAAAAACGACATGAACACTCTGCCCGATCGGGAGAATCGCATGCGACGTTATTCGGCATTTGCCATTGCGCGGGAAGCTGCGCGTTATCATCAGGGATGGGAGCGGGCCTGGGCATCGCCGAAACCCAAGAAGAAATACGATGTGATCATCGTGGGCGCAGGTGGCCACGGGCTGGCCACTGCGTTCTATCTGGGCAAGAATTTCGGCATCACCAATGTGGCGATCATCGAAAAGGGCTGGCTGGGTGGTGGCAACACGGGTCGTAACACGACCATTATTCGCTCGAATTACCTGCAAGACCCTTCGGCGGCGATCTATGAAAAAGCGCGGTCTCTGTACGAGACGATGAGCCAGGACCTGAACTACAACGTCATGTTCAGCCCGCGCGGTGTCATGATGCTGGCGCAGACCGAAAGCGAGGTACGCGGGTATGAGCGCACGGCGCATGCCAACGCGCTGCAAGGTGTGAAGACCGAGTTCATCAGCCCCCAGCGCGTGAAAGAGCTGGTGCCGATCATGAACATCAACGGCCCGCGCTATCCCGTTCTGGGCGCGTTGTGGCAGGACCGCGCGGGCACCGCGCGCCACGACGCGGTGGCGTGGGGCTATGCGCGGGCGTGCTCTGATATGGGCATGGACATCATCCAGAAATGCGAAGTGACTGGCGTGCGCCAATCAGGCGGCAAGGTCACGGGCGTTGACACGAACCAAGGCCAGATTGATTGCGACAAGCTGGCGATGGTGGTGGCGGGCAACGCAAGCCATCTGGCCGATATGGCGGGCTTCCGTCTGCCGATGGAAAGCGTCGCGCTGCAGGCTCTGGTGTCCGAGCCGATCAAACCCTGCATCGACGTGGTCGTGATGGCCAATACTGTGCACGGCTATATGTCTCAGTCCGACAAGGGCGAGCTTGTGATTGGCGGCGGTACCGACGGGTATAACAACTACACCCAGCGCGGATCTTTCCATCACATCGAGGAAACCGTGCGCGCCTTGGTCGAGACCTTCCCGATCATCTCGCGCCTGAAAATGCTGCGCCAATGGGGCGGCATCGTGGACGTGACAGGCGACCGCTCGCCCATCATTGGCAAGACGCCTTTGGGCAACTGCTTCATCAACTGCGGCTGGGGCACCGGCGGCTTCAAGGCCATCCCCGGATCGGGCTGGGCCATGGCCGAAACGGTCGCCAAGGGTGAACCCGGCGCGCTGGCCAGCGCGTTCGGCCTGAACCGCTTCACCGAAGGGCGCTTTATTGATGAAAGCGTGGCGGCGGGGGTGGCGCATTGATGTGGAACCTTTTTGCCTTGCACCGCGTTAAGGGGTTAGAAATGGAAAACAATGGAGCATTCCAATGGCTGACCACAGCAACGTACATCACACCACGACCCGCGAAACCACCCGCGAGGGCGGCAACAGCGGCATCGCCTTCATCGTCGGCGGCCTCGTCGTTGCCGTCATCGTTCTTGCCTTCCTGTTCATGGGCGGGGATGCGGACCGCGCATCCGGCGACCTTAACGTCAATGTCGAAGGCAGCGAAGCAGCGCAACAGATCGAAGGCGCTGCGGAAGGCGCGGCAAATGCTGTTGAAGACGCTGCCCAAGGCGCCGCAAGCGCCGTCGAAGGCGCTGCTGAAAGCGCTGAGCAAGCCGTCGACGACGCAACCAACAACTAACACCCGCACTCAACTGCGCGCAACAGGGCGGCCCCATTGGGGATCCGCCCTTTTGTCGTTGGCAATCTGGGCGGGTGTGGCCCCGAGTTCTACACAGGAGATCGCCCAATGCTGATCCTTGAATGCCCCTATTGCGGCGTGATGGCCGATGAAACGGACCTGCATGGCGGCGGCGAAGCGCATCTGAAGCGTTTTGGCCCCGGATCGTCGGATGATGAATTCGAGACCTATCTGTTTCACCGCAAGAACCCTAAAGGGGTTCATTTTGAGCGCTGGCGGCATGTCTCGGGCTGCGGCAAGTGGTTCCACGCCGCGCGCAACACCGTGACGCTTGAGGTTTACGGCACCTATTCCGCCCAGACCTATGAGCCGCCCAAGGCGATCATCAACGCGGTCAAAAAGAAACACCCTGAATGGGAGGGCTGGACATGAGCACCCGTCTGGCACAGGGCGGTCGTCTGATCGACCGGTCGAAACCGAAAAACTTTACCTTCAACGGCAAACGCATGAAAGGCTACGAAGGCGACACGCTGGCCGCGGCCCTTCTGGGCGAAGACCAGATGCTGGTGGGCCGGTCGTTCAAATATCACCGTCCGCGCGGGATCGTCGCCTCGGGCGCGGAAGAGCCGAACGCCTTGGTCAATCTGGGGCAGGGCGGGCGTTTTGAACCCAACCAGCGCGTCACCACGACCGAGCTGTTTGACGGGCTGACCTGCACCTCGCAAAACCACTGGCCGAGCCTTGAGTTCGACGTGGGCGTTGTGAACAACTATGCCGCGCGCTTCCTGCCGGCAGGGTTCTATTACAAGACCTTCATGGCGCCGCAGGCGGCTTGGAAACACGTGTTCGAGCCGATCATCCGTAAATCCGCTGGGCTGGGCCAGGTGCCGACCGAGGCGGACGTGGATCGGTATGAGCATTACTATCACCACACGGATGTGGTCGTGATCGGTGGCGGTGTCGCGGGTCTGGCCGCTGCTTTGGCCGCTGGTCGGTCGGGCGCGAAGGTTCTGGTGATGGAGCAGACCCACCACTGGGGCGGACGTGCGCCTGTGGATGGCGGCGAGATCGACGGGCAGACGCCAGACGACTGGATCGCCGCGACATTGGCCGAGCTGGAGGGCATGGACAATGTTACCCTGCGCACCCGCATGATGGGGTCCGGGGTATATGACCACGGCTATGTGCTGGGCTATGAACGTGTGGCCGATCACACGCCGGGCGACGAACGTCCGCGTCACCGCCTGTGGCGCATCCGGGCCAAGCAGATCGTCACCGCAACGGGTGCGATCGAACGGCCGTTGTCTTTTGCGGGCAACGACATTCCCGGCGTGATGCTGGCCTCGGCCGTGCGTGATTATGCCGTGAACTGGGGCGTGTCCGTAGGCGACCGGACCGTGGTCGTGACCAACAATGACGACGCCTATCGCACCGCGCTGGCGTTGAAAGAGGCGGGGCTTGAAGTGCCTGTGATCCTCGATGCACGCGCCGAGGCCACCGGCCCACTTGCCGAAGCGGCCCGTGCTGCGGGCATCCGGGTGGAACCCGGCCGGGCGATTGCCAAGGTCAATGGTGGCAAGCGCGTCACCGGGGTTTCGATCTGCCTTCAGGCGGGCGAGGGCGCCGCACTGGAAGAAATCGCCTGTGACGCGGTCGCCATGTCGGGCGGCTGGTCGCCAGTGGTGCACCTGTGGTCCCATTGTGGCGGCAAGCTGGTCTGGGATGAAACGCAGTCGCATTTCCGCCCCGATCCCGACCGTGCGCCGACCAGCCATGACGGTAAACCCTTCGTGGTGACGGCTGGGTCGGCATCGGGCGCAATGAGCCTTTCGGATAGCCTGACTGATGCTTACGAGGCAGGTAAGGCCGCGGCGAAGGCGGCTGGCGGCAAAGCCGTGCGCAAGGCTGGCCCCAAAGCCAAGGCCGAAGAGGCGCAGCCGATGGCCCCCGTCTGGATCATGCCGCAGGGTGCGGGGCATCAGAAGCGCATGAAAATGTGGCTGGACTATCAGAACGACGTGAAGGTGTCGGACGTGCAACTTGCAGCCCGCGAGGGTTACGAGAGCGTCGAGCATACCAAGCGTTACACCACCTTGGGCATGGCCACAGATCAGGGGAAGCTTTCCAATATCAACGGCTTGGCCGTTCTTTCTGATGCATTGGGTCAACCCATTCCGGCGACCGGCACAACCACATTCCGCCCGCCTTACACGCCGATCAGCTTCGGTGCGATTGCAGGCGAAGCCCGCCACGAAATCTTCCAGCCGATCCGTCGCACGCCGATGCATCAGTGGCACGAAGACGCGGGCGCTTATATGGAACCTGTCGGCCATTGGCGTCGCCCCTACTGCTATGCCAAGCCGGGTGAAACCAACGAACAGGCTGTGCATCGCGAGGTTCTGAACACCCGCGAAAATCTCGGGCTACTGGATGCCTCGACGCTGGGCAAGCTGATCGTGAAGGGGCCGGATGCAGGCAAGTTCCTGGACATGATGTATACCAACATGATGTCAAACTTGGCGGTGGGCAAATGCCGCTATGGTCTGATGTGCTCGGAAAACGGGTTCCTGTCGGACGACGGCGTTGTGGCCCGGATCGACGAGGACACTTGGCTCTGCCACACCACGTCCGGTGGCGCTGATCGCATTCATGCGTGGATGGAGGAATGGCTGCAAACCGAATGGTGGGACTGGAAAGTCTATGTCGCCAACGTGACCGAGCAACTGGCACAGGTCGCCGTGGTCGGTCCCAACGCGCGCAAGCTGCTAGAAAAGCTGGGCGGCATGGACGTGTCCAAGGACACGCTGCCCTTCATGCAATGGAAGGACGGCACCATCGGCGGGTTCGATGCGCGGGTCTATCGCATCTCGTTCTCGGGCGAACTGTCGTATGAAATCGCCGTGCCCGCCAGTCAGGGCCGTGCTTTTTGGGATGCGCTGCTGGAGGCCGGGGAAGAATTTGGCGTCATGCCATACGGCACCGAATGTCTGCACATCATGCGGGCCGAGAAGGGCTTTATCATGATTGGCGACGAAACCGACGGCACCGTGATCCCGCAGGATCTGGTGCTGAACTGGGCGATTTCGAAGAAGAAAGAGGACTTCCTTGGCAAACGCGCGCAGCAACGCAGTCATATGACCGACCCGGATCGCTGGAAACTGGTGGGGCTTGAAACGCTGGACGGGTCCGTCCTGCCCGATGGTGCCTATGCGGTAGGCGAGGGTGATAACGAATACGGTCAACGCAACATGATTGGTCGCGTGACCTCGACCTATTATTCGCCGATGCTGAAGAAAGGCATCGCGATGGGGCTTGTGAAACACGGTCCCGACCGCATGGGCGAGGTCTTGGACTTCCCCACAGTCGATGGGTCCAACACGGTGATCAAGGCGCGGATCTGCGATCCGGTCTTCTATGACAAGGACGGGGAGAAGCAGAATGTCTAATGCTGTTTCCGCGCTGCAAGGCGCGTCGTTTGATGGCTATTGCAAAGTTGAAGAGGCAGGATTGGTCGGCATGATCACCCTGCGTGGTGATCTGTCGTCGCCTGCGGTCGCCAAGGCGGTCAAGGCCGCCACCGGGGCCGAACTGCCGGGGCAGGGTGAGATTACCGAAGGCGCCAAGGGGCGCGTCGGTTGGATGTCACCGGACGAACTGCTGCTGATCGTCGATCACGCCGAAGCCTCTGCCATCGTAGAAGCTGCGACCAAGGCTGTGGGGAACGAGCATTCCTTGGTGGTCAATGTCTCGGACGCGCGCGCAGTCTTTCGTGTGACCGGGGCAGCCTGCCGAGAAGTGATCGCCAAACTGGCGCCTGCCGACACCTCGGTCATGCAGCCGGGCATGCTGCGCCGCACTCGGATCGCCCAGATCCCGGCCGCGTTCTTTCTGGAAGATGATGAAACCGCCGTGCTGGTCTGTTTCCGCTCGGTCGCGCAATACGCGTTTGACATCCTGTCCGATGCCGCCAAGCGAGGGGGCGAGGTGGTCTGACTCACCTGTTTCACCCGCGACAAGGGTGATAAGCGTATCTGAGGGCAGGGTTTTCCGCCTTGCCCCTTGACCTTCCCCCGCCTGCTACCCCATCTAGGACGTAACGGAAACACGTATGAACAGGGGGCTAGAAATGGCTTTTGAACTTCCCGATCTTCCTTACGCACACGACGCGCTTGCCGATTTGGGCATGTCGGCGGAAACGCTGGAATATCACCACGACCTACACCACAAGGCCTATGTCGACAATGGCAACAAGCTGATTGCCGGGACCGAGTGGGAAAACAAGTCGCTGGAAGACATCATCACCGGCACCTATGACAAGAACGCCGTGGCGCAGAACGGCATTTTCAACAACATCAGCCAGCTGTGGAACCATAACCAATTCTGGGAAATGATGGGTCCGGGCAAAACAGCCATGCCGGGTGAGCTTGAAAAAGCGATCACAGAAAGCTTTGGCTCGGTTGACGAGTTCAAGTCGCAATTTGCTGCGGCTGGTGCGGGGCAGTTCGGCTCGGGTTGGGCCTGGCTGGTGAAGGACACGGATGGTAGCCTGAAAGTCACCAAGACCGAAAACGGCGTGAACCCGCTGTGCTTTGGTCAGACCGCGCTGCTGGGCTGCGACGTGTGGGAGCATTCCTATTACATCGACTTCCGCAACAAGCGTCCGGCCTATCTGGACAACTTCCTGAACAACCTCGTGAACTGGGAAAACGTGGCCTCGCGCCTGTAACCCAATGACGGGCAGGCGGCGGAAGCCGTGGCCATGCCCATCACGAAATGTCATGGCGGTCGCCCCTTGGGCGGCCGCTTTTTTTGTGCCAAGACAGATCGGTGACCAAAGGGGGGGGCGCGGAGTGACCGATACCATGAAAGGGGTGGTGGCGATTGTTGCCGCCTGTGTTGTCTGGGGCCTGTCGCCACTGTTTTACAAGCTGCTGGAGCATGTGCCACCGCTGGAACTGCTCAGCCATCGCACGATCTGGTCGCTGGCGATTTTTGGAACCATCCTCGCCGTGCAGGGTCGTTTGGGCGAACTTCCGGCCCTGCTTCGGGGCCGCTCTGCGTTGCTGGTGGTGTTGGCCGCGCTTGTGATCTCGGTCAACTGGGGCGGGTTCATCCTGTCGGTTCAGATCGGAATGGTGGTTCAGGCCAGCCTGGGCTATTTCATCTTTCCACTGATCATGGTGGTGCTGGGGCGCATCTTGTTCGGTGAACGGATCACACGCGGCAAGGCGATCGCGCTGTTTCTTGCCGGGACGGCGGTGCTGACGCTGACCTTGGGGCTGGGCGTGGCGCCGTGGCTGTCGCTGCTGCTGGGTGGAACATTCGCGATCTATGGAGTGATCAAGAAGACGCTCACCTCAGGGCCGATCCTGTCCGTCACCGCCGAGGTGCTGTTGCTGGCGCCCTTCGCCATGGTCTGGCTGTTCGGCACCCACATGGCGGGGTGGCAGGGGATCGTCGGACGCACGGGCGGCGTGTTCGGCACCCATCTTTGGGACAGCGCGCTGCTGGTCGCGTCGGGTCTGATCACGGCGGTGCCGCTGATGCTGTTCAGCTTCGCGTCACGCCGGCTGGCCTTGTCCACGGTGGGGCTGGTGCAATACCTGAACCCCAGTCTACAGTTCACCTGCGCGGTCGCCATTCTGGGCGAGCAAGTGACGCTGTGGCACATGATCGCCTTCCCCCTCATCTGGCTTGCGCTCGCGATTTACTCTGCCGAGGCCTATCGTCAGGACAGGGCGGCGCGCAGGGCCGTGATTGCCTGATCCACATCCGACACGACGGTGATGAAGCCGCGCAGGCTGTCTTCGGCGAACCCCTGGTCGATCACGTGATCCATCAGCGTGATCAGCGGATCCCAGAACCCGTTTACGTTCATCAGCAGGATTGGCTTGGCATGCAGACCAAGCTGGCGCCATGTCAGAACCTCGAAAAACTCGTCCAGCGATCCGGCCCCGCCGGGCAGGACCACAACGGCGTCCGAGTTCATGAACATGACTTTTTTGCGCTCGTGCATGTTCTCGGTCACGATGAAGGTGGTCAGGTCGCGCTTGCCGACCTCCCATTTCATCAGGTGCTGAGGTATGACGCCAAACGTCTCGGCACCCTCGATCTGGGCGGCAACGGCGACCGTGCCCATCAACCCGACATCCCCGGCCCCATAGACCAGCCGCCACCCGTTCTGTGCCAAGGCGGTGCCCAGTGTTGTTGCCATCTCGCGATAGGCGGGATCAGCGCCGAAGCGCGAGCCGCAGTAAACGCAGACCGATGCCGTGTGCTCTGTCATGGATGTCCCTGTTTGTTGCTGCCAGAATGATCTTTTGACCGGTGTTAGCGGTATTGCTACTGTCGAACAAGCGGCGCGGCGAAAAGATCGCCCGACAGGGGACGCATATGACGACCGAGACAGGCAACACCGGGAACAGGACCGGATATTTCGTGGTGGCAGGGGTTGTTCTGGCCCTTGGCGCGGGCTTGGCCTTGTATTTTGGGACAAGAGACCGGGATGCCGTCGACCCAAACCCGGTCGCGCAGACGCCGGTCCCGACGAATACGCCCCAAGCGGCCGAGACATCCCCGGCAGATACAGTGCCCACTCCGGCGCCTGATACAGATGCTGCAGCCGCGCTTCCCCCAAAAAGTGACGATCAAGCCAAGGAAATGGCCGGGGATTCGCCGGGATCAGAGGATGCCACGCCGGGTTTTGACGTGGTTCGCGTCGATCCCGAAGGCAATGCCGTGATTGCCGGGCACGCTGCCCCCGGAAGCACCGTTCAACTGACCCTTGATGGCGCACCACTGGAAGACGTGACAGTCGGCAGCGACGGGAACTTCGTGGCGCTGCTGGACTTGCCGATCACCGCACCCGGTGCTCTGGGCCTGACGATGCTGGATGACAGTGGGCAAGCGATCGAAAACGGCCAAAGCCCGCAAACCGTGCTGATTGCCCCGACCCGTCCTGTCCCGGATACAGCAGCCGTTGCAGAAGCCGAAGAGGTGGCCGAGGCGCCGGAAACGGGCGACACGCTTGCGCCGTCCGGGGAAGGCGCGTCCAGCCCGGACGGCTCGGACACCGTTGCCTCAGCGCCTCAGGTGCTGCTGGCGGATGATGAGGGTATCGCTGTCTTGCAGGATGGCACCGGCCGACCGCAGGTCGACAATATCGTCATTGACGCCATCACCTACGATGATGCAGGCGATGTGGCCCTGTCCGGACGCGGGCAAGGCGGTGCCAATCTGCGCGTTTATCTGGACAACGAGCCGATTGAGATCGGGGAAGTGTCGGAAAGTGGCCAATGGCGTGTGCCGCTGCCCGAGGTGGACGGCGGCGTTTACACGCTGCGCGTCGATGAACTGGCCGCGGACGGAACTGTCACATCGCGCACTGAAACACCCTTCAAACGTGAAGAACCCGCCCAGTTGACCACCGCCAATTCAGGTTCAAAGACGCCCACAACACGGGTCGCAGCGGTGACGGTACAGCCAGGATCAACCCTGTGGGCCATCGCGCGCGAACATTTGGGCGAAGGGCCGCTTTACGTGCGCGTCTTTGCCGCCAATCGCGGGCAAATCCGTGACCCCGACCTGATCTATCCCGGGCAGGTCTTTACCATACCGGACCCGGAGTGATCCATGCACGGGCGGGGGTTATGCCCCTGCCTGCTCGGTCTGGCGGGCTTCGTCCGTGCAGGCGCAGATATCCGGGTCGCGCGCGCAGCAATCGTTCAGAAGATAGGCAATGACGGCACCCAGAGCCTTGCAGTCGGCCGCGTAAATCACATGGCGCGACGCCTTGCGCGAGGTCAGAAGCCCCGCTGCTTCCAGTTGTGACAAATGGAAGGACAAGCCCGACGCCGACACGCCAAGCGCCTCGGCGATGGCACCTGCGGCCAGCCCGTCTTTGCCACGCGGAACCAGCAGACGCACGATTTCCAACCGTGTGTCATGCGCCATCGCGGACAGGGATTTGAGGACTCGACTCTGCTCCATATTTCAAATATCGGTGAAATATTGAAATGACGCAAGCCCCGTCTGCCTCCGCCCTGTGCGGGCGGCGCGGGCCAGCCCAGACAAGGTTACTCATGGCTCCGTCCCGTATCACCTCGACCGAAGCGCCCAAGAACGGGTGGCGCACGATCAAGCGCGTCGCGCCGTATCTGTGGCCCGACGATCAGCCCTGGGTGAAACGGCGTGTGGTCATCGCGCTGGTGATGCTGCTGGCGTCCAAGATTGTGTCGGTGCTGACCCCGTTTCTGTACAAGGGCGCGGTGGATGTGCTGAGCGGCGAGGCGACCGGCGAAGCCTGGGCTTTGGGGGCCGGCGCGGTGGGACTGACGCTGGCCTATGGTATGGCGCGGATCATGACCAACGGGTTCCAGCAATTGCGCGACGCGGTGTTTGCCCGTGTCGGCCAGCGCGCGTTGCGGCAGCTGGCGTTGGAGACCTTCACCCACATTCACCGCCTGTCCATGCGCTATCACATCACGCGCAAGACGGGCGGGCTGTCGCGGATCATCGAGCGCGGCGTGAAGGGGGTTGAGTTCCTTTTGCGCTTCATGTTGTTTTCCATGGGGCCGCTGGTGCTGGAGCTTGCGCTGATCTCGGCCATCCTGTTTTTCGTTTTTGATGTCTGGTACTTGGCCGTCGTTGTTGGAACGATCGGCGCCTATGTCTGGTTCACCTTCAAGGTGACAGAATGGCGCGTGCGTATCCGCAAGGAAATGAACGATCAGGACACGGACGCCAACCAGAAGGCCATCGACAGCCTGCTGAACTTTGAAACCGTCAAGTATTTCGGCGCCGAACGGCGCGAGGCAGATCGGTATGACGTTGCGATGGCGGGGTATGAGAAAGCCGCGCTCAAGACCTCGTATTCACTGGCCTTCCTGAACTTCGGACAGGCCTTGCTGATCACGCTGGGTCTGGTGGGCGTCATGGTTCTGGCGGCGGTCGGGGTGCAGCGTGGAGATCTGACGGTGGGCGATTTCGTCATGGTCAACGCCTATATGATCCAGATCACCATGCCTCTGAACTTCCTGGGCACGGTCTATCGCGAAATCCGCCAGTCGCTTGTTGATATGGGCGAGATGTTTGACCTGCTGGAACAACCTGCCGAGGTGACGGACAAACCCGGCGCGCCCGACATCAAAGTCACGGGCGGGGCCTTGCGGTTCGAGGATCTGCGCTTTGGCTATGACCCTAAGCGGCCGATCCTGAAAGGTGTTTCCATCGACGTGCCTGCGGGCAATACGGTTGCGATTGTCGGCCCCTCGGGCTCGGGCAAGTCCACGATTGGCCGGCTTCTGTTCCGCTTCTATGACGTGAATGGGGGCCGCTTGCTGATCGACGGGCAGGACGTGCGCGATGTGACGCAAGACAGTCTGCATGGGGTGATTGGCGTGGTGCCGCAGGACACGGTGCTGTTCAATGACAGCGTTTATTACAACATCGCCTATGGGCGTCCCGAAGCCAGCCGGGACGAGGTGGAAGGCGCGGCGAAAGCTGCCAGGATCCACGAGTTCATCATGAGCTTGCCGGACGGGTATGACACTCAGGTGGGCGAACGCGGTTTGAAACTGTCAGGCGGCGAGAAGCAGCGCGTTGGCATTGCCCGGACGCTTCTGAAGAACCCGCCGATCCTGTTGCTTGACGAAGCCACCTCGGCATTGGACACCCAGACCGAGCGGGACATTCAGGAAAGCCTGCGCGAGATGGGCGAAGGCCGCACCGTGATCACCATCGCCCACCGCCTGTCCACCATTGTCGATGCCGATGAAATCATCGTGCTTGAGGCCGGCGAGGTGGTTGAGCGGGGCAGCCATGATACGTTGCTTGCGCAGGATGGCCGCTATGCCGCGATGTGGGCGCGTCAGGCCAGCGAAGCGGCACGGGAAGCCGCAGACGACCCCGAACAGCAGGTCGCGTCAGGTCATCTGAAACTGGCGGAGTAAGACCGTCCCTCACAGGGTCGCGCGGATGCGTTCGACGTTTACTCTGCGGCATCCTTTCCGCCGGGCGGACGATCATCCGCCGGGTCGGGGTCCCAGGTTGAGGCCGGGTTTGCCGCCGTGGCCCGCGGCGATAGCACCCGTTTGATGTCTTCCACATTGGGTGACATGTAGCCGGTCTCCGCTTCTACGCCGGGTGGTGCCTGATCGTCTGGCTGATCCCAGACCAGATCGTGCAGCGTCGTTTTGCGGGCGGCCTTGTCCAGTGCCGCATCGCGGGCGGTCTGGCCCGACCTGCGGGCCAATGCACGCAGGCCGTTGGCCGAGCGGTAGGCGCCCGCCGATATCCAGACCCGCAAGGCCAGCATCGACGGTGTAAAGACCAGCGTCAGCACTGTTGCAATCCCCAGCCCGAATACCACTGCCGTCGCCAGTTGCTTCCACCAAAGCGCCGTCGGTGCATCCAGCGAATAACCACCGTTGAAGAAATCCAGCGACAGGCCCAGCATCATGGGGGCGAGGCCCGCCATGGTGGTGATCGTGGTCAGCAGGACGGGGCGGATGCGCGCCTCGGCGGTACGGGTGATTGCCTCGATCCGGGGCATGTAACGGGCATAATCCTGATAGGTATCGATCAGCACGATGTTGTTGTTCACCACGATCCCCGCCAGCGCCACGATCCCGGTGCCGGTCATGATGATCGAGAAGGGTTGTTGCATCACCATCATCCCGATCAGAACGCCCGTGGTGGACAACACCACCGCCAGCAACACCAGGACCGAGTTATAAAAGCTGTTGAATTGCGCCAGAAGGATGATGAACATCAACCCAAGCGCGCCGATGAAAGCCTGCCCCAGAAACGCCTGGCTTTCGGCCTGGTCTTCCTGATCGCCGGTCCATTCATAGCTGACCCCGGCTGGCAGATCGGCCGTTTCAAGCCATGTGGTGAGCGTGGCGATCAGATCGTTGGGAGTGACGGGGGTGCGTTTCAGGTCGGCACCGTCCTCAGAGGCCATGATCCGATCGGCATCCGCCGCGTTCATGTATTCCTCGGTCCCATCGGGACCCGTCAGGCGGACCAACCCGTCCTGCACGCCCGCCTTCACGTCATAATACCGGCTTTGATCCACCCGGTCGATCTGCGCGAGGCTTGGTACCGGTTTGCGGGTGACGAAGTTGGACATTGGCACCAGTCCGGTATTGGTGCGGATTTTCAGCCCGTCCAGCGTGGACAAGACACGGTCTTTCCGGGGCAGACGCACACGGATCTCGATCTCCTCGTCCGAGCTGTCGACCCGCATCGTGTCCAGCAGAATGCCGTTCGTGACAAGCTGCACCATGCCGCCCACTGTGGCCACATCCGTGCCATATCTGCCGGCTTCTTCCACGTCGACCTCGATCTGCCAGTCGATGCCGGGCAGGGGCAGGGTGTCTTCGATGGCGGTCAGGCCGGTTGTGGCATTGAACCGGGCAATCGCCATATTGGCCGCCTGTTCCAGATCATCCCAATCATCGCCTTTCAGGCGCAGATGCACGGGTTTTGCCGAGGCCGGGCCGCGGTTCAGGTTCAAGACTTCGCTGCGAATGCCGGGCAGGGTGGCTAGCCGCTCCTCCAGCCGGGCCATGACGTAATCACCGTCATATTCGGGGTCGATCTCGGTCGTGGTGAAGGGGATCAGGCCGAAGAGCTTGATGTTTTCCTCGATTGACGGGCGGTCGGCCCAGGCGACAAGTTCGATCTGCAACTGCCCGATGCTGTCACGCGGCCCCATGGCGCCGCCGGTGTTCTGGTTCAGCCCGCCCGCTCCGGCGAAGGCAAAGACGCTGTCGATGCCTTTGGTGGACAGGGCGATCTCTTCCGCCTGTTTGACCATGGCATCCTGTTCTTCAAGGCTCAGATTGCCGCGGGCACGGACATAGACAATGGCCTGTTCCGGTTCGCTTTCGGCAAAGAACTCCACCCCCAGATTGTTGCGGCCATACATCATGAAAGTCGACACGACGAAGCCGATCACCAGTGCAATCGACACAAGCGGCATGACCGGGTTGCCGGAGATGAAGTGGATCAGATGGCCGAACCACGTGCGACGATATCCGCCCTGAACGCGCTGCGCCTCGCGATGCCAGCTGAGCGAGCCCAAGGTGATCGACGTGGCCACCGCCCCGAGCAGGAACATCAGCGCGCCGGGCAGGATCGCCATTGCACCCTCAAACGGGGGCTGGCCGCCGAACAGATAGCCGGGGTTCAGTAGCTGGAAGGCCGACAGGAACAGCACATAGGCCGATGGCAACACCAGAAACGCGCGCAGCCACACCGGGAACCCGCGCAGCGCGTCGGACATCAGGCCGATGGCGCGGCTGATCCGGCCCGACACGCCCCCGACCACCGGCAAATAGATCAGCGCCACCAACAGCGACGCCATCAGCACGAAGATCAGCGTTTTGGGCAGCCAGCCCATGAACTCGCCCGGAATGCCGGGCCAGAACAGCATCGGCAAAAAGGCACACAGTGTCGTGGCGGTTGAACTGACGATAGGCCAGAACATCCGCTTCGCCGCCGCCGTATAGGCCGACATCGGACCCACGCCTTCACGGATTTTCTTATCGGCATACTCCACCACCACGATGGCCCCGTCCACCAGCATCCCAACGGCGAGGATCAGGCCGAACATCACGATGTTCGAGATCGTGACCCCCAGCGCGCCGAACAGCGCAAAGGTCAACAGAAACGAGGTCGGGATGGCGAACCCAACCAGCAGCGCGGGCCGTGTGCCAAGCGCGCCCAGGACCACGATCATCACCAGCGCAATCGCCGTGATGACCGAACCTTCCAACTGGCGCACCATGCTGTCGACCACATAGCTCTGGTCGTTCGAGGTGCCGATCTTGACGGCTTGTTGCAGCTCTTTGGGCCAGCTGTCGCGGGTCTCATTCACAAGGTCGCGCACCTCGGCGGCGGTGTCGATCAGGTTATAGCCTTTCCGCTTCACCACTTGCAGCGCCACGGTGGTGTCGCCGTTGAACCGCGCCGTGCCCTCGCGGTCTTCAAAGGTCAGGCGGATCGTCGCCAGATCGCCCAGCGTGACGACGCTGTCCTCGTTGACCTTGACCGGCAAGTCATAGACATCCTGCACCTCGTCGAAGGACGACGGGATCTTGACCGCCGTGGACCCGGTCGGTGTCTTGATATCACCTGCAGCAATCAACTGGTTGTTGTTCTGTACGACCTGAATCAGCTCGCCCGCCGTGACGTTGTAAGCTTCCAGCTTCAACGGGTCGATTTCGACCTCCAACATCTCGTCGCGATAGCCTGTCAGGGACGCCTCAAGCACGGCATCAAGGCCTTCCAACCTGTCCTGCAAATCGCGCGCCATCCGCACCAGCGTGCGTTCAGGGACGTTGCCGGTCAGGTTCACGATGATGATTGGAAATTCCGAGAAGTTGATTTCATTGACCGTGTAGCTGTCGAAGCCCTGCGGAAACTTCCCTTCGGCCGAGTTCATGGCGTCGCGCACATCGGCCATGACATTGGTCTTGTTCCAGCCGAACTCGAATTCCAGCGCCACGCCTGCATAGCCTTCGGCCGCGGTGCCCGACATGGTTTTCAACCCGTCGATATCGGCCAGCTCGGTCTCCATCGGGCGCAGAAGCAGCTGTTCGGCGTCGGCGGCGGAAATGCCGGGGAAGGGGACCGAGACGAAAAGAGCCGGGATTTCGATGTCCGGCTCGCCTTCCTTGGGAAGGCTGACATAGGCGATCGCGCCGGACAGGACCGACAGGATCACAAAGGCAATGACCATTCGGGCCCGGTTTGCGGCCCAATCAATGATCCCGATCATATGCCAGGCTCCCGATAGGTTACGTCAAGGGCCACGCCATCGGTGACATAGTGGTGACCGACGATGATGACCTCGGCAGTGGCAGGCAGGCCGGTGATCCAGACCCCGTCGATGCTGTCACGCACCATCGCCACGGGGGCGAAGCTGGCCACCCCCCTGTCGACCACGATCCGAACCCCCAACTGGCCGTCGTCATCCAATGTCAGCGCACTTTGCGGCACCAGATGGGCCAGCAGTGCGTTGCCGGTGATCACCACCTCGGCGGTTTGCCCCGCGCGGATGATTGCTGCATCGTCGGGACGCGTGATCTGGACCTCGACCCGGAAGGTGCGTGTGATCGGGTCGGCGGTATCCGCCACAAACGTCACACGTCCGGTCAACTCAGCGCCCGCCGCAAGACGCACTTCGGCCGGAAGCCCGATGGTCAACTTGTCGACCTGAAGCTCGGAGACATAGCCGACAACTCGCACCGGATCATATTGCACAACCGTGGTGCAAACTGCACCTGGTTGCAAAAGCGTGCCAATATCGGCGGTATCCGTCTCAAGCGTGCCGGCGAATGGGGCGCGAATCTGCAACCGCTCGATCTCGCGTTCTGCGGCGGCCACGGCGGCTTCGGCGGACTGGATCGCGGCGGCTGAACTGGCAGCCCCGGATTGCGCGGCGATGAAGCTGGCGCGGGCCGCTTCGACGGCGGCGCGTGTGTTGGCCACCCGCGTGTCCGACGCAAATCCGCCTTCGGACAGCTTGGTGGCGGCGGTCAGGTTGAACATCGCTTCGTCCAGCCTGGCCTGCGCTTCGATCACGCGGGCCTCGGCTTCGGGCGCGCGCGCCCTGGCTTCGGCCAGCCGGGCGGTGGCTTCGGCCAGGCTGGCCTCGCGGGTGCCGGCATCAAGCTGGCACAGGATGTCGCCCTCGTCCACAATGCTGCCCTTGGCAATCTTGGCCGAGATCACTTGCCCGGTCGTCTCTGAACGCAGTTCGACCCGGCGGTTTGCTTCGGTCCGGCCGCGCAGAAGCACCGGCATTTCAATCTCGCGCGCGGTGGTGCGCAGGGCCACGACCGAGACACCCCGGTCCGCCTGCGACGTGGTTTCCCCGGTCGGGGCAGCACTGTCTGCGCCTGCCTCGGTGGGCGGTGTTCCGGCGGCGGTTTCCAGCGTATCGCGCTGAAACACCAGAAGATACAAACCCGCCACCACAAGGATCGCCGTGAGAATGGGGAATAGGCGCATGAAAAATCCTGCCGAAGTGAAACAAACTGGAAAAAGACTATGTCGTGTCGTGCCGCGGAACAAGTGCGGCTTGCCTGACCCGCGCAACCCTTGGGGGAGCGTCAGGCCTTCGTTGACACCCGGTGACACGATCCGGGCAGGGGATCGGGCCGCGGTATGACGCACCCCCTTGGCAACCGGGAGTCCTTCGGGCAAAAGGAGGTCAGATTTTGACCCGGAGGCCAGACCGTGAGCGAGACCGATACTTTCATCGACGAAGTCAGCGAAGAGGTGCGTCGCGACAGGCTGTATGCCTTGATGCGGAAATACGGCTGGATTGCCGTCTTGCTGGTAGTCTTGCTGGTGGGTGGGGCGGCTTTCAACGAATGGCGCAAGGCCAGCGCACGGGCCGAGGCGCAGGCGCTGGGCGATGCGATCCTGGCGGCTGAAGAACAGGCCGATCCGGCAGAGCGCGCCGCCGCCCTGGCCGCGCTTGAGGTCGACGGTGACGCGGCAGCAGTGGTCGCGATGCTGGCCGCCACGGATGGTGAAGACGGGGCTGCGGCCCTGCGCGCTCTGGCTGATGACGCAAGCATTGACAGCCTGTATCGCGACCTGGCCCAGTTGAAGCTGGTGACAGCGGCGGATTCCGGGCTGGACAATGCCGAACGCCGTGCCCGGCTTGAGCCGCTGGCCGTGGCCGGGGCACCGTTCCGGGTGCTGGCCGAGGAACAACTGGCACTGATCGACATTGACGACGGTCAGACCGACGCGGCCATTGCCCGGCTGCAATCCCTTTTGGTCGATGACGAGGCGTCTGGGGCCTTGCGTCGGCGCGCGTCTCAGTTGATTGTGGCGCTGGGTGGGTCACTGGAAACGTCGTGACGGCCCGCACCGGGCCCTAACCGGTGCGAACAAAGATATTGGTATCCCGGGGGGCATATTTTGAAGTTCACACACAGCGCCGCTTTCTTGATTTCGTTGAGCCTTGTGTCCGCCTGTTCCCAACAGGAATACATTCTGCCGGGCGAACGTGAGGACCTGCGCAGTCTGAATCCACAAACCATGGACGCCGCCGAGCTGTCCGAGGCGGCAGCCGCCGTCGAAGGACCCGCGCGCGCCGATCGCGCACAGCCGATTTCCCTGCCCGCCACGGTCAATCACGCAAGCTGGACCCATCTGGGTGGCAGTCTGACCCACCGCGTGCAACATCCCGCCCTGTCGCCCACGCCAAGCCTGCGGTTCGCGGCATCAATCGGGCAGGGCAACGATCGCAAGCACCGGATCACCGCTGAACCGGTCGTGGCGAACGGACGCGTGTTCACGCTGGACAGCCGGGCGCAGGTGGTGGCGACTTCGACCGCTGGTGCAACACTGTGGTCGCGTGACCTGACGCCTCCGTCGGACAAGTCGGATGATGCGTCAGGCGGTGGTCTGGCCTATGCCGATGGGACGGTCTATGTGACCTCGGGTTTTGGGCTGGTCAGCGCGCTGGATGCCGCGACCGGCCGCGTCAAGTGGCAGCAAAAAATGGATGCCTCTGGGTCAGGCGCGCCGGCTGTGTCTGGTGGGCTTGTTTACGTGGTCAGCCGCGACAACAGCGCCTGGGCGATCGAAACCGGAACAGGCCGCGTGAAATGGCGCCTATCCGGCACACCCAGCCAGGATGGTATCGTAGGCGTGTCATCGCCGGCCGTCACAGATCGCCTCGTGCTGCTGCCTTTCGCCTCGGGCGAGGTGGTGGCCGCCCTGAAAAAAGGCGGTGCGCGCACGTGGTCCAGCCTGATCGCCGGGGAACGCGCAGGGCGCGGATATTCCATTGTCACCGACATCACCGGCGAGCCTGTGGTGAAGGATGGTGTGATCTATACCGGCAACCCAGTGGGTCGCACCGTGGCCATCGACCTGTCGGGCAATCGCCTGTGGACGGCCAAAGAAGGCGCGGTCAGCCCGGTTTGGGTCACGGGCGGGTCGGTCTTCCTTGTCTCGGACGAGGCACAGCTGGTGCGTCTGGATGCCAAGACGGGCGAGCGCATCTGGGGCGTGCCGCTGCCCTATTACACCAAGGCGAAAACCCGGAAACGCAAGGCGATCCATGCCAATCTTGGCCCGGTTCTGGCGGGGGGAAAGCTGTGGGTTGCCTCGTCCGACGGGGTAATGCGCGGCTTTAATCCCGTGAACGGCGCGCTGGTCGGACAGGTGGCCATTCCGGGTGGGGCTGCGACACGTCCCGTCGTGGTGAATGGCACCGCCTATCTGGTGGCGCGCAACGGCAAACTTCTGGCTTTGCGCTGACCCGTAAACCGTGTATGCGGGGCGCTTGATGTGACCCGGAGACCGATATGAGCTTCACCCTTGCCATTGTGGGGCGCCCGAATGTGGGCAAATCCACCCTGTTCAACCGCTTGGTTGGCAAGCGCCTTGCGCTGGTCGATGATCAGCCCGGCGTAACCCGCGACCTGCGCGAAGGCGAGGCGCGGCTGGGCGATCTGCGGTTTACCGTGATCGACAGCGCGGGACTGGAAGAAGCGACAGACGAAAGCCTTCAGGGCCGGATGCGCCGGCTGACCGAACGGGCCGTGGAAATGGCCGATGCCTGCCTGTTTCTGGTGGATGCGCGCGCTGGCATTCTGCCCTCGGACGAGGTGTTTGCCGACATTCTGCGCCGCAAGAACGCCCATGTGATCCTTGCCGCCAACAAGTCCGAGGGCAAGGCGGGCGAGGCCGGGTATCTGGAAGCCTTCTCGCTGGGTCTGGGCGAGCCGATCCGCCTGTCCGGCGAGCACGGTGAAGGTATGGGCGAGCTGATGGATGTGCTGCGCCCGATCTCGGAAAAATTCGAAAAACGCGCCGCAGAAATGGCCCCCGAAACGGATGTTGATTTTGACGAGGGCGCGGATGATGGCCCGCGCGTGCCGACGCAGGACAAACCCTTGCAGGTGGCTGTGATCGGACGCCCCAACGCGGGTAAGTCCACGTTGATCAACAAGTTGATCGGGGAAGAACGTCTTCTGACAGGGCCGGAAGCCGGAATCACCCGCGATGCGATTTCGCTGCGCTTCGATTGGGGCGGGGTGCCGACACGCATCTTTGATACCGCCGGGATGCGCAAACGCGCCAAGGTGCAGGAAAAGATCGAAAAACTCTCGGTCTCGGATGGATTGCGTGCGGTGAAGTTTGCCGAAGTTGTCGTGGTGCTTCTGGACGCGGCCATCCCGTTTGAACAGCAAGACCTGCGCATCGCTGACCTTGCCGAACGCGAAGGGCGCGCGGTGGTGGTTGCGGTCAACAAATGGGATGCGGAGCCTGAGAAACAGGCCAAGCTGAAAGAACTGAAAGAGGCGTTTGACCGCCTGTTGCCGCAGTTGCGTGGCGCGCCCCTTGTGACCATCTCTGCCAAAACGGGGAAGGGGTTGGAGCGTCTGCAAGCGGCTGTCATGCGCGCGCATGAGATCTGGAACCGCCGGGTGAAAACCGCACAGTTGAACGGCTGGCTGGCCGAAATGATCGCCGCCCACCCGCCGCCCGCGCCGGGGGGACGGCGGATCAAGCTGCGCTATATGACTCAGGTGAAAACCCGCCCGCCGGGATTCGTCGTGATGTGCTCGCAACCCGACAAACTGCCCGACAGCTACAGCCGCTATCTGGTCAATGGCCTGCGCGAGGATTTTGACATGCCCGGCACGCCGATCCGCCTGACCATGCGCGGGCAGGGGGATCAGAACCCCTATAAAAACCGCAAGAAGTCGACGCCGTCGCGGTTGCGCAAGCATCTGGGCAAAGGGCGCGCAGACGAATAACCGCCCGTAAGGCATTGGAAACACAAACTGAAAGCGCCTCGCCGTCCTGAATGACCGGCGGGGCGTTGCGGTTTCGGACAAGTGAAATTTGCCAAACTGGCCCTTTCGCTGTCATGATGTTGTCCTAGCCTGTTTCCATTCCTGTCATAAGCGGAGGTTCCCATGTCTCTTACCCTATCGCGTCGCGGCTTTCTGGCTGGCACAGCGGGGTTCATTGCCCTGCATCCCTATTCCGTTCATGCGTCGCAGAATCAGGCGCATCTGCGGATCATGGAGACGACGGACCTTCATGTTCACGTCTTCCCCTATGACTACTACGCGGATCGCGAAGTTGATACGGTCGGCCTGGCGCGCACCGCGTCCCTGATCGGCGAGGTGCGGGCCGAGGCGACCAATTCTCTGCTTCTGGACAACGGGGATTTCCTGCAAGGCAATCCCATGGGCGACTACATTGCCTATGAGCGCGGCATGAAGGATGGCGACACGCATCCGGTCATCAATGCCATGAACGCCCTGGGGTTTGACGCATCAACTCTGGGCAATCACGAGTTTAACTATGGTCTTGATTTCTTGATGAAATCCGTGGCTGGGGCTGGTTTTCCCATCGTCTGCGCCAATGTTGCCAAGAAGATGGGCGCCACGCCGCGCGAAGATGAAACGCTGCTGCCGCCCTATGTGATCGTCGATCGCGAGATCACCAATGGCGGAGGCACCGTTCAGCCCATTCGCATCGGGTTCATCGGCTTCGTGCCGCCCCAGATCATGAACTGGGACCGTCGCCACCTGGAGGGCAACGTGATGGCCCGTGACATCGTTGAAGCCGCGCGCGCCTATGTCCCGCAGATGCGCGAGGAAGGGGCTGATCTGATCATCGCGTTGTCTCACTCTGGCATTGGCGCGGCTGAGCATAGCGATGGGATGGAGAATGCCTCGATCCCGCTGGCGGCGGTCGAAGGGATCGACGCAGTGCTGACGGGTCATTCCCATCTTGTGTTCCCCTCTGACACCTACGCCGATTTTGCTGGCGCGGATGTCGAAGCGGGCACGCTGATGGGGATTCCGGCTGTGATGGGCGGGTTCTGGGGTTCGCATATGGGTCTGATCGACCTGATGCTGGAACATGACGGCGGCGCGTGGCGTGTGGTATCGCACAGTTGCGAGGCACGCCCGATCTACAAACGCGAGGAAGATCGTTCGATCACGGCGCTGGTGGAAAGCGACCCGGCCGTGCTGGCCTCGGTGCAGAAAGAACATGACGAGACCCTGGAATATGTGCGCCGTGCAGTCGGCAAGACCGACGCCCCGTTGCATTCCTATTTCGCGCTGGTCGCCGACGATCCGTCGGTGCAGATCGTCTCGAACGCCCAGACCTGGTATATTGAACAGATGATGAAAGGGACCGAGCACGAAGGTCTGCCGATCCTGTCTGCCGCAGCCCCGTTCAAGGCCGGAGGGCGCGGGGGGCCGGATTACTATACGGATGTGGCGGTCGGTGATGTGGCGATCAAGAACGTGGCGGACCTGTATCTCTATCCCAACACGGTGCGCGCGGTGCGGATCAACGGCGCGACCGTGCGCGAGTGGCTGGAACGGTCAGCCACGATCTTCAACCAGATCGAGCCGGGGGCCGAGGACGCTGTGCTGCTGAATCCCGAGATGCCGTCCTATAATTTCGATGCGATCGACGGCGTGACCTATCAGATCGACCTGAGCCAGCCTGCCAGATACAACAAGGACGGCGAGGTGATCGCCCCCGATGCCCACCGGATCATCAACTTGCAGTTTGACGGACAACCCATTGACGATGAACAGGAGTTCATCGTCGCAACCAACAACTACCGCGCGGGTGGCGGCGGACATTTCCCGGGCGCCGGCGGTGATACGACCATCTTTGAAGGGCCGGATACCAACCGCGACGTGATCGTGCGCTATATCGTTGAAAAGGGCACAATCAACCCGAAGGCGGATGGCAACTGGACTTTTGCGCCGATGGAGAACACAAGCGTTCTGTTTGAAACCGGACCCGCTGCTGCCAAACACGCCGCCAATGTGCCCGGTGTGACAATCGAAGAGGCGGGCATGTCCGACAGCGGCTTTGCCTTGTTCCGCATCACGCTTTAGGCTTGAAACGCATCAGGGGCGGCCAGTTGGCCGCCCCTCACACTGAAAATCCGATCTGTCTTAATTCAGGTACGGCATCGGGTCGACCGGCTCGGTGCCCTTGAACACAAGAAACTGGATTGCATTATACTGGTTTTTCGAGGCCGAAGCGATCTGCTGGCCACGTTTGACCGACTGACCTTTCTTGACCTTGATCCCTTCGATGAAGCTATAGGCGCTTTGGGTGCCGTTGCCGTGGTCGATCACCACGATCTCTTCGCCCTCGACGTCCTTTGATACCAGCCGGACGGTTCCGTTGGCGGCTGCCTTGACCGGATCGCCGGGTTTGGCCGAAACCAGAATGTATCCGGCCTTTTCGGCGTCAAACAGGCTTGTCACCTTGCCGGAAACCGGCAGCGACATGCGCGCGGTGCTGGCCGGGGTGCGGCTTTCCTCCAGTTTCGGCGAAGCGGGTGCGGCCACTTTCTCGGGCACGGCTTCGTCCTTTGGCAAGGGCTTGGTCGACGAGGGCGGGATCGGGGCCGCCGAGCCCTGGCCAGGTTGGGTCACGCTGGCGGTCTGAACCGATGCATCCACCTTCACGGGGATCATCAGATGTTGCCCTTCGCGCACCGTCAGGCTGGAGCCAAGGCCGTTCCAATCCGCCAATGCGCGGACCGACACCCCATAGTTGCGCGCGATCGAATAGGCGGTTTCGCCCCGCGCGACGCGATGGCGGGTCGGTTGTTCACCCGATGTCACCACGGCTGCGGGTTTGCCAGACGGGCTGTCCGCACGGTCAATCGCGTCGCCCGCCAAGGTGGTGATGTCGATGTTGTCATTGGGTTGGATCACGCCGGTCGCCGGTTCCGCCACACGCCGGGGCAGGGCCAGCACCTCGCCTTCGCGCAGGCGGGCATCGACCGCGATACCGTTATAGCGTCCCAGCTCGGCTGGCGCCATTCCGATGCGGCCGGCCACCTGCGCGACCGTGTCGCCGCGCCGGGCCACCGCCACCTGATAACTGGGGTAAGAGATCACACCTCGCGCATCAGCCTTGGGCCGTGCGGCGGTGGTGGCCCCTTGCGCCGCCTCGGCGGTGGAAAGCCCGCCGGGTGCGAAACGTCGGAAATCCATGTCGAAATTGCCATCACAACCCGTCATCCCCACCAAAAGCCCGATCAGGGCGGCAGAGCGCAGGGGGCGGCGGCGCATGTCGCGGTGCGCACCAAATTTGGTCGTGCTTGAAAGTGGCATTGCTCGTTCCTCAATCCGTTTGCCCGTGGTCGGGCTCTGGTTGCGACCCTGTTGCCGGGTCTTTTCACTGCTGTGCGGGGTCGGCCCCGCGGCCCGGTGTTCCGGATCATCTTCTATGTCAGTCCTGCCCAAGCCCCTCCAAAAGGGGCACGAACCGCACCGGCAGAAGCTCTTCATATTCGAACCCGTCTTCGGTCCGCGTCACCTTGATCAGGCTTTGTACCGCGTCGGACTGCCCCACCGGCACGATCATGATACCGCCAATGGCAAGCTGCGCCAAGAGGGGACCGGGCGGATCCTCGGCGGCGGCGGTGACGATGATGCGGTCAAACGGCGCCTGATCTGGCAAGCCCCGCGATCCGTCGCCGGTGATTGTCGTGATGTTGTGCAGGTCCATTGCCTCGAACAATTCGCGCGCCGCGCGCACCAGTTTCTGGTGCCGATCGATCGTGTAAACCCGGCGTGCCAGCCGCGACAGGATCGCCGCCTGATAGCCCGACCCGGTGCCAACCTCGAGCACCTTGTCACGCGGATTGATCTGCGCAGCCTGTGTCATCAACCCGACCACAGAAGGCTGCGAGATCGTTTGCCCACAGGAGATCGGCAGCGGCATATCATCATAGGCGCGTTCAGCGAACAGCCCGCGAACGAAAGGTCCACGGTCGATCTCTTCCATGGCGGACAGAACGCGCGGGTTCGTCACCCCCTTTGAGCGCAGGGTGTATAGGAACTGCATTTTGCGTTCCGCGTCTGAGATGCCCGCATCACTCATTCAAACAGTGCCCCCAGATGGTCCAGATGGTCATGGGCGGTCAGATCTGCGCGCATGGGTGTGACAGACACAAAGCCATCCAGATTGTGGGTCACGTCCATATTGGGGGCCGCGCGATTGGCCTGCGGTCCGCCCTTGATCCACAAGAACTTGCGGCCCGAGGGGCTGTTCTGCGCCTCGATCCTGAAAAATGCATCATTGCGCCAGCCCTGCGGGGCGGCCTTGACGCCCTTGACCTGATCTGACCCGACAGGCGGGAAATTTACGTTGTAGAACAGGCGGTAATCGGCACCGTGATCCCATGGGGCATCGGCCAGAAGGCGACGCACCACCTCACCGCCATATGCCGCCGCCGCATCGAACATATTGGCCAGCCCCTTGGTTCCGTGACCCATATATTGCGACAGGGCGATGGCGGGCAGGCCTTGCAAGGCGGCTTCCATCGCGGCCCCCAGCGTGCCGGAGTACAGCGCATTTTCGGCTGAATTGTTGCCCCGGTTCACGCCTGAGATCACAAGGTCGGGCCGGTCGGGCATCACGTCATAGATCGCCGCAATCACGCAATCGGCCGGGCTGCCTTCGGCGGCAAAGCGGCGGGGGCCATGTTCGGCAATCATGAAGGGATGCGTATAGGAAATGCAGTGACCCACGCCGGATTGTTCGAAAGCCGGGGCGACGGTCCAGATCTCGGCCCGTTCGCCCGCAAGCTCTTGTGCGACCTCTTGCGCAATGGCTTCGGCGATCTTCAGACCCGGCGCGTTGATCCCGTCGTCATTGGTGATGAGAATGCGCATTATCTGGCCCTTCCTGCCCGTCTGCCCAGCCCTGGATCGGCACGGTATTGCCTTCTCAATACGGCAGCTTGGCGCGCGCGGCAAGCGCAGCGCGGCCTGTGCCGATGGCATATCGGGCGATGGGGTGTCAGGCCAGCCCGGCTTCGGTCAGAATGCGGCGGGCTTCTTCGTCGACCGGGGCCAGTTTGCTGCGATCTTCGCCGGGGAAAAAGCGTGCACGCATCGAGGTGGCAAGGGGCTTTGGTTCGGCGATCACAACGCGTGGCCCGATCTTTGCATTCTCGGCAGCCCAACTGCGGACCAGCGCCATCTGCGCGGCCTTGGTGGCGCCGTAGCCTGCAAAAAACTTCTCGCCCGCGTGGTCGTCGGCAAAGAAAAGCGCGGTGCTGTCATCGGTCATCAGCGCGTTGACCATATGGATCAGGTTCCGTGTGGCTTCGACATTGGTGTTCAGCGCCTGCGTCCACCCCTTGTCGTCCAGATCGGGCGTCGGCATCAAGGCCGGGCCGTAAATCGCGGTGTGCGCCCAGATATCCACTGGCCCCCATCGGTCATGGACCGAACGGCACAGATGCGCCATCGCATCGCGGTTGGTGATGTCCATCGGCGCCAGCGTGGCCGTGCCGCCTTGGGCCTTGATCTGGTCGTCCAGTTCCTCCAGTGCACCGGTGGTGCGGGCCACGGCAACGACGTGGTGGGTCTTGGATAGCTCAAGTGCCAGAGCGGCGCCCAAACCGCGCGAAGCCCCCGTCACAAGGGCGATTTTCTGTGTCTCAGTCATGCTGCCGTCTTTTCATTCCCAAGCGCCGAGGGCAAGGCCAAAGCCGTTTGCCCGGGCGCGGGCGTCATTCTGCCGCCGCTTTCAGTTCAAACCCGCTGTCCACCTTGTCTGACGGCGTGACCGGGTATTCGCCTGAAAAACAGGCGTCGCAATATTGCGGGCAGTCGTTCTTGCGGCCCGACGCTTCGCCCACCGCACGGTAAAGACCGTCCAGCGAGATGAATTTCAGGCTGTTCACCTTCAGATGCTCGCGCATTTCATCCTCGCTCATCGTGGCGGCGAGCAGTTTTTCGCGTTCGGGCGTGTCGACGCCGTAAAAACAGGGCCAGGCTGTGGGGGGGGAGGCGATGCGGAAATGCACTTCCTTGGCGCCGGCGTCCAGCATCATGTCCTTCACCTTGCGCGTCGTCGTGCCGCGCACCACACTGTCATCGACCAGCACCACGCGCTTGCCCTTGATCAGGGCGCGGTTCACGTTCAGCTTCAGGCGAACGCCCATATTGCGGATCTGTTCGGTCGGTTCAATGAAGGTACGGCCCATATACTGGTTGCGGATGATCCCCATCGCATAGGGAATACCGCTTTCCTGGCTGTAACCGATCGCCGCAGGCGTGCCGCTGTCAGGGACGGGACAGACGATGTCGGCGTCCACGGGGTTTTCGCGGGCCAGTTCGACACCGATCTGGCAGCGGGTTTCATAGACTGACCGTCCGCCATAGCTGCTGTCGGGGCGCGAGAAATATACATGCTCGAAAATACAGAACTTCGACGGTTTCGGGCGGAAGGGAAAGCGGCTTTCAACGCCCTCGGCGCTGATCACCACCATCTCGCCGGGTTTGATTTCGCGGACGAACTCGGCGTTCATGATGTCCAGCGCACAGGTTTCCGAGGCCAGCACCCAGCCTTCACCCAACCGGCCCAGCACAAGCGGGCGCACCCCGTGCGGATCGCGGACGCCCATCAGCTTGGTCCGGGTCATGGCAACGACCGAGAACGCGCCTTCGACACGACGCAGCGCGTCCTCCATCCGTTCGGGGATGTTGCGTTGTAGCGAACGGGCCATCAGGTGAATGATGCACTCGCTATCCGACGAGCTTTGGAAGATCGACCCGCGCTCGACCAATTCGCGGCGCAGGGCCAAGGCGTTGGTGATGTTGCCATTATGGGCAATGGCCGCCCCGCCCATCGCAAATTCACCAAAGAACGGCTGCACGTCCCGAATGGCCGCGCCCTTCGATCCTGCGGTGGAATAGCGCACGTGCCCGATGGCGATGGGGCCGGGCAGGGTTTCCATCACGCTGGCCTTGGTGAAATTGTCGCGCACATATCCAAAACGGCGGACAGAGTTGAAGCCAAGTTCGGGGTCATGGCAGACGATGCCCCCGGCCTCTTGCCCGCGATGTTGCAGGGCGTGCAGGCCAAGGGCCACGAAATTGGCGGCGTCCGCCAGGCCGATCACCCCGAAAACGCCGCATTCTTCCTTGAGCTTGTCGTCATCGAAAGGATGTGCGGGGGGCAGGGATTTGGTGGCGGCTGACAAGGTGTCGGACATGGGCAGCGGGCTCCGATTCCGTGGCGTTGGCCCTGTCTTACTGGACCCGCCCTGGTATGTCACGCGGCGATCTTCAGGACGGCGCGCAACCCATGCGGCCAGATGCGAAACGCGCCCGGTTGGGCGCGCTGTCACGTTACTCTGTCGGCGCTTGTTGGAACGGCGAGCTGCAGGCACCAACCAGATCTTCATATTTCTGGACAATCCAGCCCGGCGCGTCCTCGGGGATCTGTTCATTGATCTTGTCTTGCGTGCGGGCAAAGATCTTGGCGGTGCGGCTGTCGTCGACCATCGCGATCGTGTCCGTGGTCACGATGCGGTCATAAACGACAAGCGCGATGGCAACCAGCAACAGGCCGCGCGCGACGCCAAAGATGAAACCAAGCGCCTGATCCAGCCCGCCAAGCGCGGATCGTTGGATGGCAGAGGAAAAGAGCGGCGTGAAGATCGACACGATCACCAGCGCCAGCGCAAAGACACCGGCAAAGGCCGCGATCATCGACAATTCGCAACTGTCGGCAATGAAGTCCTTCAGCACCGGTATTTCCTTGACCAGCGGCAGGGCGCGGGGGGCAAAGATATAGGCCAGAATGGCCGCCGCGATCCACCCGAGGATGGACATGCCTTCGCGCACGAACCCACGCGAATAGGCCAGAATGGCCGAAATCAGGATGACCGCCGCAACGATCCCGTCAATCAAGGTGAAGCCTTCCATGTCGTCTCACTTCGGTTCAAGCGTGGCTTGCCACCGTCCCTTTTTGTGGGGCTAACCGGCCCCGAAAATCTCACCAACGAACCCGGTCAGGTCCGCCATCTTCTGTATCTTCAACCCGGAGCCCGAGCCTGTTTTGCTGCGCGTGGGCGCAATTGCGGCTGTGAAACCAAGTTTTTGCGCTTCTTTCAACCGGTTTTCGGTCTGCCCCACAGGGCGCAAAGCCCCTGATAGACTGATTTCGCCAAAAACCACAGTCTCTTTCGGGATTGCCGCATCCTCGCGCGCGGAAAGTAGCGCCGCCGCCACAGCAAGGTCGGCGGCGGGTTCCGAAATTTTCATGCCACCGGCGACGTTCAGATAGACGTCCAGCCCGGCGAAAGGGATACCGCAGCGGGCTTCCAGAACCGCCAGAATCATCGCCAACCGCCCGCTGTCCCAACCCAGAACGGACCGGCGCGGCTGGCTGAGGGAGGAGGGCGCGACCAGCGCCTGAAACTCGACCAGTACGGGGCGCGTGCCTTCGATACCCGCAAACACGACAGAACCGGGGGCGGGGTCTTCGCGGTCGGACAGAAACAGGGCCGACGGGTTCAGCACTTCGGCCAGCCCTTTGCCCGTCATCTCGAACACGCCGATCTCGTCCGCTGGACCAAAGCGGTTCTTGACCGCGCGCAGGATGCGGAACTGGTGGCCGCGTTCGCCTTCAAAATAAAGCACCGTGTCGACCATGTGCTCGACAACACGCGGGCCAGCGATCTGGCCTTCCTTGGTGACGTGCCCGACCAGAACGACCGAAATGCCGCGCTTCTTGGCGAAGGTTGTCAGCTCATGCGCGGCGGTGCGGACCTGACTGACCGACCCCGGCGCGCTGTCCACATGGTCGGCCCACATGGTCTGGATGGAATCGATGATCGCAAGCGCCGGGCGTTCCGCGTCCAGCGTCGTCATGATGTCGCGCAGGTTGGTCTCGGCAGCGAGCCGAACCGGGGCATCGGTCAAGCCCAGACGCCCTGCGCGCATCCGCACCTGCGCCGAGGCTTCTTCGCCCGAGACATAGATTGTGGGTAACCCGGCGCGGGCAAACTTTGCGGCGGCTTGCAACAGCAAGGTCGACTTGCCAATGCCGGGATCGCCCCCCACAAGGATGGCCGATCCGGGCACCAGCCCACCGCCCAAAACCCGGTCAAGCTCGGCCATGCCGCATTCGGTGCGGGGTGGCGGCGTTTCTTCCGTGGACAGGTCGGTCAGCCTGATCGCCGTGCCGCGCTTGCCGCCCAGGGATTTCGAGGCAGGGCCGGCACTTAGCGGCACATCTTCAACGATGGTGTTCCATTCTCCGCACGCTTCGCACCGCCCCGACCATTTGGACGAGGACGCGCCGCAAGCATTGCAGGTGAAGGATTTCTGAGTTTTTGCCATGGGGCTTTTTGCCCGACCCAATCAGGGCTTGCAAGAGGGCTCAGACCCTCTGGCGTTTGGCCGTTGCGAAGCTGATCGCAATCGAGGTGAGAATACAGGCGGTGAAAAGATACAAGCCCCATCCGGTCTCGATCTTCGCCATACCGATGCCCTTCACGATCACGATGTAAAGCGCGATCAGGAAGATGTCAGCCATGGCGAGTTTGCCGAGGATATTGAACACCGGCAGCATCTTGCGGCGCATCATACCGAACTGGATCAGCGCGAGGCCAAGCACCTTCATGATCGGCGCAAAGACCGCGAAGAAGGTGACAAGCAGGGCGAGGATCACGTCCGTGTCCCACAGGGCTTGCAGGCCAGAGATCACGCTGACTTCCTTCAGGCCAAAGAGCGGCAGGTTGATCCCCGCGCGCATGAGCGGGGCGAACCACGCGATGGGGAAGGCGATGAGAAGGGCGAGGTTGAGGTATTTGAGCATGGTGACTCAGTGTCCGAATTGGCGAGGTTAAGAGAGAGACAGAGGGCTGCAGAGACCCGCGCGGTGGCGCGGCCCGGCAGGACTGCCGGGCATCTTTCCTTAACGCACCGCCTCAATCGGCCCTTCCGCACTGCCCGAAATGAACTGCGTCAGGTAAGGGTCGCCCGAGGCATCCATCTCACTCACCGGTCCCGTCCACTGGACCTTTCCCCCGTGCAGCATCGCGACTTTGTCGGCGATCACGCGGACCGAGGACATATCGTGGGTGATGGTCATGGCGGTGGCGCCCATTTCCACGACGATTTCGCGGATCAGGTCGTTGATGACGCCGGACATGATGGGGTCAAGGCCGGTAGTGGGCTCGTCAAAGAAGATGATCTCGGGTTCGGCGGCGATGGCGCGGGCAAGGCCCACGCGTTTTTGCATCCCGCCCGACAGTTCGGCTGGGTAGAGGTCGGCGACATCGGGGGTCAGGCCGACCCGGCGCAGTTTCTCAACCGCGATTTCGCGCGCCTCGGGCCACGGACGGGCCAGTGAGCCGCGCAACAAGCGGAATGCCACGTTTTGCCAGACGGGCAGGCTGTCAAACAGCGCACCGCCTTGAAACAGCATTCCGAAGCGGGCCAGAAACGCGTCGCGTTCGGCTTTTTGCGTGTCTTCACCGTCCAGCGTGATCGTGCCGCTGTCCTGCGTCATCAGGCCCAGAACACATTTCAGAAGCACGGATTTCCCGGTGCCGGACCCGCCGATCACCACCATGCTTTCGCCACGCGGAATGGTCAGGTTCACACCTGTTAGTACCTTCTTGGGGCCGAAACTTTTATGGACGTCTGTCAGTTCAATCATGAGGTAAAGAAGAAGCTGGTGAGAAGGAAGTTGGCGGCAAGGATCAGGATCGCGGCCGCCTCGACCGAGGTTTTGGTTGCCCGGCCCACGCCCTGCGCGCCGCGACCGGAATTCATCCCGTGATAGCAGCCCATCACGGCGGCAATGAACCCGAACACCGCGCCTTTCACAAGGGATGACACGATGTCGGCGGTTTCAAGGAAGTTCCATGTGTTGTTGATATAAGCGCCCGGCGCGAAACCCAGTTGTTTGGTGCCGACGACATAGCCGCCCATGATGCCGATGATATCGCCGATACCCACCAGCGCGGGCACGACGAGGATCGCGGCCAGCACACGGGGCGCGGTCAGGTATTTCATCGGGTGGGTAGACAGGGTGACAAGGGCGTCGATCTGCTCGGTCACTTTCATCGTCGCAATCTCGGCGGCGATCGAGGATGTCACGCGGGCGGCGATCATCAAGCCCACAAGCACCGGACCGAGTTCTCGCACCATACCGATGGCGACGATCTGGGGCACCACGGCTTCTGCCGAGAAACGTTGCCCGCCGGAATAGATTTGCAGGGCGAGGGCGGCACCGGTGAAGATCGCGGTCAGGCCCACCACGGGCAGGCTGAAATAGCCGATGTTCAGAAGCGCGTTCAGAAACTCGCGCGGATAAAAGGGCGGGCGGATGATATGGCTGAGCGATTGCCCGGCGAAGATCGCCACACGTCCGACCATGGCCAGAAAGCCAAGCGTGGCGCGGCCCAGGGCGGCCAGAGGATACGTAAGCGGCTTCATCCGCGACCTCGCGCGTAATAGCGGGCATAGCGCGCGCCAAGCTGTGTCAGCACTTCATAACCGATTGTCCCGGCCACGTCAGCCAAATCATCCGGGGTCTGGTGCGTGCCCAACAGGGTCAGTGCTTTGGGGTCTTCCTTCAGATGCCCGACATCGACGGTGATCAGGTCCATCGACACGCGGCCCACAATCGGGCAGGGGGTGTCTTCGTGAAACAGCACGGCCTTGTTCGAGATGTGACGGGTGATGCCATCTGCATATCCACCGCTTACGGTGGCCACGCGCGTGGCGTGCTCTGCAACCCATGTGTTGGAATAGCCAACGCTTTCTCCTGCTGCCAGATCGCGAATTTGCACAACCGGCAGGTCCAGCGTCACGACAGGGGTCGCGTTGTCAAAAGGCAGGCCGCCATAAAGGCCGATGCCGGGTCGCGTCAAGTCGAAATGATAATCCGGGCCCATCAGGATGCCACCGGTTGCCGACAAGCTGCGCGGCACGTCCACGCCCTCGGTCATTTCGTGGAATGTGTCGAGCTGCTGGCGGTTCATCAGGTGGGTGGGTTCATCCGCGCAGGCCAGATGGCTCATGATCAGGCGCGGGTTCTGCGATAGAATCAGATCGCGCAGCGTGGTCCATTCGGGTGGCTCCATTCCCAACCGGTTCATGCCTGTGTCCAGCTGGATGCCGAACGGGTGACCCGGCAGGGCTTCGAAATGGCGGGTCAGTTGTTCGACCGAATTCAGCATGGGCACAAGGCCAAGGTCGTGGATCATGTCAGTATCGCCCGACATATGGCCCCCGAAGACGCTGATTTCCGGCCCCGGACCAAGGGCTTCGCGCAGGGCGGCGCCTTCCTCGGCCACGGCGACAAAGAACCGGCGCGCGCCAGCCGCGGCCAGCGCACGCGCCACCTTGCCCACGCCAAGCCCATAGGCGTCGGCCTTGACCACCGCGGCGGTTTGCACCTCGGGGTCGGATTTCGCGTCCAGCGCCCGCCAGTTGGCGGCCACGGCGTCCAGATCAATGGTTAGTCTGCCTGTACTCATACGGGGGGTTTTTGACGCGTGGGTGGCGCAGGTCAAGGCCAAAAGCCGTTCCGGTCGGTCGGTGTGCCTCTTTCCGCGTCAAGTGTTGTCAGGAACCGCACATCGGGGGTCAGTCAACCAGCCGGGTCACCACCTTGCTGGAGCCTTCCAGGGTGCGGTGCACAGGGCAACGATCGGCGATTTCCAGCAAACGGGCGCGTTGATCAGCGTCCAGCGCGCCCTCAAGGCAGATTTCGCGCTGGAACTGGTCGACCCGGTCGCGGGTGCCGGTTTCGGCATCCTGGGCATGCACCTTGTCGTGGCTCACATCCACGCGCACATGGTCGAGCGGCCAGCCTTTGCGGCGGGCATACATGCGGATGGTCATCGAGGTGCAGGCCGCCAGACCTGCCGACAGGAACCCATAGGGCGACAAGCCCTTGTTGGTGCCGCCATAAGCCAAAGGCTCGTCGGCATACATATGGTGGTTCGGTCCGGATTGTATGTCTTGCAGGAACCCGCGCGGGTCGGCTTCGCTGGCACGCACGATACCTTCAGGGGCGCCGGGTGGTGGGGCGGGCGGGGTCAGTTCAATGTATTTTGCAGCCCATGCCGCGATCACTTCCGCCACATATTCAGCATCTTCGGCGCGCGTGATCAGGTGATCGGCGTCATCCAGGGTCACGAAACTTTTCGGATGCTTGGCGGCCATGAAAATACGAGCGGCGTTGTCGATCGAGACGACCTCGTCGCGCGGGGCATGCAGCACAAGAAGCGCGGGTTTCAGATTGCCAAGGATCGTTTCCAGGTCACTGCTCTTGACGTCCTCGAGGAACGCGTCGCTGACCCGATAGGGCCGACCACCCAAACGAACCTCGGCACTGCCTTCGGCGCGGATGCGGGGCAGGGCCTCGCGAAAGGTTTCGATCACATGGGCCGGATCGGCAGGGGCACCGATGGTCACGACCCCCTTTGTGTCCGGCAAACGGCTTGCCGCCTTGAGGATGGCCGCCCCACCCAGCGAATGCCCGATCAGCAGGCTGGGCGGCATGTCACGATCCGACAATGCCTGCGCCGCCAACAGAATATCGTCGACATTGGACGAGAAATGGGTGTTTTCGAACTCACCCTCGGAATGGCCCAGCCCGGTGAAATCAAAGCGCAGCACGGCAATCCCCAGCGCGGCAAGGCGGGCCGCGATCCGGCGGGCCGCTATGATGTCCTTGCTGCAGGTAAAACAATGGGCAAACAGGGCGGTGGCCAGATGCGGCCCTTCGGGCACGTCCAGCCGCGCGGCCAATGCGTGACCCGCATGGCCGGTGAAGGTAAATTTCTCGGTCGTCATTGGCAAACCCCCTTGATGCGTTCTTGCAGATTGGGCATCCAGCGCGTAGCTCACAAGCTTGGCGGAGCGTCGCTCACGCAGTGGTGATTGAATGTGCCATTCGAAGTTGATCCGGGTATCACGAACGCATGATTAAGCGCGGTCTTAGAAATCTGTTGTTGCTGGCCCTAGCCGCGTTGGGGGCAGGATATCTGGGGCGGTTCCATCCGGCAGGGGACAGTGTCGCCGTGTTCCGACCGCAAATTGCCCTGGCGATCCTGCTTCTGGCCGTGCTGCTTTGGGTGGCACGGGCACGGCGCTGGGCGGTTGTCGGAGGGGCTGCGGCGCTGATCGCCTTCGGCCCGATCTTCTGGATGAGCGGCGCGCTGAGTGCATCGGGCGGATCAGGACTGAGCCTGTATCAGAAAAACATGCGGTTTCGCGTCGAAGACCCCGGGCTTTTGGCGGCAGACATACTGGCCCGTCGCCCCGATTTCCTGACCTTGCAAGAGATCAGCGGCGCAAACATGGTGGTGTTTGATCCGCTGGAGGCGACCTATAAGGCGCGGCAGTTCTGCCCCTTCGCCACCGTGGGTGGCGTGGCGGTGGCCTCGCGCTGGCCGATGGTGCCGGGGTCGGGGTTCTGCGCCGAAGCCGATGGCCTTGCGGCGATGCAAGTGACCACGCCACGCGGCCCGGTCTGGGTGGTGTCGATCCATCTGCACTGGCCCTGGCCGAAAAGCCAACCGGCCCATATCGCGCGCCTGTCTCCGGTTCTGTCCAGACTTGCAAATGACGATAGCGGCGCGCCGCTGGTGATTGGCGGTGACTTCAACATGGTGCCGTGGAGCCATGCCATGACCCGGCTGACCGAGATCAGCAGGACCGAAAGGATCGGGCCGCCCCATGTGACTCTGACCAAGATGCGGGGCTGGATGCGGGTGCCGATTGATCATGTTCTGGTCAGTGGCGGCGATGGCAGCGTGCAGCGGCTGGAGCGGCTCGGCTCGGATCATTTCGGCTTGTTTGCACGCTTTGACTTGCCATTCGGTGCGTGAACGGGCTTGATCCGGGCGCCGCCCCGACAAAGTGTTGACCCACCTGTCTGACGGAGCATTCCATGGTCGAAATCTGCCAGTCAGCCCTGCCGATCCGCCCCTGGGAAGACGCGCGATTGACGCGACTTCCCGGCTTGCAGCCGATCGCACCGGGCGAATGGCTGGTGCAGGACGATGCCTATGCCGCGCAGATGGCCCATCGCATTGCGTTGATCCATTCCAGACGCGATGCCGTTCACAAGCTGAGCGAGGCTGCACGGCCCGCAGCCGAGGAATTGCTGGACACCGTTCTGGACGCGCTTGCAGTCAGTCAAGGTTTCGAGGTTTCCGATGAGAGGGTGACATGCCCGGACGGGCGCAACGTCGTGATTGACCGCGACGCGCCGCTTCTGACATGCGGGCACCTTGTGCAGGAAGATCTTGTTTTGATGCAGAAGCAAGGGGACGAACACGTTCTGACCGGGGCCATCCTGTGCTTTCCTGCCAGTTGGTCGCTTGAGGAGAAGTTCATGAAACCCCTGATCCGCATTCACAAGCCGGTGACGGATTATACACCGGATATCGCAAAACGCGTGCAACGCCTGTTCGATGGGATTCAGGTCGGACGGCCGATGTGGCGGGCGAACTGCCTGACCTATAATGATCCGGAACTGCACCAACCCCGGCGCGAAGTCGATCGGTGAGAGATGGCGCCGGACGGCCCCACATGGACCCGGGTCGAGCGTCAGGGGATGCGGCGTCTGCCGGTGACGGGGGCGGTGGTTTTTTCGATCCACACCTATGTCGTGCGCAATGAGGCGTGATTCGCGACCCGGCGACCGTTAACGGTAATGACAGAAGCATGGCGCCCCTCTGGCCTAAGCAAGGCATCCGATCCCCGATCGGTTGAACGGGTGTGATGGATGCCATCATTTGGTGCGAAAACCTGCCGTTTTCGTCAATTCAAGTCAAAATATCTTGAAAAATACGTGCTTTAGACTATCGCTGGACTGGAATTTAATCGTTGGTGAAGACGGCTTGTCGAAGCTGAGCCAATGGCGGCTTCGTTGGTCGGTAACTTGGTATGAAAGGTAAATAAGATGATCCGGACAGGTTTGGTTGTTCTGAGCATGGCTGTTGTGTTGTCGGGCTGTGGGCGGTCCAGTTATGAAAGCACACCCGTCGAAGTGAACACTCCGAAAGGGAAAGTGACCTGTCAGCTTTACACCCCCGAACGTGTACAATGGGACGAGGCTGTGGCGAAACCCGAAAGCATGTCGAAGAAGGAAGCTGACAATATCTGCATCGAGCGGGGCGCGAAGCAGTTGGAAGCCTATCGCGCGGCAGGCGGGCGCGTCTGATCCTTTAGGGGAAAAGCAAGCGGAAGAAATGTGGTCTGCGGAACGTTTCAGAATTTCAGAAAGTGACATGAAAAAGGGCGCCATCATCGGCGCCCTTTCTTTTGTTCAGTGTTGGGATCAGCAGCTGTAGTAAAGCTGATACTCGATCGGGTGCGGGGTTTGCTCATACGCATAGACCTCTTCCCATTTCAGGGCCAGGTAGCCTTCGATCTGATCCTTGGTGAACACGTCACCGGCCAGCAGGAAGTCGTGATCCTCTTTCAGGCTGTCGAGTGCTTCACGCAAAGAGGCGCAGACCGTGTCGATGCCTTCCAGCTCTTCCGCCGGCAGATCATACAGGTTTTTGTCCTGTGCAGGGCCGGGGTCAATCTTGTTCTTGATGCCGTCAAGCCCGGCCATCAGAAGCGCTGCAAAACACAGATAGGGGTTGGCGGCGGGGTCGGGGAACCGGGCCTCGACGCGCTTGGCCTTCGGGCTTTCGGTCCACGGAATACGCACGCAGCCCGACCGGTTGCGGGCCGAATAGGCGCGCAGGACGGGGGCTTCGAAGCCCGGGATCAGACGCTTGTAGCTGTTGGTCGACGGGTTGGTGAAGGCGTTCAGGGTCTTGGCGTGTTTCAGAATGCCACCGATGAACCACAGGGCTTCCTGGCTGAGGTCGGCGTATTTATCGCCAGCGAACAGCGGTTTGCCGTCTTTCCAGATCGACATGTTCACATGCATTCCGGTGCCGTTGTCACCCGCGATGGGTTTCGGCATGAAGGTTGCCGTCTTGCCATAGGCATGGGCCACGTTGTGAATGACGTATTTGTACTTCTGCAGCTCGTCAGCCTGTTTGGTCAGGGTGTCGAAGATCAACCCAAGCTCGTGCTGGCACGAGGCCACTTCGTGGTGGTGCTTGTCGGTCTTCATGCCAAGCTGCTTCATCGTGGTCAGCATTTCCGAGCGCAGATCCTGCGCGTCGTCAATCGGGTTCACCGGGAAATAGCCCCCTTTGACGCCCGGACGGTGGCCGGTGTTGCCCATTTCATATTCGGTGTCCGAATTCCACGCCGCATCCACCGCGTCCACTTCGAACGAGACCTTGTTCATGGTGTTCGAGAATCGCACATCGTCAAACAGGAAAAACTCGGCTTCCGGCCCCATATAGGCCACATCCCCGATGCCCGAGGATTTCAGATAGGCTTCGGCTTTTTCGGCGGTGCCACGGGGGTCGCGTCCATAGGCTTCGCCGGTGTCCGGCTCGACAATCGAGCAATGCAGACACAGGGTCTTTTCGGCATAGAACGGGTCGACATAGGCGCTGGCGCAATCCGGCATCAGTTTCATGTCCGAGTTTTCGATCGACTTCCATCCTGCGATGGAGGAACCGTCGAACATGAAGCCTTCTTCCAGGAAGTCTTCGTCGACAAGGTCGCAATCCACGGTGACGTGTTGCAGTTTGCCGCGCACGTCGGTGAAGCGGATGTCGACATAGGCGATGTCTTCATCCTTGATCATGGAAAGTACGTCAGTTGCACTCATTTCAAGTATCCTTTGGTTCGTGTCTTGTCTGGATGTTGGGTCAGATCGCGTCGTGGCCGGATTCACCGGTACGGATGCGAATGGCTTGTTCGACGGGGGTGACGAAGATCTTGCCATCGCCGATCTTGTCGGTCTTGGCGGCGTCGATGATCGCCTCGATCGCTTCGTCGACCTGATCTTCGGGCAGCACGACTTCGATTTTCACTTTGGGAAGAAAGTCAACGACATACTCGGCGCCGCGATACAGTTCGGTATGGCCTTTCTGGCGGCCAAACCCCTTGACTTCGATCACCGACAGGCCCTGCACCCCGATGTCCTGAAGGGCCTCTTTGACTTCATCGAGTTTGAACGGCTTGATGATCGCTTCGATCTTTTTCATCTGCATCCCCATCTGGCTCATGCGTGTTGCGACCCAAAGACCACTTTCCCGTGGGGGGGACAATTGGATAGGCTGGTGCAGGGCGGTGTGTTTCGGCCAATATCCAGTCGATTGCACAAAAATTAGGCGGTTGGTTGGAAATTTATGCACTTGTTGAAAGGCGACCCATGACGGAATTGCTGACAGCGGCCCAAATGCGGGCGATAGAGCAAGCGGCCATCGAGTCGGGCGCGGTCACCGGGCTTGAGTTGATGGAGCAGGCCGGGCGGGGAGTGGTCGAGGCCATCTTCGAGGAATGGCCTGAATTGGCGAGGGTGGACCGAGGGGCCAGCCCCTCGGGCTCCCCGGGATATTTGGCGCCAGAAGAAACAGGGAAGGTGTTCAGGGCCGTGGTGCTGTGCGGCCCGGGGAACAACGGTGGCGACGGATTTGTCGTGGCGCGGTTGTTGAAAGAGCGGGGCTGGGACGTGGAGGTGTTTCTGTATGGGGATGCGTCGAGGCTACCGCCAGATGCGCGGGTGAATTATGAGCGGTGGGCGGAGATGGGGGAGGTTGCACCTTGGGACGAAGGCCGCATTGCAGAGCGGGATGGTGATCTGTTCGTCGATGCGGTTTTCGGTGCAGGCTTGACCAGGTCACCGGAGGACAAAGTGCTTCGGCCGCTCGAAGGATTGTATGTTCGAGGGGCGACTTTCGGAAAAATGGTGGCGATAGATGCCCCGTCCGGGTTGTGCATGGATAGTGGTGTTGCCTTGTCGGCCAATTATGGTGCGGTTCGGGCTTTTTTGACAGTGACATTCCACAAAGCACGGATCGGTCATTTTTGCGGGGATGGTGAAACGTATTGCACGAAGCTGGCTGTGAAAGACATTGGTCTGGAGACCAGTTCGCCACGGTGTGAGCAGGCTGGTATCGGGAAGGTCAAGCTTCAGGATAGACCCAGCGGTCTTGGAAAACTCGGCGATGGTCATAAATACGCTCACGGCCATGCCATGATCCTTTCCGGCCCATCCGGTAAAGGGGGTGCGGCACGGCTGGCCGCGCGTGGGGCGCTGCGGATCGGGGCAGGGCTTGTCACCGTTGCGCCCACGCCCGGCGCGCTTCAGGAAAACGCGGCGCGGCTGGATGCGATCATGTTGTCTCCGGTTGGGGATGCACAGGCGTTGGAGGCGGTGTTGGCGGACGCACGGCTGAACGCGCTTTGCCTTGGCCCCGGATTGGGGCTGGAGCGGGCGCGGGACTTGGTGCCGGTGGCGTTGGCGGCGGGGCGCGCAACGGTTCTGGATGCGGATGCGTTGACGGCGTATGCCGATGCGCCGCAGGCATTGTTCGATATGTTGCATGAAAACTGTGTGCTGACGCCCCATGCCGGTGAGTTTGCGCGGCTGTTCCCGGATATTGCCGAGAAGCTGAACGCCCCGGCCACGAAAGGCCCGGCCTATTCGAAGGTTGACGCGACGCGCGAGGCGGCGGCACGGGCAGGCTGTGTGGTCCTGTTCAAGGGGCCGGATACGGTGATCGCGGACCCGGATGGAACGTGCGCGGTCAACCCGGCAGCTTATGAGCGGTCTGCCCCATGGCTGGCGACGGCCGGGTCAGGGGACGTGCTGGCGGGCTTCATCACCGGGTTGCTGGCGCGTGGGTTCGACCCGATGCAGGCGGCGGAATCGGCGGCGTGGCTGCATGTGGAATGCGCGTTGGAATTTGGTCCCGGCCTGATTGCGGAAGACCTGCCCGAGATGTTGCCGAGAGTGTTTCGTAAACTGGGTGTCTAGAAGCTGTGCTGCTTTTGCGCTGCGCCAAGCATTTGTAATCCGCCTGCGCGAAACAGGGCAGGCGTCTCGAAATGCAACTGGAACAGCGGAAGTTCGGCGTCCAGCTTCATGTGCCGGATCAGTTCTCCGTCAACCATCGCACAGACTGGCACCAGCGCCTGATTGCGCCTGAACATGGCGCGGGCCAGCCAACCCGAAACCTGTATGATCTGTTGCGATGCGAGGATCAGAGGGCTTTTTTGTCCGCCCCTTCGTCCTTCGATGAGCGCGTCGGGAGATATTCGACACAAAGCTCGCGCCGGGGCGACAGCCACCGTGATCGCCGATATGCGTGCGCTGCTGCCGTCAGCGGTGATGATGCGATCGCCAGCGGCAAGTGTTTCAATCAATCGGTTGCCGTGATGGGTCTGAATCACTGCGCCGGGGCCAAGGCCTGCGGTTGGGGGTGTGCTGCGCACATCTCCAGCCACCACGCCGCCCGGATAGGGGTTGGGTGCCATTAACGTCCTGCCTTCGTCTGTGGCCCGGTGTCCGGGCTCTGCTTTTGTGTTTTGCAGGCTAGCAAGGTCGCGGGCAAAAGCACTTGTTTTCTGGTCGCGTGCGTCTGCTCACTGGCAATCCTTCGCAGCCTGTGACCAATAGAACGCGATTTGGCACCCGTCGAAGGGCTTGGCGCGCGTTTTTCCTCTCGCATCCTGCCTATACTGGTGTTAGAAGGGCGCGAATTTGGGCGGCCCCTGCGAAACCAGTGCGGGCTGCCCACGGTTTTTGCGGGTGTGGCGAAATTGGTAGACGCACCAGATTTAGGTTCTGGCGCCGCGAGGCGTGGGGGTTCAAGTCCCTCCACCCGCACCATAGACGGAAAAAGGACGAGATGATGCAGGTCACCGAGACCCTGAATGAAGGTCTGAAACGCGGCTATAAGATTGTGGTTCCGGCCGCTGATCTGGATGCCAAAGTCAACGAAAAGCTGGTCGAGGCACAGCCCGAAGTCGAAATGAAGGGCTTCCGCAAGGGCAAGGTGCCGATGGCGCTGTTGAAAAAGCAGTTTGGTCAGCGCCTGATGGGCGAAGCCATGCAAGAAGCCGTTGATGGCGCCATGAACAAGCATTTCGAAGACAGCGGCGACCGCCCGGCGATGCAGCCCGACGTGAAGATGACCAATGAAGATTGGAAAGAGGGCGACGACGTTGAGATCGAGATGAGCTATGAGGCTCTGCCCGAGATCCCGGACGTTGACCTGAAAGGCATCAAGCTGGAAAAGCTGGTTGTGAAAGCCGGTGAGGCGGATATCGAAGAAGCGCTGGGCAGCCTTGCTGAAACCGCGCAGGATTTCAAAGACCGCAAGAAAGGGTCGAAAGCCAAGGACGGTGATCAGGTTGTGATCGACTTCTTGGGCAAGGTTGACGGCGAAGCCTTTGACGGCGGTGCGGCGGAAGATTATCCGCTGGTTCTGGGGTCGGGGTCGTTCATTCCCGGTTTCGAGGAGCAGCTGGTCGGTGCGAAAGCAGGCGATGATGTGGAAGTGAAGGTTTCCTTCCCGGCCGAGTATGGGGCTGAGAACCTGGCCGGCAAGGACGCTGTTTTTGAGTGCAAGGTGAAAGAGGTTAAAGAACCTGTCGCCGCCGAGATCAACGACGAGTTGGCGAAGAAGTTTGGCGCAGAAGATCTGGAGGCTCTGAAAGGGCAGATCAGTGAACGTCTGGAAGCCGAATTTTCAGGGGCCGCGCGCGCGGTCATGAAACGCGGGCTGTTGGATGCGTTGGACAAGCTGGTCGATTTCGACCTGCCGCCGTCGCTTCTGGACGCGGAGGCCAAGCAGATCGCGCATCAGCTGTGGCACGAGGAAAATCCTGACGTGCAGGGGCATGATCACCCCGAGATCGAACCGACGGAAGAGCACATCAAGTTGGCTGGACGCCGCGTGCGCCTTGGCCTGCTGTTGGCCGAGCTGGGCCAGAAGGCCGAAATCGAGGTGTCGGATGCCGAGATGACTCAAGCCGTCATGAACCAGGCGCGTCAGTACCCAGGTCAGGAACGCCAGTTCTTTGAATTCGTTCAGCAGAACCCACAGATGCGCCAGCAGATCCAGGCACCGCTGTTTGAAGACAAGGTTATCGACTATGTCTTTGAACTGGCCGAAGTGTCGGAAAAAGAAGTGTCCAAGGACGATCTTCAAAAGGCTGTCGAGGCGCTGGAAGAAGAATAAGACCGGCGCCGCCGTTCAAGGAGAAAGCCGCCCGATTGGGCGGCTTTTTTCGTTTGGGGGTGTCAGCCGGGGCGCAATCCGGTTTCGACCAGAAGACCCTTGCGCTTGGCTTCGTAATAATAGCCCTTGGCATACCACTTCATCGCCCCTTCGATGCTGCCACCCGACACGATGTAGGCACCGCGCAGGTATTTGCCCGCATATTTCAGGTTCACGTCCGGATTCAGAAGCTCTTTGGGCGGGCCGCGATGCCCCATGGTGCGGGCGGTTTGAGGCAGGATCTGCAGCAACCCCCAATAGGGTCCGTTGCGAGCCCATGGGCGATGGGTGCTTTCGCGCACGGCCTGTCGGTGCACAAGTTCGCGCGGGATCTGGTAGCGATCAGCCCATTTGTTGATCAGGCCGCGCAACTCGGGCGTTTCGTTGGGATAGAGCGGTGGGTTGAACGTCCCGCGCGCGCCGTCGGCTTCCTTTTTCTCGCTTCGTCTGCCGGAGCAGGCGCTTAGCGCGACGGCGGGCAGAAGGGCAAAGATCGTGCGACGGGAATATTCTTTCATGTCCAGATGTGTAGGCCGGATCATGAGAACCGCATAGCGCCTTCTCGTAGGTCGGCGGTTGCGTGCTGATCTGCAAGCGTAGGGTCTGGCGGAACAATCAGCCTTCTTGTGCGTTGAAATGTTAAAGGAGCCGAAAATGACCAATCAAAACCGTATTTCGTCACCTTCGACAAACCACGCAGATCACCCTGCGACAGAGAAACCGCCCGAACGTCTACAGCAGATGCAAGGAAGCTATGGCCGGTTTCTGGCGATGATCGTCACGTCGACCGTGGTGATGTTTGGCCTGATGTATCTGAACACTTACGCGATGGATCACGTCTTTTTCTTGCAAACCCGGATGTGGATGGCGCTTTACATGGGGGGCATGATGGCCATCGTGATGCTGGCGTTCATGTTGGGCATGTACACGAACCGGATTGCCAACATCGCGGTTTTGTCGGGGCGTTGATCGCTTTCGGTCTGGGGGTAACCCTGGTCCGGTCACAGGCCACGGTCGAAGACGTGGCGTGGATGAAAGCGATGATTCCGCACCATTCGATTGCGGTTCTGACCAGTGAGCGGGCGGATATTTCAGACCCTCGGGTGCGTGCGTTAGCAGATGCAATCATCGAAGCGCAGCGCAGCGAAATCGAAGAGATGAAACGCTATATCGCGGATATCGAGGCCAATGGCGATGCGCCAGCGGGCGCGCCGCGTATGACGCAGGGCGATTGATGCACGCGTGAACGAAAGGGAGTTCCATGGCACACATAGTCGACGTTGATGGCCCGGAAACTGCGCGGGCCAAAAGCCAAGGCGCGGAGTTGCGTGCCGCGCTTTACCGAATGGCGATGCCAGGGCATTTGTGTCCTTTTGGTTTGAAATCGAAGTCACTGTTGGAGCGGAAGGGATATGTTGTTGATGACAACTTGCTGGAGACACGCGAGCAAGTGGATGCCTTCCAGGCGGCGCATGATGTGGATGAAACCCCGCAGACCTTCATCAATGGCGAGCGGATCGGGGGCTATTCTGATCTGAAGGAGCATTTTGGGTATCGCGTGCTGGGCGAAGACGACACGACCTATCAGCCGGTCATCGTGATCTTTGTGGCAACGGCGCTGATGGCCTTGGCAATTGTTCTGAACCTGTATGACGGGTTTCTCTTCCTTACGTGGCTGAAGTGGTTTTTCGCATCCTCGATGGTGGTGCTGGCAATCCAGAAGCTGCGCGATGTGGAAGCCTTCGTGAACGGGTTTCTGGGCTATGACCTGCTGGCGCGCCGTTACGTACCTTATGGCTACGCCTATCCCTTTGCCGAGCTTTACACCGGCGTCGGGATGATGGCGTTGATCGGCACCGGCAGCGCACTGATCTGGTTGGTGGCGCCAGTGGGCATGTGCATCGGGACGATCGGGGCGACCAGCGTGATCAAGGCGGTCTATATCGACAAGCGGGAACTGACCTGCGCCTGCGTGGGCGGGGGGTCAACCGTGCCGCTTGGGGCTATTTCATTGACCGAAAACCTTGTGATGCTGGGCATGGGGGTCTGGATGCTGGGTGCGTGGATGGCGAGTTGATCCGCCTGTCGTGACCCGATCGATCACACGGAACGAAAAAGGCCGCCCCGAACAGGGCGGCCCTTGATCTTTCCGACAAGAAAGGGATCAATCCTCTTTCTCGGCCTCGTCAGTGGCTTCAGCTTCTTCTTCGACGGCTTCGGCCAGGTCTTCGTCTTCCGACGCGGCTGCACCGATGTCGTCGAACAGTTCGGCGATCTCGAACTCGGCTTCGGCCTCGGCTTCAGCGGCCAGTTCCTGGATCGACTTGCCCGAGGCTTGCAGTTCGGCTTCTTCGGCAGAACGGGCGACGTTCAGCTGAATCTCGACCTCGACCTCGGGGTGCAGGACGACATGCACGGCGTGCAGGCCCAGTTCCTTGATCGGGGCTTTCAGGGCGACCTGTTTCTTGTCGACGGTGAAGCCGGCTTCGGTGGCAACGTCAGCGGCGTCACGCGGGGTGACAGAGCCGTAAAGCGCGCCAGCGTCTGAGGCGGAGCGAATCACGACGAACTGTTCGCCGTCCAGTTTCGCGGCCAGGGCTTCGGCTTCTTTCTTGGTTTCCAGGTTGCGCGCTTCCAGCTGCGCTTTCTGGGCTTCGAAATTGGCGATGTTGGCGTCGGAGGCTGACAGGGCCTTGCCCTGGGGCAGAAGGAAGTTGCGGGCAAAGCCCGGCTTCACGTCGACGACATCGCCCATCTGGCCAAGTTTGGCCACACGTTCCAGAAGGATAACTTGCATGATCAGATCTCCTTACTTCACGGCATAGGGAAGCAGGGCGAGGAAGCGGGCGCGTTTGATGGCGCGCGACAGTTCGCGTTGCTTCTTGGCCGACACAGCGGTGATCCGCGAGGGGACGATCTTGCCACGCTCGGAGATGTAACGCTGCAGAAGGCGCGTGTCTTTATAGTCGATCTTCGGCGCGTTGTCGCCCGAGAAGGGGCATACTTTGCGACGGCGGAAAAATGGTTTGGCTGCCATGGGTTAGATCCTTTCGAACTTAGCGGTCACGGCCACGGCGGTCGCCGCGTTCGTCACGCTTTTGCATTTGGATCGACGGGCCTTCGGCGTGTTCGTCAACCTTGATCGTCAGCGTGCGCATCACGTCATCGTGCAGGCGCATCAGGCGTTCCATTTCCTGAACGGCCGGTGCAGGCGCGTCGGTCTTCATGAACGCATAGTGACCCTTGCGGTTCTTGTTGATCTTGTAAGACATCGTCTTGACGCCCCAATACTCGCTGTCAACGACTTTACCGCCGTTGTCGGCCAGCACGGTGCCAAAATGTTCGATGAGGTTTTCAGCTTGCGTATTGGACAAGTCCTGACGCGAGATGAAGACATGCTCGTAAAGCGGCATGTGAGCTCCAGTTCTATTTTCAGGCGCGCTTCAAAGGATGGGGCTTCACCTTTCCGCCCCCATCCACGAGAGGCCACGCGGTTCTCAGACACACGGAAAGGACGGTGCCTTATACACGTCTGCGCCCATGGTGCAAGGCTGATTCCGGCTTGTGTGCCGGTCTCGTGATACCCGTGCAGCGTTCCGGCCCGGATCCCTGCATTTGCCCGCGAATGACCAGACCTGCGCCCTAATCCCGTCACAGTTGCGTGGGAGCGTTCGAATACAGGGAGGGCGTCGGTCCGGGTACGGAAATCGCACGGTTGATCCCGGTGATATTGAACTGAAATGGGCGGCACACGGATGCAGGGCAATATTGAGAATATCAAGTCTTCGGAAACAACCGAACAGGGCAAGGGCGGACCAGGGGTCGTGCAGACTCCGTGGGGGTATCGTTTAAGCGCGATTGGCACAGAGGCGGGGCTGTTGCGGCTGACACATGCAGCGGGACGGTTCGTCGGTCTGGTGCTTCTTTTGATCATTGCAGGCGTCTGGTCTTTTTCGGCCGACACGTTTGCCGATCCGTTGACCATGGCGATGAAGCTTGGCCTGACGGGTCTGTTGTTCGTGGTGGGCTGGATGCTGTTCTGGTATGGCCGCGACGCGCGTCAGGTCGAAGCGCAGGTTGATCTGGATGGCTGTGAATTGCGGATCGGGTATCGGGACGGTTTGAACCGGTTCCGGCACGAAACGCGCATTCCCTTCGCGGATATCGGATCATTTCTGATCCTGCGCAACGACGACAACCCGGAAGATGCAGCGCTCTATGCGCGGATCGGCAGCGGCATGGACGCCTATGAGGTCATCGCGGGGCCCGAGGCGGCGTTGGAACGCATTCAGGCACGGCTTGTTTCGGACCTGACCGGCGAGCGGCGCAGACGCGATCCGAGAAACCGCAGGATCGCACGGGTGACGGGCAATGCCATTTCGCTGGCGCGGGTATCGGCCCCGTAAGCGACACTCAATTACAGTTGGATCGGTACGGCGTGCGTCTTGTCAGGCGGGCGCCGATTTTCATTTCCGGCAAAGCGATTGCGCCAAACGTCCCTGCGCGCTATGCCCTTTGGGAAAGGCATGACAACAGGAGAGCCCATGAGCCGCGCATTCGTATTCCCCGGGCAGGGCGCCCAAAGCATCGGAATGGGCAAGGCCCTTGCTGACGCATATCCAGCGGCGAAGGCCGTGTTCGACGAGGTTGACGAGGCGCTTGGCGAAAAGCTGTCCTTGCTGATCTGGGAGGGCGAGCAGGAGGCCTTGACGCTGACGCAGAATGCGCAGCCAGCGCTGATGGCCACGTCGCTTGCCGCGATGCGGGCATTGGAGGCGGAAGGCGTTTCTGTGGCGGCAGCGTCCTTTGTCGCGGGCCATTCGCTGGGCGAATACTCGGCGCTGGCGGCGGCCGGCACATTTTCGATTGCCGACGCGGCCCGGTTGTTGCGTGCACGGGGCAAAGCCATGCAAGAGGCCGTGCCCGTAGGGGTCGGGGCGATGGCGGCTTTGCTGGGGCTGGATTTTGAAACAGCCGAAGCCGTGGCCTTGGAAGCAGCACATGATCAGGTCTGCCAGGCGGCCAATGACAATGATCCGGCACAGGTGGTTGTGTCCGGCCACAAGGAGGCGGTCGAGCGCGCCGTCGAAATCGCCAAGGCCAAAGGTGCGCGACGCGCGGTATTGTTGCCGGTCAGTGCACCGTTTCACTGCGCCTTGATGCAGCCCGCTGCGGAAGCGATGGCAGAGGCGTTGTCGCATGTTGAGATGAAAGCGCCTGTCGTGCCATTGGTGTCGAATGTGCGGGCGCGCGCGATTTCCGATGCAACCACGATCAGGTCGCTGTTGGTTGAACAGGTCACAGGCTCGGTGCGCTGGCGTGAAAGCGTGGCGTGGATGGCTGAACAGGGTGTGACCGAGATCTGGGAAATTGGTGCAGGAAAGGCCTTGTCAGGCATGATCCGGCGCATTGCAAAAGATGTCGAAACGCGCGCGGTTGGCGCCCCGGACGATGTCGCCGCTGCGGTGGCGGCGCTGAACGGGTAGGCAGTTTCAGGAGATTTCGAAATCTGCTGTCAGTCCCGTCGCGGGGAATGGCACCTGTAAAGAGATGAAGAAGGAAATATAAATGTTTGATCTGACTGGAAAGAATGCGCTGGTCACTGGGGCGTCGGGCGGCATAGGTGGGGCGATTGCCACGGCTCTTCACGGTGCCGGGGCGACTGTGGCGTTGTCCGGCACTCGTGTGGAACCGCTTGAGGCTCTGGCCGCAGAGTTGGGCGAGCGGGCGCATGTACTGCCCTGCAACCTGTCGGATGGCGACGCCGTGGATGCGCTGCCCAAGCAGGCGGTCGAGGCGATGGGATCGGTGGACATACTGGTTAACAACGCCGGGATCACCCGCGACCAGATTTTCATGCGCATGTCCGATGAGGAATGGGATAGCGTGATCAGCGTCAACCTGACCTCGACTATGCGTCTGTGCAGGGGTGTCATGCGCCCGATGATGAAAGCCCGTTGGGGGCGGATCATCAACATCAGCTCGATCGTTGGGGCGACCGGCAACCCGGGGCAGGTAAATTATGCCGCGTCTAAGGCAGGGATGGTCGGGCTGACCAAATCCATCGCCTATGAGGTGGCCAGCCGCGGCATCACGGCAAACTGCGTCGCACCCGGGTTCATTGCAACCGCGATGACCGACAAGCTGACCGACGACCAGAAAGACAAGATCAACGCGCAAATCCCCGCCGCACGGATGGGCACGCCCGAAGAAATCGCGGCCGCCGTGCTGTACCTTGCCGCACCCGAGGCAGGATACACCACCGGGGCGACGATCCACGTGAATGGCGGAATGGCCATGTTGTGACAAGGGGGGCGGGTGAACAGCACCCGGTCACCTGACCTATTGAAGGTCTAAAGCGTTTGCCTATCTAATGCGATGTGCTATAGGCGGCGCATGTTTTTCTCCAACATACCTTTCGGGGTGGGGGATGTCGGTGTTACACACCGAAAACTAAGTGGCCCATCCCGGGTCTATCGAAAAGGGCCAAGCGCCTGAAAAAACGTGAGGATTTATCATGAGCGACGTCGCAGATCGCGTGAAGAAAATCGTTGTTGAGCACCTGGGTGTTGAAGAGGACAAGGTCACGGAATCGGCCTCGTTCATTGACGACCTTGGCGCCGACAGCCTGGACACCGTTGAACTGGTGATGGCCTTCGAAGAAGAGTTCGGCATCGAGATCCCGGATGATGCTGCCGAGACCATTCAAACCTTCGGCGACGCCGTGAAATTCATCTCGGAAGCCGTATAAGGTCACGAGACTTTCTAATTCCAGAAACGGCCCGCTACATGGCGGGCCGTTTTTTTGTGCGGATTTGATACCGTGCGCCGTTTTCAGCACGCATTGAGCCGAATTTGGTCACGCTTGCGGGGATATGGTACTGTTTCACTAAACCATTGATGGTTTGGCGAAGGAGGCGATCCATGATCATCTATCCGACACTTGAGTTGCAGAACGGGCGGTGTGTGACGCTGCATCGTGGGCGGCTGGAAGAGCCGTCGATCTGGCATGTGGATCCGGTCGAGACGGCACAGGGTTTCGCCGAGGCTGGGGCTGAATGGATTCATATCACCGATTTCGATGCGGTGGATGGCAAGGGCGAAAACGCGGCCCTGATCGAACGGATCATTGAACAGGCGGGTTGTTCGGTCCAGATTGCCGGGGGCATCCGCACCCGCGACATGGTTGAAAACTGGATCGAGAAGGGAGCCGGGCGCGTTGTGCTGGGCTCCATTGCGGCGCGTGATCCTGATATGGTGAAGGAGCTTGCCAACAGACATCCCGACCAGATCGTTCTGGCTGCCGATATCTGGCAGGGCCAGCTGATGACCGACGGCTGGCGCAACCCGGTGGCCATCACGCCCGAGGATTTTCTGGCGTCCTATGCGGATGTGCCGTTGGCCAGTGTGCTGATCACCGACATTGACAGCGACATTGATCAGCCGGATGCGCAGCTTGGGCTTCTGAGTGGTTTGGCTGGCAAGACCCGGCATCAGGTCATCGCTGCCGGGACGGTCCACGAACTTGATGATGTGGCGCGCCTGAAATACATCCCCAACATTGCGGGCACGCTGATCGGGCGGGCCTTGTTTTCGAAGTCTGTTGATCTGGCTCAGGCCTTGGCAGTGGCGCGCCCCGAGCCAGAACGCCGTGCAGAGTTTATCTGAGCCCTGTAAGTGCAAGACCCGGACCGGTGACACGATGGGATCGCGGTTTTCCCTGCGTGTCACCGGACGGCCTGCGATCGGCAGCTTTTACCGGACAGGCCGAACGCCTCTTGCCCCTAAACCCTTCGCCGCGCTATCAAGCGTGGGATGAAAGACTTCCTGAGAAAGGGCAGTAGAATGCGTCGAGTGGTCGTTACAGGTCTGGGCATGGTGTCCCCCCTTGCATGTGGGGTCGAGGAAACATGGAAACGTATACTTGACGGGCAGTCGGGCGCTGGCCCGATCACCAAGTTCGATGCGTCGCGTGTGACCACGAAATATGCCTGTGAAGTTCCGCTGGGCGACGGCACGGATGGCACGTTCAACCCGGATGACTGGATGGAGCCGAAAGAGCGTCGGAAGGTGGATGACTTCATCCTCTATGGCCTGGCGGCGTCGGAAATGGCCGTGAAGGATGCCGGCTGGATGCCCGAGGACGAGGAAAGCCGGTTGCGCACAGGTGTGATGATCGGGTCGGGGATCGGCGGGCTGGCGACGATTGCCGAAACTTCGATTCTGCTGAACGAGCGCGGGCCGCGCCGCGTGTCTCCGTTCTTTATTCCCGGATCGCTCATCAACCTGATCTCGGGTCAGGTGTCGATCAAGTTCGGCTTCAAGGGGCCGAACCATTCTGTTGTCACCGCCTGTTCGACCGGCGCACATGCCATTGGTGATGCCACGCGTCTGATTCAGACCGGCGATGCGGATGTGATGATCGCCGGTGGCGCCGAGGCGGCGATTTGCGAGCTTGGGATTGCCGGGTTCAATGCCTGCAAGGCGTTGTCCACCAAGGCCGGGGACAACCCGCAAGCGGCCAGCCGGCCTTATGACGTGGACCGCGATGGCTTTGTCATGGGCGAAGGGGCGGGCATTGTCGTGCTGGAAGAATACGAACATGCCAAGGCGCGGGGCGCCAAGATTTACGCCGAGGTTCTGGGCTATGGCCTGTCGGGCGATGCCTATCACATCACCGCCCCGTCCGAAGATGGCGATGGGGGCTTCCGCGCGATGAAAGCCGCTCTGGCGAAGGCGGGGCTGGAGCCGTCGGCGATTGATTACATCAATGCGCATGGAACCTCGACCATGGCGGATACGATTGAACTGAGCGCGGTTGAGCGCCTGTTGGGCGATGCGGCTGAGAAGGCGACGATGAGCTCGACCAAAAGCTCGATCGGCCATCTGCTGGGGGCTGCGGGCGCGGTCGAGGCGATTTTCTGCATCCTTGCGCTGCGCGACCAGATCGCGCCACCGACGATCAACCTGGACAACCCGGCGGTCACGCCGAAACTGAGCCTTGCCGCCAACAAGGCCGAGAAGCGTGAGATCAACACGGTTCTGTCCAACAGTTTCGGGTTTGGCGGCACCAATGCCAGCCTGATCATGGGCAAGGTCGCTGACTGATGTGGCGCAACATCGCGTCGAATGCGCTGAGCCTGTTCGTGGTCATCATGATCGTCGCAATCGGGATGATCGCATGGGGTAAACGGCAGTACACCGGTGCCGGTCCGCTGACCGAAGCAATCTGTTTGCGCGTTGAGAAAGGGTCGAACTTTTCGCGCGTGACAAATACCCTGACCGAACAGGGTGCAATTTCAAATGCGACGATCTTTCGGTTGGGCGTCGAGTATTCCGACAAGAAATCCCAGCTGAAGGCCGGGTCGTTTCTGGTGCCAGAGGGCGCGTCGATGGAAGAAATTGTCGATGTGGTGACACGCGGCGGAGCGTCGACCTGTGGCACCGAAGTCGTATACCGGATCGGTGTTCTGGCGGCCGAGGTTCAGGTGCGCGAACTGGACCCCGCCACGCAGGAATATGAAATCACGGCCGAGTTCAACCCGGCCGAACAGGACACCCCCGTGCCCGAGACCTATCAGAAGGTGCGCAATGAAAGCGATACGCGCTATCGCATTGCGCTGGCCGAAGGAGTGACAAGCTGGCAGATCGTGGACAGTCTGAACCATGCCGATTTTCTGGACGGCGAGGTGGCTGAGGTGCCCGCCGAAGGCACGTTGGCGCCGGACAGCTATGAAGTGAAGGCGGGCGCAGACCGGGCGGCACTGCTGGCGGACATGCAGGCGGCTCAGTCGGCCATCCTGGCGGCAGCATGGGAAGCACGTGCGCCGGATCTGCCCTATGACAGCCCGGAAGAGGCGCTGATCATGGCGTCGATCGTGGAAAAGGAAACCGGCGTGGCCGAAGAGCGGCGTCAGGTGGCCAGCGTGTTCGTAAACCGGTTGAACCAAGGGATGCGCCTGCAAACGGACCCGACGGTGATTTATGGTGTCACCAAGGGACAGGGGGCTTTGGGTCGGGGATTGCGACAAAGCGAGCTGCGCTCGGAGACGCCTTATAACACCTATGTCATCGACGGTTTGCCGCCCACTCCCATCGCCAACCCGGGCAAAGCGGCGATCGAGGCGGCGCTGAACCCGGATGACACGGATTTCATCTTCTTTGTGGCAGATGGCACGGGTGGGCACGCTTTTGCCGAAACACTGGAAGAACACAACCGCAACGTTGCCAAGTGGCGCGAGATCGAAGCCGAACGGGCGAACCAGTGATCTGGTAAACAAAACATGACCTTGCCGGACGGTGTTGCGGTATGGCGGTTTGACAGAACGCACGGTCGCCCGTAGGGTCTGACTTACGCTAGAAGACGTGACTTCAACGGCCTTGGGCACCCGCCCGGGGCCGTTTTTTCATGTCGCTCGTGCGGAGACGAGCATGAGAGGCAAACATAATAATGACAATGATCACGCCCTTGGGGAAGGACGCGGCTTCGGAAGAGTACCTGAAGATCGCGGACGCGTTTTTTCTGCGCGTTTTGAAAGAGCTGGACCGCCAGTTGAGCGCGGCGGAACTGGCCGATTGCGAGACCACACCGGGATTGGCGAAAGCCGTGACCGAGGTGCGCCGTGCCATGCAGACAGTATTCGAGGAAAGGAAACGACTTGAACAAAGTGGTCAAACCGCCTTTGGCGGGGCGGGAGCGGGGGCTCTCGACCTTGCTGAGGCCCGAGATGAAATCGGGCGCCGACTGGCTTGCCTGCGCGACGCAAGAAGAGCGCGAGAGCTTCCTGAATGATCTGAGTGACGGGGCGTTGGCAGCGCTTCCGTATCTGTTCGAGTTCTGGGCGCTGGATCACCAGCTGCCCCCGGATGGCGACTGGCGCTCGTGGGTGATCATGGGGGGGCGCGGCGCGGGGAAAACCCGCGCCGGGGCGGAATGGGTGCGGGCCGAGGTCGAAGGGTCCAGTCCGCTGGACCCCGGCCGGTCCCACCGCGTGGCATTGGTCGGAGAAACCATCGACCAGGTGCGCGAAGTGATGATATTCGGCGACAGCGGCATACTGGCGTGCTCGCCGCTTGACCGGCGGCCTGAGTGGCAGGCTGGGCGGCGACGCCTGGTCTGGCCCAATGGGGCGGTGGCGCAGGTGTTTTCGGCGCATGAGCCGGAAAGTCTGCGCGGTCCGCAATTCGATGCGGCCTGGGTGGATGAACTGGCCAAGTGGAAGAAGGCCGAGGATACATGGGACATGCTGCAATTCGGATTGCGGCTGGGCGATCACCCACGGCAATGCGTGACCACGACACCACGCAATGTGGGGGTGTTGAAGGCGATCCTGAACAATCCGACGACGGTGACGACACAAGCCCCTACGGAAGCCAATCGCGCCTATCTGGCAAAGAGCTTCCTGGACGAGGTGCGCAGCCGCTATGCCAATACCAGCCTTGGACGGCAGGAGTTGGACGGCGTCTTGCTTGAAGATGTCGAGGGGGCTTTGTGGACCGTTGCGGGGCTGGATGCGGCGCGCATTACAGGCGATTTGCCAGAGTTCGACCGCATCGTGGTTGCTGTTGACCCGCCGGTGACGGGCCACAAAGGATCGGACGCCTGTGGGATCGTGGTGGCGGGTGTCATGGCCCAAGGCGCACCGGGCAATTGGCGTGCCGTGGTGCTGGAGGATGCCAGTGTCTCGGCGGCCAGCCCGACACAATGGGCGGAAGCGGCGATTGTGGCGATGCAACGCCACGGTGCCGACCGTTTGGTGGCCGAGGTCAACCAGGGCGGAGATCTGGTGGAGAGCGTGATCCGGCAGATCGACCCGACTGTGCCGTTTCGGGCGGTGCGCGCCACGCGTGGCAAATCGGCCCGCGCCGAGCCCGTTGCGGCGCTATATGAGCAGGGGCGTGTGTCCCATGCCGCCTCGATGCCTGCGCTGGAAGACGAGATGTGCCGCATGACGATGCAAGGATACGAGGGCAAGGGAAGCCCCGACCGCGTTGATGCGCTGGTTTGGGCCCTGCACGAGTTGATCATCGAACCCGTTGCCAAATACCGCCATCCGCAGGTGCGTTCGCTTGGTTAAACTGTTTTTTAACCTTGGATGTCAGAGTGCAAAACATCGAAAGGCAGGGTCCAGAACGGTAACGCTCAAGCGACCCTGACCTGACCATCACTGAGACGAAAGTTTCGCCGACCGGCGCTGCGACAGGCAGGCGACCGGGCGGGACAGATTTGCCGGGGAACCTTCCCCAACAAGGACAGAACGCGAGGAGCATCCGCCCATGGTATTCGACTTTCTCAAGCGGGGTGACGCAGCACATATGGCGGCACAACCGACCGAAACCAAAGCCTCGGCGACGGGTCCGGTCATTGCCTATGGGGGCGCGGGCCGGGTGGCCTGGAGCCCGCGTGATGTTGTCAGCCTGACCAAAACGGGCTTTGCCGCCAATCCGGTCGGCTTTCGGTCGGTCAAACTGATTGCCGAAGCCGCTGCCGCGCTGCCGCTGGTCTTGCAGGATGAAAGCCAGAGGTTCGACACCCACCCGCTGCTTGACCTTCTGGCACGCCCAAATGCCGCGCAGGGCCGGGCCGAGCTGTTCGAAGCCTTTTTCGGGCAATTGCTGCTGACCGGCAACGGGTATTTCGAGGCTGTTTCCAGGCAGGATGGGCTGCCGGGTGAGTTGCATGTGCTCCGGTCCGACCGGATGAGCCTCGTGCCCGGGGCGGATGGCTGGCCGGTGGCTTATGATTATACGGTCGGCGCGCGCAAGCATCGGTTTCACGTGGGGGAGGGCACGACCCCGATCTGCCATGTGAAGGCCTTCCACCCGCAGGACGATCACTACGGACTGTCGCCCTTGCAGGCGGCCGCTACGGCGATCGACGTGCACAATGCGGCCAGCCGCTGGTCGAAAGCCCTACTGGACAACGCCGCGCGACCATCGGGCGCCATTGTTTACAACGGGGCCGATGGGCAGGCGCAGCTGAGTGCGGATCAGTATGATCGCCTGCTGGCCGAGATGGAGACCCATCACGTAGGTGCGCGTAATGCCGGGCGGCCGATGTTGCTGGAGGGCGGGTTGGACTGGAAACCCATGGGATTCAGTCCCTCGGACATGGAATTTCAGAAAACCAAGGAAGCCGCCGCGCGCGAGATCGCGCAGGCCTTCGGGGTGCCGCCGATGCTGATCGGTATTCCGGGCGATGCGACCTATGCGAACTACCAGGAGGCCAGCCGGGCGTTTTATCGCCTGACCGTGGTGCCCTTGGTGTCGCGGGTCGCGGCCAGTGTGGGCCATTGGCTGGCCGGGTTCACGGGTGAAACGGTGATCCTGAAACCTGACCTGGATCAGGTGCCGGCTCTGGCCGCTGAACGGGATCAGCAATGGCGCCGCGTGGCTGACGCCAGTTTTCTGTCAGATGCCGAGAAACGCAGCCTTCTGGGCCTGCCGCCCCTGACATCCGACAACGCATAACCAACGAGGAAAAGCAGATGAGCGATTTCCGGCCCGATCTTGGGCTTGAGCACAAATTCGTCAAGTTGGGCGAAACGTCCGAAGTGGACGAGGGCATTCTGATCGAAGGCTATGCCAGCTTTTTCGATCAATGCGACACGGGTGGCGATATTGTAGCCCCCGGCGCCTATGGCAAATCCCTGCGTGCGCTGAAGGCAACGGATCGCGGCGTGAAGATGCTGTGGCAGCACGACCCGGCACAGCCTATCGGCGTCTGGGACGAGGTGCGCGAAGACGCGCGGGGCCTTTATGTCAAGGGGCGCATTCTGACCGATGTCGCCAAGGGGCGGGAGGCCGCTGCGCTGATCGAAGCGGGTGCGATTGATGGACTGTCCATCGGTTATCGCACCAAGCGGGCCACCAAGAACGACAAGGGCCAACGGCTTTTGACCGAGTTGGAGCTGTGGGAGGTGTCGCTTGTCACCTTCCCGATGCTTCCGACGGCGCGGGTGGGGGCGAAAGGCGATCTGCCTGCCGTTCACAATACCGCCCTGCGTGAACTGGCCGCTTCGATCGACGAAGCGCGCCATATGCTGGCCCGATATCGCCGTGCCAGCGATCTGACCCTCTGAAAAGGACACACACATGAGCAAGACCGAGACGAAGGCTCTGGGCCAGTCGGCCGCGACGGACGCCACACCGGCCGCCGAGGTGAAGACCGCGCTGGCTGGCTTCATGAGCGATATCAATGCGTTTCATGACGATATTTCCATCAAACTTCAACAACAGGAAGAGCGACTGACCATGCTGGATCGCAAAACAAACTTCACCTCCAAGTCCCCTGCGGCGCGTCCGCATCTTGCCGCCGCTGCCGATCTGGAAGCCCCGCATCAGAAAGCGTTTGAAGCGTATCTGCGGTCGGGTGACGATGACGGGCTGCGCGGTCTGGAACTGGATGGCAAGGCCATGTCGACAGCGGTTGCCGGGGACGGTGGCTATCTGGTCGATCCGCAGACCGCCGACACCATTCAGAGCGTTCTGAAATCCACCGCGTCGCTGCGCGCCGTGGCGAATGTGGTGAATGTCGAAGCGACCTCGTATGACGTTCTGATCGACCATTCCGATGTCGGCTCGGGCTGGGCCACGGAAACGGATCCTTCGGTCGAGACCGGCACGCCTTCGATTGAGCGGATCACCATTCCGCTGCACGAGTTGTCGGCCTTGCCCAAGGCGTCGCAGCGTCTTCTGGACGACAGCGCGTTCGAGATCGAGACCTGGTTGGCGGGCCGGATTGCAGACAAGTTCGCTCGCGCCGAAGCCGGGGCCTTCATTTCGGGGGACGGGATCGACAAGCCCAAGGGTATCCTGGCACATCCCACCGTCGATAATGACATCTGGACTTGGGGCAATATCGGTTACATCGTGACCGGCACGTCGGGCGATTTCGACGCCTCGAACCCGGCGGACGCGATCATTGATCTGGTCTATGCGCTGGATGCCGAATACCGCGCGGGTGCGAAGTTCGTGATGAACTCGAAAACCGCCGGGGCTGTGCGCAAGATGAAGGATATGGATGGCCGCTTCCTGTGGTCGGACGGTCTGGCTGCCGGGGAACCCGCGCGTCTGCTGGGTTATCCGGTTCTGATCGCCGAAGACATGCCGGACATTGGCACCGACGCGACCCCGATTGCCTTTGGTGACTTCGGGGCGGGCTATACGATTGCCGAACGTCCCGACACCCGCATCCTGCGTGATCCGTTCTCGGCCAAGCCGCATGTGCTGTTCTATGCGACCAAGCGTGTGGGCGGCGATGTCAGCGACTTCGCGGCGATCAAGCTTCTGAAGTTCTCGGTCTCGTAAGAGCCTGAACCCGAGCTCCGCATTCTGCCGTCTGGCAGGTGCGGGACCGGGCGCGCGCCGACCTCACCCCGTGTTGTCTAGCTGCTCCCCCTCCGTCCGAGCAACGCGGACGGTGCGCGCCCATCTTAACCCAAGTGACGTGAGGGACCCGAATTTCGGAGATGATCCATGATGTTAGTCGAGCAGACCACTGTGCCGGGCGCGGTCCTACCGGTCGCCCAATTCAAGGACCACTTACGGCTGGGCACCGGGTTTGCCGATGACGGGGTGCAGGATACGGTGCTGGAGAGCTATCTGAGGGCCGCCATCGCGGCCATCGAATCCCGCACTGGCAAAATCCTCTTGTCCCGCAGCTTTACCTGGACCCTGACCGCCTGGCGCGATCTGGCCACGCAAGCCCTGCCGGTGGCCCCAGTCAGCCAGATCACCGGCCTGAAGATCGTGGATCGCCTTGGCGGTGAAGAGGTGATCAACACCGCCCGCTATGTGCTGGAGCCCGATCTGCACCGGCCACGATTGGTGTCGACGGGCCTGTGTTTGCCAGCCATCCCGGTTGGTGGACAGGTTGTGATCGGATTTGACGCGGGATTTGGTGCCAGCTGGGCCGATATGCCCGCGGATCTGGCCCAGGCCGTGATGCTTTTGGCGGCAAGCTATTATGAAAACCGGTCCGAGGCCGGTGGGGCCTCGATTGGGCAAGCCCCGTGGCCATCCGCTGTGTCGTCGTTGATCCAGCGTTATCGCACCGTGCGCCTGTTTGGCGGTGGAGGTGCCCGATGAAACCGCCGGTTCTGAACCGCAAGCTGACACTTGAAGCGCCGGTGCGCACACCGGATGGGGCTGGGGGATTCACCCAAAGCTGGCAGGCTTTGGGCGAGCTATGGGCCGAAATCAAGCCGCGCACGGGCCGCGAACGAGCCGCCGGGTTTGCCACGGTCTCAACCATCGCGTTTCGCATCACGGTGCGGGCCGCCCCGGATGGTGCCCCGTCGCGTCCCCAACCGGATCAACGGTTTCGCGCCGGATCGCGCCTGTTTCGCATCTTGGCCGTGACCGAGGCTGATGCCAGCGCCCATTACCTGACCTGTTTCGCCCAAGAGGAGGTGTCGGCATGAGCTATGGTGTTTCAGCCGCCTTGCAGCAGGCCGTGTACCAGCGGCTGACCGGCGATGTGGCCCTGTCGACGCTTGTCGCCGGTGCGATCTATGACGCGGTGCCTGCGGGGATCATCACCGGCACCTATGTCAGCCTCGGCCCCGAGGATGTGCGCGAACGGTCCGACATGACCGGGCATGGCGCCATGCACGAAATCACCGTCAGCGTGGTGACGGATGAAGCGGGCTTTCAAAGCGCCAAGCAGGTGGCCGCCGCTGTCAGCGATGCGCTGGTCGATGCCTCGATGACATTGGCGCGGGGCCAGCTTGTTTCCCTGAATTTCCATCGTGCGCGGGCGCGGCGGGTCGAAGACGCCGATGTGCGCCGGATCGACCTGTTCTTCCGCGCCCGTGTTCAAGACGACTAACCCTCAATAACGGAGTGATCCCATGGCTGCGCAAAACGGCAAGGACCTATTGATCAAGCTCGACATGACCGGCAGCGGCGTGTTCGAGACCATTGCGGGCCTTCGGGCCACGCGTCTGAGCTTCAATGCGGAAAGCGTTGATGTGACCAGTTTGGAAAGCACGGGCGGCTGGCGCGAGTTGCTGGGGGGCGCAGGTGTGAAATCTGCCTCGATCTCGGGCTCGGGCGTGTTCAAGGATGCAACGACAGACGAGCGGGCGCGGCAGATCTTTTTTGACAACGAGGTGCCGGACTTCCAGGTGATCGTGCCCGACTTCGGCGTGGTCAAGGGGCCGTTCATGATCACAGCGGTCGAATATGCAGGATCGCATAATGGCGAGGCGACATATGAGCTGTCGATGGCCTCGGCGGGTGAGCTGAGCTTTACGGCGCTGTGATCATGGCAAACCCCTGGACAGGCGAGGTCACGCTGACCATCGACGGCAAGGCGCATGTCATGAAGCTGACCTTGGGCGCGCTGGCCGAGCTAGAGACGCAGTTGGGCGAGGACACGATCATCGGGTTGGTGGAACGGTTCGAGAGCGGTGCGTTTTCGAGCCGAGATGTGCTGGCTCTGATCGTGGCTGGATTGCGGGGCGGCGGCTGGCAAGGCCGCGCGCAGGACCTGCTGGCGGCTGAGATTGCCGGTGGCCCGGTGCGCGCGGCGCAGGCGGCGGGGCAGCTTCTGAGCCGGGCCTTTGCCACACCCGCCCCGGAAGAGGCGCAACCATGAGGTCTGGCCCTGCCTTCGATTGGCCCGGCCTGATGCGGCTGGGGCTGGGGCGGCTTGGATTGCGCCCGGATCAATTCTGGACGCTGACCCCGGTCGAACTGATCGTGATGGCAGGGCTGGATAACCAACCTGCACCGTGTCTGCGGGCGCGGCTGGAAGAACTGGCGTTGGCATTTCCGGATGCCCCGAAATACCCGACTGAAGGAGAACAACCATGAACGGTCTGGACAGCTTTGATGAACAACTGGATGCGCTGGAAACGGCCCTGGGCGGCGCGCAAGCGATGACCGCAGGCTTCGTGTTCGAACTGAAGGGCATGCATTCGACTGTCTCGGACCTGAGCGCGGATGTGAACACCTTGTCATCCGGCATTTCGTCGGGTCTGCGCAAGGCGTTTGATGGTCTGGTCTTTGATGGCATGAAGCTGTCGGATGCGTTGAAGGGTGTGGCGCAATCCATGTCGCAGGCGGCCTATAATGCTGCAATCAAGCCCGTCACGGGACATTTCGGCGATATTTTGGGGCAAGCGGTGGGGGCCGTGACCAACGCCTTCCTGCCGTTTGAAAAGGGTGGGGCCTTTGCGCAAGGGCGCGTGGTGCCCTTTGCCAAGGGCGGCGTGGTCTCAAGCGCGACGACGTTTCCGATGCGCAGCGCCACCGGCCTGATGGGCGAGGCGGGGCCAGAAGCGATCATGCCGCTGGCGCGTGGGGCCGATGGCCGATTGGGCGTGCAGGCCGGGGGCGGCGGTCGCCCTGTCAATATCACCATGAACATCTCGACCCCTGACGTCGAAGGGTTTCGGCGGTCGCAAAGCCAGATCGCCGCGCAAATGTCGCGCGCATTGTCACGTGGTCAGCGCCACCGTTAACCCAGTCATTTCGAACCTAGGAGGGTTTCCCCATGTCTTTTCACGAGATCCGGTTTCCGGCAAATCTGAGCTTCGGGTCCGTTGGTGGCCCGGAACGGCGCACCGAGGTTGTGACTCTTGCCAACGGGTTCGAGGAACGCAACACCCCGTGGGAGCATTCGCGCCGCCGCTATGACGCGGGGATCGGGATGCGGTCGCTCGACGATGTTGAAACGCTGATTGCGTTCTTCGAGGCACGGCGCGGGCAGCTTGTCGGGTTTCGCTGGAAGGACTGGTCGGATTACAAAAGCAGTCTACCGTCGCACCCCCCGGAATACACCGATCAGATCATCGCCTGGGGCGATGGCGAAACATTCGAGTTTCCGCTGATCAAAACCTATCGTTCCGGAGAGCAGACCTATGCCCGGCCCATTCAGAAACCTGTGGACGGCACGGTCAAACTGGGCCTGAAGGGCGATCCGCTGAGCGAGGGCACGCATTTCACCGTGGATTACACCACCGGGATGGTGACCTTCATGACCGCCCCTGAAACCGGGGCCGAGGTGACGGCGGGATACGAATTTGACGTGCCGGTGCGGTTTGACACCGATCGCATTCACACATCGGTTGCCTCGTTTCAGGCGGGTGATGCGCCGAATGTGCCGGTTGTGGAGGTGCGGGTCTGATGGCGTTGTCCTCTGAATTCGAAGCCCATCTGGGTCAAGGTGTCACCACGGTCGCGCGACTTTGGAAGGTCACGCGGCGCGATGGGGTTGTGCATGGCTTCACGGATCACGATCTGGATCTGGTGATGAACGGCGTGACCTTTCGCGCCGACACCGGCATGACCGCCCATGCGCTGAGCCAGACCACCGGTCTGTCGGTTGACAACACCGAGGCTTTGGGCGTTCTGAATGACGCCTCGATCTCGGAACAAGACATTCGCGCGGGCCGCTATGACGGGGCCGAGGTTGAAGCCTGGCTGGTCAATTGGGTGGACACAAGCCAACGCTTTCTGCGCTTTCGCGGTACGGTGGGCGAGCTTGCCCGCGAAGCCGGTGGGTTCCGCGCTGAACTGAACGGCTTGTCCGAAAAACTGAACCAACCGCAGGGGCGCGTCTATCAGATGCCGTGTTCCGCGGTTCTGGGGGATGGGTCGTGCCGGTTCAATCTGAACCAGTCTGGATATCGGCTGGACATCGCGGTGGGGGAAAACACGCATGAGACCACGTTTCAGTTCTCGGATATGGCGCTTTATCCCAACCGGTGGTTTGAACGGGGCAGGCTCACCGTCCTGACCGGTGCGGCCAAAGGCCTGACTGGACTGATCAAGAACGACCGCAAGGGAGCGGACGGTGCGCGGACGGTTGAGCTGTGGGAGTCCCTTCGCGCGTCCATGGTGCCGGGGGACATGGTGCGCCTTGAAGCCGGATGTGACAAGCTGCCGAATACCTGCCGGGTCAAGTTCAACAACTTCCGAAACTTTCGCGGCTTTCCCGACATTCCCGGTGAAGACTGGCTGATGTCCTACCCGGTGGGGCATGGCAAGAACGATGGCGGGGATGCGAAGGAAACCAACGACTTGCTGGATCGGCTGGATTTTGGCCGCGATGGCACCAACCCGTTTTCCCCCGAGTCAGGTGACTGAGTTGACCCGTTTGCAACAAGAAATCGTGGCCGAGGCCCGACGCTGGATTGGCACGCCTTACGTGCATCAGGCGTCTTGCCGGGGCGGCGGGTGTGATTGTCTTGGACTGATCCGGGGCGTGTGGCGTGGGGTGCTAGGGGGGGAACCGGCCCAAGTGCCGGCCTATACCGCCGATTGGTCCGAGGCTGCGGGCGCGGAACGCCTGTGGGAAGCCGCCCGCAAGCACCTGATCGAACGTCCCGTCCCGGCGGCACGTCCGGGCGATGTGCTGCTGTTTCGGATGCAGGGCGGCGCGGTGGCCAAGCATCTGGGGTTCCTCAGTCAAGCCGGTCCGACACCTGCCTTTGTCCATGCCTATTCGGGTCATGGCGTGGTCGAAAACTCACTGTCTGCCCCCTGGGCCCGCCGCATCGTGGCGTGTTTCGCATTTCCTGAAAGGAACAACTGATGGCAACGATCTTACTATCCGCAGTCGGTGCAGCCGCCGGAGCTTCGATTGGCGGGGGCGTTCTTGGCCTTTCATCGGTGGTGATCGGCAAGGCGATTGGGGCGACGGTCGGTCAGGTCATCGACAATCGTATCCTGGGCGAAGGCTCGGAGCCTGTCGAGACCGGCAAGGTCGACCGGATGCGCCTGACCGGTGCGTCCGAGGGGGCCGCGATCCCGATGGTCTTTGGCCGCGCCCGTTTGGGCGGGCAGGTGATCTGGGCCACGCGCTTCAAGGAATCGGTCACGACCACTGGCGGTGGTGGTGGGGGCAAGGGGATGCCATCCCCGCCTGAACCCGAGGTCACGACCTATAGCTATTCGATCAGCCTTGCGATTGCCTTGTGCGAAGGCGAGATCACCCGCGTCGGACGGATCTGGGCAGATGGGAACGAGGTGTCGCCAACAGACCTGAACATGCGCGTCTATACCGGCACTGAATCGCAACTGCCGGACCCGAAGATCGAAGCCGTCAAGGGGGCGGGCAAGGCACCGGCCTATCGCGGCGTCGCCTATGTGGTGATCGAAGACTTGCCCTTGGGCCAGTTCGGCAACCGTGTGCCGCAATTCAGCTTCGAGGTGTTCCGCCCCGAACAGCGCGACCAGCCCAGGGAAGTGGCACGCGGCACCCGCGCCGTCGCGCTGATACCCGGCACGGGTGAATATTCTCTCGCCACAAGCCCTGTCTTTTACAAAAGCGCGCCCGGCGCGGTCGAAGGGTCGAACATGAACACCCCGTCCGGATTGACGGATTTCAAAACCTCTTACCAGATGATGCGGCAGGAAATGCCCAACTGCCGCAACACCGCTTTGGTGGTGTCGTGGTTCGGTGATGATTTGCGCTGTGGCAACTGCCGCGTCCGCCCCCGCGTCGAGCAGAAAGAGGTGGATGGCGACAGCATGCCGTGGAGTGTCTCGGGCGTGAGCCGTGCGCAGGCAGGGCTTGTGCCGAAGGACGACAAGGGACGCCCGATCTATGGCGGAACGCCATCCGACAAAGCCGTGATGGAAGCGATTGCTTTGGCGTCCAATTCCGGCCGCAAAGCGACATTCTATCCCTTCATCCTGATGGAGCAGATGGAGGGCAACACGCTGCCCGATCCCTGGAGCGGCAATCTGGGGCAGGCGGTCCTGCCCTGGCGCGGACGGATCACCACGTCCTACGCGCCCGGCCATGTTGCATCACCTGATGGCACGGCAGGGGCGGTGGCGCAGGTCAACGCATTCTTTGGTGCGGCACAGCCGGGCGATTTCACGGTCACGGATGACGGCGTTGACTATACTGGCCCTGCGGGGTTTTCGTATCGTCGCTTCATCCTTCATTATGCCCATCTATGTGCGGCGGCAGGCGGCGTGGATGCCTTCCTGATCGGGTCCGAGTTGCGGGCGCTGACCCAAATTCGTGGCCCCGGCAACAGCTTTCCGGTTGTTAACCAATTGATCACGCTGGCGCAGGACGTGCGGGCGATCCTTGGGGCGGGCACCAAGATCTCATACGCCGCCGATTGGTCCGAGTATTTCGGTTATCACCCGCAGGACGGGTCGGGCGATGTGTTTTATCATCTGGACCCGCTTTGGAGCCACCCGGATATCGACTTCATCGGCATCGACAACTATATGCCGCTGTCCGATTGGCGTGATGGGTTCGACCATGCGGATGCGCATCACGGGTCGATCTATGATCTGGCCTATCTTCAGTCCAACATCGAGGGCGGTGAGGGATATGAATGGTACTACAAAACGTCTGATGCGCGCGCGTTGCAAATTCGCACGCCCATCACCGATGGCGCGCATGGCGAGCCATGGGTCTTTCGTTACAAGGATCTGCGCAATTGGTGGGAACGGTCGCACCACAATCGTGTCGGCGGCGTGCGTCAGGCGGCCCCGACCGGCTGGCTGCCCGGATCGAAACCATTCTGGTTCACCGAAATTGGCTGTGCCGCCATCGACAAGGGCACCAACCAGCCCAACAAGTTTCTGGACCCGAAAAGCTCGGAAAGTTCAAAGCCGCGCTATTCGAACGGGCGGCGGGATGATCTGATTCAGGCGCAATATCTGCGCGCGATCTATGACTATTGGGCCACGCCTGACAACAATCCGACCCACAGTGCGACGGGTGTTCAGATGCTGGACATGACCCGCGCGCATGTCTGGGCGTGGGATGCGCGACCTTTTCCGCAGTTTCCCAACCGCAAAGGATTGTGGAGTGACGGGGCGAATTACGACCGGGGACATTGGCTGAACGGCCGCGTCTCGGCGCGCTCGCTCGCCTCGGTCGTGGCCGAAATCTGCGAACGGTCGGGGGTGACGCGCTATGATGTCTCGAAGCTTTACGGGCTTGTGCGTGGCTATATCGTCGATCAGGTCGGCGGGGCACGGGCCGCGTTGCAGCCCTTGATGCTGGCCTATGGTTTCGAAGTCACCGAACGCGGGGGGATGTTGGTCTTCAAAACCCGCACCGGGCGGTCCGACCACCTGCTTGATCCGCACAAGATGGCCCTGTCGCCCGATCGCGACACCACGCTGGAACGCATCCGCGATCCCGAGGCCGAGATCGCCGGTCGCGTGCGCCTGACCTATGTGGAAGGGGCCGGGGATTACGATGTCCGCTCGGTCGAGGCGACTTTCCCGGATGAAACCAGCCGGTCGGTCGCCGCCTCGGAGATCCCGCTGATCCTGACCCGGGTCGAGGCGCGGGCCATTGTTGAACGCTGGCTGTCGGAAGCCCGCGTGGCGCGGGACAAGGCGACATTTTCGCTGCCGCCATCCGAGTTGGCGAAGGGGGCCGGGGATGTGATCGAGATGACCACCGAGGCCGGGACCGAACAATACCGGATTGACCATGTGGATCATACCGGTGTGCAGACCCTGCGCGCCGTGCGGGTGGAGCCGGGCCTGTTCCAGCCATCAGACAGCGTCGAGCCTGCGCCTGCGGTCAAACCCTATATTCCCCCCGCACCCGTGTTTCCCTTGTTCATGGATTTGCCGCTTCTGACCGGGGATGAGGTGCCGCACCAGCCCCGTATCGCTGTTGCGGCCAGACCGTGGCCGGGGCGCGTGGCGCTTTACAGCTCGGTCACGGACAATGGCTACGCGGTCAATCGCATGATCACGGATCCGTCGATCATTGGCGTGACGCAATCGGTGCTGGACCATGCACCCTCGGGCATGATCGACCGGGGTCCAGCCTTGCGGGTTGCGTTGACTGACGGGGCTCTGTCGGCCTGCTCCATCGACGACATGCTGAATGGCGCCAATGTGGCGGTCATAGGAGATGGCAGCCCGGATACGTGGGAGGTTTTCCAGTTTGCCGGGGCCGAACTGGTGGGCGAGCGGACATATGACCTGACCTTGCGTTTGCGCGGGCAGGCGGGCACCGATGCCACAGCGCCCCAGTCCTGGCCGGTGGGCAGTTATGTGGTTTTGCTGGGCGCACACCAAGCGCAGGTCCGGCTGGCGTCATCGGCGCGGGGGTTGAGCCGGCATTATCGGATCGGACCGGCCCGCAAAAAGCTGTCAGACCCGTCCTTCCTGCATGAAGTCCATGCGTTCAAGGGGATAGGTCTGCGCCCCTATGCGCCGGTGCATCTGGGCAGTGAGTTGTCTGGTGCGGACCACCTGATCCGCTGGGTCCGGCGCAGTCGTGTGGATGCGGATGCGTGGGATGCCACCGATGTCCCGTTGGGGGAAGCCTTTGAACGCTATCGCCTGCGTGTCATCGACGGTGGGTCGGTCAAGCGCGAGGTCGAGGTTGCAGCACCTGTCTGGACCTATGACGCTATGATGCGCACAGCCGACCTTGTCAGCGGAGCTTACACGGTCGAAGTGGCGCAGGTGTCAGACCGGTTTGGCCCCGGACCGTACGCGCGGCTGGATGTGGCGCTGTAACCATGCGTCCTGTTCTGCCCGGAGATGTCGCGGCTGCCGGATGCGCTCTTTTGGCGCTTCCGGCCAAAAAGCGTCCCGGCGCCATGCTGGAAATGCTGCACCGTGCCGAAGCGGCGGACAGATACCGACGCGCGCTGGGCCAAGCACATCCGGATTGGGGCAATGGCAGCCTTGGATCGGTTGCCATGTCCCTGCCACGAGTGGCCGAGCCGTTCCTGAACGACCCTGATTATGTCGATTGCATGTTGACCGTGTTTGCAGCGCTGAAGGCAAGAAATGACCGGCGCGGGCGCCTTATCCGCTTGCGCAGCTGACGCATTTGGTGACACAGGGATCCAGATCAAGCCGACCTGTCGGGATATCTTCGCCGCAATCCTCGCAAAAGCCGAACTCGTCTTCGTCGATCCGTGCCAGGGCGGCAAGGATGCGTGTGCGCTGGGCCGCGCGGCGCGCACCGGTTGCTTTCGCCATTGCCTGATTCTGCAATGCATCCATCCGGCTGAGCCGCCCCACGGCCTGCTGGTCCAGCTCGACCGTCTTTTGCCCGGATGCCCCGCGCGCATCGCTGCGATCCAGCGCGGCCAGTGCGTCGATCAATTGTGCGCGATATGTTGCGATCCGGGATTCATTCATGTCGGTGATCCGTGCTACCACGGGTTTGCATTTTGAACTCCGACCCTATCTGTTGTAGGGAGGGGCTTCAACACGAGGATTGACCATGGCCGAGAAGCGCGCGCTCGTTACCGAAATCGAACCCGTTTGGGATCGTATTACCCGTGAAGCACGGCAGGCGGTCGCGGATGAACCCTTGATGGGGGGCTTGATCCACGCCTGCGTTCTGCACCACCGTACGCTGGAAAAGGCGCTGTCCTATCGCTTCGCCGCCAAGCTCAGCTCGAACGAAATGAGCATGGTGTTGCTGCGGGAGATTGCAGACGAAGCCTATGCCGACAACCCGGCACTGGCCGAAGCCGCCCGCGCCGACATTGCGGCCGTTCTGGACCGCGATCCTGCCTGCCACCGCATGTTGCAGCCGGTGCTGTATTTCAAAGGGTTTCAGGCGATGCAGGCCTATCGCCTTGGGCATCACCTCTGGAAGCAGGGGCGCAAGGAACTGTCGTATTTCATCCAGATGCGTTGTTCCGAGGTCTATGGCATCGACATCCATCCCGGTGCGCGCATCGGGCGCGGGATCATGATCGACCACGCCCATTCCATCGTGATCGGGGAAACTGCTGTGGTGGGTGACAATGTGTCGATGCTGCATTCGGTGACGCTGGGCGGTACGGGCAAGGAAGACGAAGATCGTCACCCGAAGATCGCCGACGGCGTACTGATCGGCGCCGGCGCCAAGGTTCTTGGCAACATCAAGGTCGGCACCTGTTCACGGATTGCAGCAGGCTCGGTCGTGTTGGAAGACGTGCCAAGCAACAAGACCGTTGCAGGTGTTCCGGCGCGGATCGTGGGCGAGGCAGGGTGCGATTGCCCCTCGATCAACATGGATCAGCGCCTGATCCAGTAACCATCGGCGGAAATCCGCAAACTTGAGATAAATCAATGTTTTGATGTTCCGACTTCATCTATACGAAGCGGTGAACAATGATCGGAGTTCCGAGATGAAACAGATTTGGTTTGCGACGGTGGTGGGTTTTTCGACCCTTTTCCTTGTCGCTGTCGCTGGTTAACCAGCCCGCCAGAACGGGGATACCCCCAGCCGAAATGACCAAGGGCGACGCGTTTGCGCCGCCCTTTTGTATTTCAGATCGCGATTTGCTTTGACGGTTATTGCGACAATTGATCAAAGGCGCGCAAGGCGCGCGCGCCGTACATGTAAGCCGGACCACCCCCCATCATGATGGCCACGGACACGGTTTCGGCCACTTCGTCGCGGGTGGCGCCAGCCTTCAGGGCGGCGCGCACGTGAAAGCCGATGCAATCGTTGCACTGCTTGGCGATGCCGATGGCAATGCATTGCAGTTCCTTGTCCTTGGTGGTCAGCGCCCCGTTCGCCATCGCGGCGCGGTGCATTCCGGTGAACCCTTTCGCAGCCTCAGGATGCGCGGAACGAAACCGCTCTGTATTGGCCGAGGTATCATCAAGTAGGGTTATGAAATCCATCTGCTTCTCCTGTATTTTCAGCATGTTGGAAAAGCACATGGCCCAAGGCGTCCGGGTTCGCCTTGAGCCATGTCAATAGATTGCAAGTTTTGAATGCGACGTTACGCCAACATCGTCATCGGGTTTTCAAGGTTCTCGACAATCGCTTTCAGCAGGTTCGCCCCGACAGCGCCGTCAATGACCCGGTGATCGACCGACATCGTGACGCTCATCACGGTGGCTGTGGTCAATTCGCCATTGTCGCCGACGACAGGTTTCTTGACCCCCGTGCCCACGGCCAGAATACCCGCATGGGGCGGGTTCACGATGGCGTCGAAATTGTCGATGCCGAACATACCAAGGTTCGAGATTGCAAAGCTGCCGCCCTGATATTCATGCGGGGCGAGCTTACGGTCGCGTGCCCGCGCGGCCAGATCTTTCATCTGTTTCGACAGGCTGGACAGGGATTTCTGATCCGCGTCCTGCAAGACTGGCGTGAACAGACCGCCTTCGATGGCCACGGCAACCGCCACGTCGGATGCCTTCATTTGCAACACGCGATCCCCGGCCCAGACCGCGTTGGCCTCGGGCACCTGTTGCAGGGCGATCGCGACCGCCTTGATGATGAAGTCATTGACCGACAGCTTCACGCCACGGCTTTCCAGTTGCTTGTTCAACTGGCTGCGGAAGGCCAGAAGCGCATCCAGCTTGATGTCACGCCGCAGATAGAAATGCGGGATGGTCTGCTTGGCTTCCGACAGACGGGCGGCAATGGTCTTGCGCATTCCGTCCAGTTTGATCTCTTCAAAGTCGCGACCTTCATACATCGCGGCCACGGCATCAGCTGATACGGACGGCGCAGGCGCGGCTGCAGCAGGTGCGCTTGCGGCCTCTGGGGCGGACTTGGGCGCGGTTGCGGTCGCGCCCTCAACATCTGCTTTGATGATCCGTCCCTTGGGACCGGAGCCCTTGATCTGGGCCAGGTCCAACCCTTTGTCCGCCGCAATGCGCCGCGCCAGAGGCGAGGCAAAAATGCGTGTCCCATCAGCGGCTTGCGGGGCAGGGGCGGCAGGTTTAGCGGCGGCGGGGGCTGATGCCTCCTTGGCTTCCGGCGCAGCTTCAGCCTCGGCGGCGGCAGGCGTTGCGGGGGCGCTTTCAGCCACCTCTCCGACCTCTTCGCCTTCTTCAACAAGGATCGCGATGGCGGTGTTCACCTTCACGCCCTCGGTGCCCTCTTCGATAAGAATTTTGCCGATGATGCCTTCGTCAACGGCTTCGAACTCCATCGTTGCCTTGTCGGTTTCAATCTCGGCCAACAGGTCGCCCGAAGCCACCTCGTCACCTTCCTTGACCAGCCATTTGGCCAGCGTGCCTTCCTCCATCGTGGGGGACAGGGCGGGCATCAGAATTTCAGTTGCCATGTCAGTGTCTCCTTAACGGTAGGTCACAGCGCGCGCGGCGTCGATCACTTCTTTCGTCGTCACAAGCGCGAGCTTTTCAAGGTTGGCGGCATAGGGCATGGGCACGTCCTTGCCGGTCAGGTTGATCACCGGGGCGTCCAGATAATCGAAGGCGCGTTCCATGATGGTCGCCGAGATGTGGTTGCCGATCGAACAAACCGGCCAGCCTTCTTCCACCGTGATGCAGCGGTTGGTTTTCATGACCGAGTTCAGCACCGTGTCATAGTCCAACGGACGCAGGGTGCGCAGGTCGATCACCTCGGCGGAAATGCCGTCTTCGGCCAGCGCGTCGGCAGCCTCCAACGCGTATTTCATGCCGATGCCGAAGCTGACAATGGTAAGGTCATTGCCTTCACGCCAGATACGCGCCTTGCCGAAGGGCACGGTGTAATCGTCCATCACCGGCACATCGAAGCTCTGCCCATAGAGCAGCTCGTTCTCCAGAAATACGACCGGGTTTTCATCGCGGATCGCGGTTTTCAGCAGACCTTTGGCATCCGCCGCCGAATAGGGCATCGCCACATGCAGACCGGGGATTTGCGCATACCATGCAGCGTAATCCTGGCTGTGCTGGGCAGCCACACGGGCCGCGGCGCCGTTGGCACCACGGAACACGATGGGGCAGGACATCTGGCCGCCGGACATATACCGAGTCTTCGCCGCGGTGTTGATGATGTGGTCAATCGCCTGCATGGCGAAGTTGAAAGTCATGAATTCGACAATCGGTTTCAGACCGCCCATCGCCGCACCGGTTGCCAGCCCGGTAAAGCCGTGTTCGGTGATCGGCGTGTCGATCACGCGCTTGGCGCCGAACTCGTCCAGCAGGCCTTGGCTGATCTTGTAGGCGCCCTGATACTCGGCAACTTCCTCGCCCATCAGGAACACGGTGTCATCGGCACGCATTTCCTCGGCCATCGCGTCGCGCAACGCCTCGCGCACCGTGGTCGCGCGCATCTCGGTGCCCTCGGGAATGTCCGTTTCGGGAGGCACGACCGGGGTGATCGGCTGGGCGGCGGCTTTGGCCTCGTCCGGCGCGTCGGCGGTATCGGGCGCATCGGTGTCCGGTTGCGAGGCGGCCGGGGACGCAATGTCATCGGCGCTTTCGCCTTCCTCGATCAGAACCGCAATCGGCGTGTTCACCTTCACGCCCTCAGTGCCTTCCTCGACCAGGATCTTGCCGATGATCCCCTCATCAACGGCTTCGAATTCCATCGTTGCCTTGTCGGTTTCGATCTCGGCGATGATGTCGCCCGAGGCAACCTCATCGCCCTCTTTCACAAGCCATTTCGCCAGCGTTCCCTCTTCCATCGTGGGGGACAGGGCGGGCATCAGTACTTCGGTTGCCATGGATTAATGCTCCGTATTCAAGGATTTGATAAGGCCGACGACATTTCCCTGTCCGTCCTCGACATAGGCACAGCGTCCGACGCCGGGATAATCCTGCGGCGGCAGCGCCTCGGCACCGCCATGCGCAAGCGCCCAGGCATAGCGGTCGTCACAATCGTCGACGTCGAAGGTCACTGTGCAGCCCCGGATCGGTGCGCCCTTCTCGGGGCTGTCGCCCATTCGGCGCATCAACCCGCCGGTCACGGCTTTTCCCATGCCGATATCGTGCCCTTCGATCAGGTGATAAGCGATCTCTTCGCCGCCCTCCATCGGGTGGAACGTCCAGCCGAACAATCCGGCATAGAACGCCTTGGCGGCAGCAATATCATGTGCGTGGATCTCGATATGTGGCATCAGGCATGGACCCCCGATTGTGCATCCTCGGCATAGATGTCGGTCCACAGCTCTTCCAGCGCGGGCTCCGGGCTGTTTTTCGAGAACTCGGCGGCGTCGTTCACGATGCCCTTGATCTCTTTGTCGATGGATTTCAACTCGTCCTCGGACGCGTGTTTGCCCTGCAACAGCAACTCGCGCACATGTTCGATTGCGTCGCGTTCTTCGCGGACCTTCTGAACCTCTTCGCGGGTGCGGTACTTCGCCGGATCGGACATCGAATGGCCACGGTAGCGGTAGGTTTTCATCTCAAGAATATATGGCCCGTTGCCTGACCGGCAGTGTTCGGTCGCACGCAGACCGGCTTCTTTGACTGCCAATACGTCCATCCCGTCGACCGCCTCGCCGGGAATGCCGAAGGCTTCGCCACGCGTATAGATGTCGGGGGTCGAACTGGACCGCTGCAAGGATGTGCCCATGGCATACTGGTTGTTTTCAACCACATAGATCACCGGCAGCTGCCAGAGCGATGCCATGTTGAAACTTTCATAGACCTGACCTTGGTTGGCCGCGCCATCCCCGAAATAGGTAAAAGTCACGCCGCCGTTTTCAAGGTATTTGTCGGCAAACGCCAACCCGGTGCCAATCGGCACCTGCGCGCCCACGATGCCGTGGCCGCCATAGAAGTGCTTTTCGGTCGAAAACATATGCATCGACCCGCCCTTACCCTTGGAATACCCCCCTTCGCGGCCCGTCAACTCGGCCATCACACCTTTGGGGTCCATCCCGCAGGCCAGCATGTGACCGTGGTCGCGATACGAGGTCAGACGCTTGTCGCCGTCTTTCGCAGCGGCCTCAAGCCCAACTACCACGGCTTCCTGACCGATATAGAGGTGACAGAACCCGCCGATCAGACCCATGCCATAAAGCTGGCCGGCCTTCTCCTCGAATCGACGGATCAGCAGCATCTCGCGATAGAAGCCAAGCAGCTCTTCCTTCGATGTGTTTGATTTTGCGGATTTTTTCGGGGCGCTTTTCCGGGCGGCCATATGGCGTCCTCCTCCTGGCGTCGGCTGATGCGAAGCGGTAGTTTAGTATTAAACTATCTTATACAGAAAATACGCTTTCAGGTCGATAAAAACTTGACGCCACGACAGGTTGACAGGATTGCGTCATGCGCATGGACAGGTATGCACATCTGCAAAAGGTCAATGTGTGATGTTGGCAGAGAGAAGGGGCAGCGTACTCGCGCGCCGTCAGCGCAGGACAACCTCGTCCGCGCGCACCATGCCCAGCACGGACCGGGCCTGTTCGTCCAGCAGGTCGAGGTCCAGATAATCGTCCGACAGGCGGCGGGTCTTGTTGGACAACGCGGCAATCTCGGCCGAGAGCGCATCCCGCTCTTTCAAAAGCGATTGCGTCTCAGCCTCGATCTGCACGCGACGAAAAAGGCCAAAGTCGCCCTGCACACTGGCAAAGGTGAAATACAGGCCAAGCCCCACGATCACCACGAAGTAGATCGCCCCACCAAAACCAGCTTGTGCACGAGGTGCGCCCATAGGTGTCCCGTCTGTATGTACTGCCTCTTGCCCATCTCTTTTCGGATGGTGCACCGGCACTATGGCACAGGCGATTCGCCTTGTGAATCCCAAATCGAATCACCAGATGCTTTTTTTGTGGACGGGCAGGGAAGCCGACTACCGGCACAGGGACCGGCCGTTTGGATCAACCTTCCGGATGGCGATCGTGTGTCAGCGTCCGTTGGAATGCAGCCAGCAGCGCCCGATTGTTCCTGACATGCCGTTTCACCAGTGTTCTGACGCGCGCGCCACGGGTCAATGGCCGCGATGGTGTTTGCGACAGCGCGGGCATCCCAAGACCGCCTTGTGGGCACAAAAGCCGCAACTCCTCTTGCGCATCATCTGACAGGGCGGTCATGGCGCCGGGTCCCAAATAAAGACTTTCTGCCGCAATCCCGTTTGCGTTCAGAATTTGGTGTTTGTCCAACAGGACGTGATAATAGAAAAAGCCTGTGTCCGGATGGTGCACCCGGATGCCCTCGCACCCCGTCAAATCCTTTGCAGCGGCCAATATCTGTTCTGCGCCGAACATGCGTCGGGCGATTTTCCCTTCAATCAGAATGCGATGCTGACGCGAGATCAATAGCGGCGTGGAGGGTTGGTTTTCACCCAAACCATTGGCGCTTATCGCAATTGGCAACAGATGCGGGTCAGCGTGCAGATCGGCTAGCGTGACGCGCCGGGCGAAAATCCAGCGAATGGGCTGCCAGCCATCATCCATCGTGTTGACAAGGTCGCCCGCGCGCAATGCCGCGATCGGGGTGAAGCCTTGCGGGGTCTCAAGCAGGGTGCCGGAGGCAAAACAGACGATGTCCGTTCCGGGTGTTGGGGTCAAAGAGTTGTTAAATCCCGCCGAGGTCCGCTGGATCGAAAACCCGTCCTGATCGTTTCCCCAATCCTCGGTTGTCCCGGATTGCGTGGCGGTGCTGGAAAACCCGGAATATCCCGAGCCGTTAACAGGGTCGTCGACCGAGTCGCCGTTGTAGATCGCCTGAATATATTCGTCATTGTTGGGGTCATAGACGACAATATTGTCGCCGTTGTTGCTGAACACACCGCTGCCGTAATTCGCGTCGAAAGCCAGATTGTCACCGGTCACAGCAGGCAAGCTGCCGCCGCTTTGGACATTGCGCACCACCACTGCGACTGCGCCGGGCTCCAGGATGGTGCCGGGTGGAAACGTGAACCAATTGTCGCGTACACGGTCCCAGAGCTCAAGTCCGGATATGTCGATCGCGACGTCAGAGGTGTTGATCAGCTCAATGAACTCATCTGCACCGCGCGCAACGCCATTGCCGTCTGTGTCAAAATCATTCGCGCCATTGGGGTCAACCAGAACTTCGTTGATCGCGATGCCGCCAAGAAGGGTGCTGGCCATGAGGCGCGCCTTTCAACTTGTTAACTTATGTAAACTGATCTGTATTCAGTATGCAGGATTTCAAGCAAAAGGCAAAATCCCGGGGTGCGGCGCTTGTCATAGCCAACCCGACACAAAACGCCCGCAGCGTGCGCTACGGGCGTCAGGTTCGTGCAAGACCGGGATCAGCCCGCGATCGACGCCTGATAGATGCTGTCGATCGTATCCGCGATGGTGGCGTTGAACTCTTCGTCCGATTGCTGCGCGGACAGCCCTTCGGTCAGCGCGCGCGAGAAGCTGGCGATCATACCGGTGTTCTGGCTGAGACGGGCGTTGGCTTCGGCCCGGCTGTAACCACCCGACAGCGCCACCACGGCGGCCACGCGTGGATGATCCACCAGCGCCTTGTAATGGTTCGGCGTCTCGGGCAGGGTCAGTTTCAGCATCACGGTCTGATCGTCCGACAGGGCATCCAGTTGCGATTGCAGCGCGACCAGCAACAGGTCTTCCGCTGCCGCCTTGTCTGGGATCGAGATGTTGATCTCGGGCTCGATGATCGGCACCAGCCCGTGCGCCATGATCTGTCTCGCAACCTCAAACTGCTGCGCCACATTGGCGTTGATGCCGTCTGCATTCGCCGCGTTGATGACCGAGCGCATCTTGGTGCCGAACACGCCTGCTTTCACGGCGCGGTCGCACAGCGCATCGAGATCGGGCATCGGTTTCATCAGTTGCACGCCGTTCTCTTCATCCGCCAGCCCCTTGTCGACCTTCAGAAACGGCACGACACCGCGGTCTTCCCACATATAGGTCGCGGTGGGTTTCCCGGCGATCTCGCGATCCATGGTCATTTCGAACAGGATCGCGCCAATCACCTTGTCACCATTGAAGGCCGGCGCCTGTGCGATCCGTGCGCGCATGGCGTGGATCAGGTCGAACATCTCGGCCTCGCTCGAATAGGCGTCTTCCTCGATCCCATAAAGGCGCAGCGCCTTCGGGGTCGAGCCGCCCGACTGGTCAAGTGCGGCGATGAAGCCCTGTTTGGCTTTGATCTTATCCATTTGTGCTTGGTTTGGCATGTCGGTCCTGTCTGGAACTGGTGAGTTTCCCTTGTTCTAGGCGACAGGCCCGGCCCTTGCAATTGTGCTGGCGCTAACGACGGCAAGAAGACCCTGCGCAAGGGGTGGAAGGAACAGTGGGGGCAAGACGGATGAAACGGTCGTGGGTCTTGCCCCCTGTCCGGGCGCGGGGGAAATCCGTCGGGCGGGAACGCAGCCAGACACGCGCCACAGCATGGGTCACTTGGTCAGGATCAGTTTGCCCGCCCGTGTGATCGTCAGCGTATAGACCATGTCGTTCAGCACGATCTGCGCCTTCTTTCCATATCCGGTCAGGTCCAGCGCATCATGTTTGGGCGGAGGCGTCTGGCGGGCCGTGTCAAACACCGAGGCGGGCAGGGGGGCGGTCATGGTCTGTCTCCTTCAAAGCAGGTCACGATCCAGGTGGCCAACGATGTCAGGCCGGTCAGGATGGACAGCGGGTGTGGGATATCGGTTCTGGCCAGTTGTGGGCCTTCGCAGGGAATTGTCATTGTCGCGCTCCTGTCGGGGGGCAAAATTTGCCCCTGTTTCTCCGGCTGGTCGCTTGGGCAACTGGCTGATGCTCATAACCTACTAAAACACTCAGGAACTCGTCAAGTAGCGAAATCAGATAAAAGAAAACCCCGCTACCGTCACCGGTGCGGGGATTTTTATTGCGGAAAATGAATGGGTTAGTCAGAAAGCGCCGCCACACCGGGCAGCGTCTTGCCCTCCATCCATTCCAGAAATGCACCACCTGCGGTCGAGATATAGGTGAAATCCTCGGCCGCATCCGCCTTGTTCAACGCCGCCACCGTGTCGCCGCCACCGGCAACCGACACGAGCTTTCCCGCCGCTGACAGTTCGGCGGCTTTCTTTGCAGCGGCATTGGTGGCCGCGTCAAACGGCTCGATTTCGAACGCACCCAGCGGGCCGTTCCAGATCAGGGTCTTGGCTGCTTCGAATATCTCACAGATGCGGGCCACCGTGTCCGGTCCGGCATCCAGAATCATCGCATCTGCAGGGCAGGCATCGGCGGCAACCGTTTCGTGCGCTGCACCCGCCGCAAACTCGCGCGCCACAACCACATCCGAAGGCAGGACGATCTCGCATCCTTCGTCGTCGGCCTTGGCCAGAATCTCGCGCGCGGTGTCGGCCATGTCATGTTCGGCCAGTGATTTGCCCACATCAATCCCCTGTGCGGCCAGGAAGGTGTTTGCCATGCCGCCGCCAATGATCAACTGGTTCACGCGGTCCACCAGATTGCCCAGCAGATCCAGCTTGGTCGACACCTTGGCCCCGCCCACGACCGCCACCAGCGGGCGTTCGGGATCGCCCAATGCCGCCTCAAGGGCAGAGAGTTCTGCCTGCATCAGTCGCCCGGCACAGGATGGCAACAGATGCGCCAGGGCTTCGGTCGAGGCATGCGCCCGATGCGCTGCTGAAAACGCATCGTTGCAATAGATGTTGCCAAGGGCCGCCAGCGAGGCCGCGAACAACCCGTCATTCCTGGTCTCGCCCTCATGAAATCGCGTGTTCTCCAACAGCAGAACTTCTCCGCTCTGCAACGCCGCAACCGCTTTTTTGGCAGGACCACCAATGCAGTCCTCGGCGAATTTTACCGGGTGTCCCAACGCAGCTTCCAACGCCGGTTGCACCACCGACAGTGACATCTCCGGCACGCGCTGCCCCTTGGGCCGCCCGAAATGGGCCAGCAGAACCGGTTTGCCACCTGCCGCCAGAATATCGCGCAATGTGGGCAGGATACGCTGGATGCGGGTGTCGTCGGTGACTTTTCCATCCTCGACCGGCACGTTGATATCCACGCGCGTCAGCACAACCTTGCCGTTCAGATCCATATCGTCGAGTGTTTTCCAGGCCATCCGTCCCTCCATCAGCTTGTGGCAAGTTGCACATCAAAAGCGGGTCGGGGTCAACGGGGTTGGTGAGGAAAATGCACCCGTCGCCTCTTTCATCTTGCCCCGCAGACGCATAGGTTGGCCCGCGAAGAAAGACCCAACAGACGAACCGGAAGGAGGCCAAGATGGCCGAATACAAAGACCCCGAAAACACCATCCTGATGGAGCTGAAAGGCGGCACCGTGGTGATCGAGCTTCTGCCCGATGTGGCCCCCAAACACAGCGAACGGATGAAGGAACTGGCGCGCGCCGGTGAATATGACGGCGTGGTCTTTCACCGCGTGATCGACGGCTTCATGGCCCAGACTGGCGATGTGGCCAATGGCAAAGACCCGATGTCGCTGCGTCGCGCGGGCACGGGCGGTTCGTCGCTGCCGGATTTGCCGGCCGAGTTTTCGAAACTGCCCCATGACCGTGGCACGCTGGGCGCGGCACGCTCGCAAAACCCCAACTCGGCCAACAGCCAGTTCTTCATCAATTTCAAGGATAACCACTTCCTGAACGGGCAATATACGGTCTATGGCCGCGTCACCTCGGGGATGGAGCATGTGGATGCCATCACGCGTGGCGAGCCGCCGGCAAATCCCGATGTGATGATCTCGGTCAAGGTGGCGGCAGATGTCTGAGACGCACCCGACACGTGACAAGATGACCTTCTGGATCGCGTTTCTGGCCGGGGTCGCCATTGTCGTGGGCTATGCAATCTACACGCTCTGGCCGCGCGAACCGGCGCCTGCCGACCTGTCCGCGCTTGGCGATGCACCGAAACTGGAGCTGTCCATCGCCGGGCAGGGACAGGGCAAGGTGGTGATCACCCTGCGCCCGGATCTGGCCCCGCAACATGTGGAACGGATTGTCACCCTGGCGCGCGAAGGTGCCTATGATGACGTGGTGTTTCACAGGGTGATCGACGGGTTCATGGCGCAAACGGGCGATGTTGAGTTCGGCAAGGCCGATGGCAATGGCGGACGCGCCGGGATGGGCGGCTCCAGCTATCCCGACCTGCCCGCCGAGTTCTCGGACGAACCCTTCGTCGAAGGGGTCGTGGGCATGGCCCGCGCGCAGAACCCGAATTCGGCGAACAGCCAGTTCTTCATCATGTTCGCTCCCGGCCCCTTTCTGGACGGCAAATACACGGTCGTCGGGCATGTCACCGAAGGGATGGACGTGGTGCACGCCATCAAGCGCGGTGACGGCCCCAATGGCGCCGTCACCAGTCAGCCTGACGTGATCACCGAAGCGCGCGTGGCCGACTAGGCCGCGCACGTTTGCTCAAACCCCTGTGAAGGGGGCTATGGGGCCTCGTCTTTCTCTGTCACGATCACATCGGACAGCCAGGAAAGAGAGGCCCCATGCGTATCCTCCTTACATTGATCGCCATCACGCTCGGTCTGTGGGTGCACGAGGTGCGGGCCGAACCCACCGACTGGGCGTCTGAATTTCCCAAAACGGATTTTGGCGAAACCTCGGTGCAAAACTGGTCCGAGATCCTCTCCGGCGGTCCCGGGCGCGATGGCATCCCCGCGCTCAGCGATCCAACCTTCATCAAGGTTGCGGATGAAACCCGCCTGGGCGCGCGCGAACCCGTGCTGACGGTTGAACTGACCGGAACCAAACCGCGCGCCTATCCCCTGCGCTACCTGACATGGCACGAGATCGTGAATGACCGCGTGGGCGGGGTGCCGATTGCCGTTACCTTCTGCCCCTTGTGCAACTCGGGCATGGTGTTTGATCGTCGCGTGGCAGGGCAGACCCTGAGCTTCGGCGTGACCGGCAAACTTCGCAACTCGGACATGGTGATGTATGACCACCAGACCGAAAGCTGGTGGCAGCAGGCGATCGGCGAAGGGATCGTCGGGCAGCACACGGGCGTGCAGTTGAAACAGCTTCCCGCCTGGATGGAAAGCTGGGCCGAATTTGCCGCGCGCAACCCGCAAGGCCTGGTGATGAACCAGCCCAAAGCGCGCCGCCCCTATGGGCAAAACCCCTACGCGGGCTATGACAGCCGCAACCGCCCCTATCCGTTCTTCACAGGCGAAAACCCACCTCACGGAGTGCCCGCCCTGGCCCGCGTTCTGCGCGTGGGGGACCGCGCATGGCCGGTGTCACGTCTGGCCAAGGCGGGCGAGATCCGCGAGGCCGGGCTGACCATCCGCTGGGCCGCGGGTCAGGCTTCGGCGCTCGACACGGCGCAGATTGCCAAGGGGCGCGACGTGGGCACGATCCGGGTTAAGGACGCAAAGGGGCGCGATGTGCCCCATGATGTGCTCTTCGCCTTTGCGTTCCACGCCTTCTGGCCGGACGGAAAATGGATGATGGGCAACTGATCCAGCAGTTTCTTCTGGCCAGAAATATCCTGGGGTGAGGCCGCATGGCCGAGGGGCAACGCCCCTTTACCCGTTGCCGCCGCGCGTGAACATCGCGGCATCTTCCGCGGCCCGCCGGATTGCTTTGGACTTGTTCACCGTCTCTTCATATTCCGCCTCAGGGTCGCTGTCATAGACGACGCCCCCCCCGGCCTGAATATAGAGCGTCTCGTCCTTCACCACGGCGGTGCGCAGGGCGATGCACATATCCATGTCGCCACCTGCGCTGAAATAGCCAACCCCACCACCATAAACGCCGCGTTTTTCGGGCTCCAACTCGTCGATGATCTCCATTGCGCGGACCTTTGGCGCACCCGACACAGTGCCCGCAGGCATCCCGGCGAAAAACGCCGACAGCGCATCCTGATCCTCGTGCAGTTCGCCCACCACATTCGACACGATATGCATCACGTGGCTGTAGCGTTCGATGATGAACTCCTCGGTCGGGCGCACCGTGCCGATTTTGGCCACGCGCCCCACATCGTTGCGTCCCAGATCCAACAGCATCAGATGTTCGGCCAGCTCTTTCTGATCAGCCATCAGATCGGCCTCATAGGCCTTGTCTTCCTCAGGCGTGGCACCGCGCGGACGGGTGCCAGCAATCGGGCGGATCGTCACCTCGCGGTCAAAAACGCGCACAAGGATTTCAGGCGATGCGCCCACCACCTGGAAGCCGCCGAAGTTGAAATAGAACATGAAGGGCGACGGGTTGGTGCGCCGCAGGCTGCGATAAAGCGCGAAGGGGGGCAGGGGGAAGTTCTGGGTCCAGCGTTGGCTGGGCACCACCTGAAAAATATCACCTGCGCGGATGTAGTCTTTCGCCTTTTCCACCGCCGCCAGATAGTCGGGCTTTGCAAAGTTTGACACCAATGGTCCCAATGCGCGTGCCTCGCCCAGATTGCGCGTTTCGGCCGGGGCAGCGCGCTCCAGATCGCGCAGCGCATCCATCACCCGTTCTGCCGCTTGCGCATAGGCCGCCTTGGCGCTCAGACCACTGTCGACAAAGGCTGGCGACACCAAAGTCACGTCCCCCTTCACCCCGTCCAGCACGGCCACGACCGACGGCCGCATCATCATCGCGTCCGGCAACCCCAGCGGATCCGGGTTCACATCGGGCAAGTGCTCGACCAGACGGATCATGTCATAACCCAGATAACCGAACAGACCCGCCGATGCCGCCGGCAGGTCGGCAGGCAGGTCGATCCGGCTTTCCGCCAACACGTTGCGGAGCGCGTCCAGCGGGTCGCCCGCCATATCCTCGAACGCCTCGGCGTCGAACCGCGCCTGCCGGTTGATCCGCGCCCGATCGCCCCGGCATTCCCAAATCAGATCGGGTTTCATCCCCACGATGGAATAGCGCCCGCGCACCTCTCCACCCGTCACACTTTCCAGCATGAAACTGTCGCGCCGCGCCTCGGTCAGTTTCAGCATCAGGCTCACCGGGGTGTCCAGATCGGCCGCAAGCCGCGTGTACACGACCTGATTTCGCCCAGCTTCCCAACCGGCTTCGAAATCCTCGAACGAGGGGGTCAGAGCCATCACATGTCCTTTCCGGTCCTGTCAGCGGGTCGGGTTACTGAAACTGCGCATTCACGGCGTTGATCACCGCGCGGTTTAGCTCGATCCCGGCGCGGGCCTGAACGGCGCGGGCAAAGGCGTTTTCGATGTCCAGCGCGATTTCCTGCGCGGTGCCGGCGGCAAAGCTGGCCTTCAATTCACGCGCCTCGTCACTGTCCTGATCGGCAGGCTGAACGGCATCCAGCCGCACCAGTATCACGCGGTCCTCAGCCTCAAGCACCTGCCAATCCCCCGGCGCCATGTCAAAGACGGCAGCCATGAAGCCCGGCGGTGTGCCTTCGACAAAGGCTTCGCGCGTCAGGCCTTCCTCGACCACTTCGGTCAGCCCAAGCGACGACAGGGTGGCCTCGCCTTCCAATTCAGGGATCAGCGCGCGCGCCTGTTCGGCCAACAGCTCCAGCCGCTTTTCAGCCTCCCACCCCGCGCGCACGGCGTCGGCCACTTCCGCCTGGTCTTGCAGGCGCGGGGCCTGAAGCTCATCCAGCCGCATCGCAAAGACACCGCCATCTTCCAACAGGGTGATTTCGGGGAAATCATCGGTGGTGACCGCCTGGGCGGCCTCGCGGAACGCATCATAGGCGGCAATTCCGTCGCTGTTGCCAGCGGTCCAGCGCAACGTATCAAGGCGCATGTTGTGACTTTTTGCGATTTCTTCGATGGTGGCCCCCCCGGCCATCTGGTCATCAAGCTCGGTCACCATGTCGCCGATCATGCGGCGCGCCGCATCGGCGGCCAACTCGCCATGCAGTTCTTCGCGCGCCTCTTCAAAACTGGTTTCGCGCGCCTCAAGGATGGCGTTCATGCGATAGATCGCCGGGCCAAGATCGCTGTCATGCGGTCCGGTCACATCACCGGGTTCGGTCAGCGCGAACACTGCTTCCCCCGCAGCCCCCAACTCGTCCTGTGACACATCGCCCAGATCAACGTCTGAAAGCTGCAGGTTGCGCCCGGTCACCAAACCTTCGAAGGTCTGATTGCCGGTGGCAAGCGCGTCCATCGCGGCCTCGGCCTCGTCGTTGCTGTTGAAGACCAGACGTTCGACCATCCGGCGTTCTGGGACAAGGTACTCCGAAGCGCGTTCGTCATAGAGCGCGCGGATCTGCGCCTCTTCCACCTCGATGGTCGGAATGACATCCTCCGGGTTCATCCACGCATAGGTGATGACCTTGGTTTCCGGCAGGGTGAAGTCCTGCGGATGCGCTTCATAATAGGCGGTCAACTCGTCATCGGTCGGGGCCGGCACCTCCGTCTCCAACTGGTCCATCGGAAGCGCGGCCCAGGTGAAATCCCGCGCCTCGCGGGCATAGGCATAGAGTGTGTCGACATACACAGGCTGCGTCGCCACCCCGTTCACCACGGCGGCCTGCAAGATCTGGCGGCTGACCTCATCGCGCAGACTTTGCTCAAACTCTGACGCGGTCAGGCCTGATTGCTCCAGCGCAAAGGTATAGCCTTCGCGGTCGAACTTGCCATCAACCCCCTTGAAGGCTGGAATGTCGACGATCCGGTCGCGCAATTGCGCATCCCCCACAGAAATGCCCATCCGCGCGGTTTCATCTTCCAGCGCCGCAGTGGCAATCACGCGCGCCAGCACCTGCTGATCCAGCCCGAACCCCTTCGCCATCTCCATCGTCAGGCGCTGCCCGGTTTCCGCCTGAAATGCATTCATCTCGGATTGCAGCTCGCGCAGATACCGGTTGGCGTCCACCTCGGTGTCACCCACGGTCGCAATCGACCGAACCGAGCCGCCAAAATTGGTCGAGCCAAACCCCACGAGCCCCACCATCACCAGACCCATCAGGATCCAGCCAAACGTGCGGGATGCTTTGCCGGTTGCCATGCGTGTGTTCCTTTTACCACCTGTTTGCAAGGGTTGTAGGTGAGCCAGCCGGGAATGCCAATATCTGTTGATGCATCGGATGGCGAGCCCCATCAGGGACGGACTGTCGCCAGCCGTTTCAACACCTCGGCAATTCCCGTTTCATCACTATTGGCGTAGGCAATGCGCAGGTGCGATGCGCCCGCCGCGTCGCCCTCCGGGGTAAACATGGTGCCCGGCAGGGCAAGCACGGCGCACTGATCCACCAAGGCCCGCGCCAGTTCGTCCGAGGGCAGATCAAACGGATGCTGCACATAGGCAAAATAAGCGCCACACCCCCTGAGCCGCCACCCCCGTTCGGCAAGGGGCGCAAATCCCGAACGCATCGCGTCGCCCCGTGCCAGGATCTTCCGCCGCTCCCCCTCCAGCCAGTCGCCCAGATTGCGCAACCCCCACAGCGCGGCGTGCTGGCCCAGCTGAGCAGGGCAGATGGTGACCGTGTCGATGAACTTCTCGACCTCGCTCAGCCGAGCAGGCGATGTTGCCATCGCACCCACCCGATGTCCCGTCAAACGAAACGACTTCGAAAAACTGTAAAGATGAATGACCGTGTCATCCCATTGCGGATCGCCAAACAGGTCATGCGGCGCGCCGGGGCGGGAATGGAAATCGCGATAGGTCTCGTCGATGATCAATGCGATCCCATGGCGGCGGGCCAGATCGCCAAAAGCCGCAATCACCGTGGGCGGATATTCGACCCCGGTCGGGTTGTTGGGCGTGACCAGAACGATGGCACGGGTGCGCGCGGTGATCAGGGCTGCGGCATCCCCGGCATCAGGCACAAGATCATCCCCACAGGTCAAGGGAACGGTCGCAATCCCGTTCATGTCCAGCCACATCTTGTGATTGAAATACCAGGGCACCGGCAAAATGACCTCGTCCCCCGGTCCGGCCAGTGTGGCGATCGCCGCGCAAAACGCCTGATTGCAGCCTGACGTGATCGCGATGTTTTTCGCGCTGACATGGCCCTGATAATGGCGCGCGATGCTGTCGGCCAATTCGGACCTCAGCGCTGGCAACCCCAGGTCAGGGCCATAAAGATGCACAAGATCCTGCTGCAAAACCGCCTTGGCCATGGCCTGCCGCATCTGGTCGGGCGGCGGATCAACAGGCGCGGCCTGGCTCACATTGATCAGCGGTCGATCCGCACCAAACACCTTGCCCGCGATCCAACGACGCGCCTCCATCACCGGAGGGGCCATTGTGGCGGCAAGACGCGGGTTGTTCGAAGTCATGGCACAGCAATCCTGTCTTTTTGCGCCAGCCTAACGGCCCCCTTCACGAACGGCAATTCTCCAGGACCACCCCCTGACGATTTGCGTGCTTCTTCTGGCCTCAAATATCCCGGGGGAGGTTCAAATCCACGATTTGGACCGTAGGGGCAGCGCCCCTCAGGCTCACAACGTGAGCCACCTCCCGTCAACCCCGACACGTGCAGAGGTCGGGCTCAGGTCAATTCAGGCTGAAATAGGTGTTTGCCACCCGTGCAAACCGCGCGACATCCAGCAACACGCCCTTGATCACGTCCTCCATCCCCGCAACGGCCAGCTTCCGCCCCTTGCCGTATTCGGAGGCATATTCGAAAACGCTGTCACAGGCTCTGTCCAGAAAAATTAGGTCGTTGGTTGGATCTTCATATTTAACCGAGCAGGATCGCAGCGAACGTCCAGATACCTTTTCCGCAATGAAGCTAAGTGTTGCCCCCCCTTTTTTAGCGCCGTTGTTGACGAAAATCTTGAACACGCGGTGGTTCTGTTTCAGGGCCTCGGATTGCTCCGGATTGCCCATGAGGGTACTGCTCGTGGCGGCATTGGCGATCTCCTGCAACAGCTCCCGATTTTCGCGCATGATCTTTGCATCCGGCACCAGCGCCAGTTTCGGTTCCGGATTGTGGGACTTGATCAGGCTTGCCGCCTCGAAACTCGCCGCGGCACGGGGCAGGAAATAGGCATAGACGCGGGTTTCGAAATCGGTCAGGGGGCGGTTCTGAAACTCCCGATCCGCGAAGGTCCTGATCCGGTCGGCTGTTCCATCACAGTCGAAGTCAATGATCTTGTTTGGAAAATCATCCTCGGCATCCGACAGCCAGATCAGGAACTGACAGATCTCCTTGTCGACATTGTAGGTGAAAGAAAAGATCGCCTTGCTCCAGTATTCCACCCGGATCGTGCGCCATCCGCCTTCCTCGGCGAAGGCGGGCGCAGCGCGCGCAGCGGCATAGGTGCGCAAGAACGGCTCGCTGGTGCGGTCCTGGGCGGTGGCGATCCCGGCAAAGGCATACGCCGCCAGCGCCACCGCAACTGCCCATGCCCAACGGGCTGTGACCGTTTCGAACGTCGACATTTCGCTCCCCCCGGAACTGAATGGGGGCAGAATATCACAGTTGCGCGAAATCAGAAAATCGCTCCGCAACCTGATGGGTGTGTTCTTGGGCGCCGCGTGAGCTTATGCGTGGGACAGGTCGACCCGTATCAGAGCCGACGGCGTCCGGGTCAGCCCGCCAACACCACCAGCGCGTGGCGCTTCTTGCCTGCCGAGAGCTTCATCGGCTGATCCAGATCGTTCGCAACAACCATCCGGCCGGGATCTGTCAGGGCTTCGTCGTTCACCTTTGCCCCGTTTTCCGAGATCAGACGTTTCGCATCCTTGCCGGATTTGGCCAGTCCGGATTTGACGAACAATTGCACGATCGACATCCCGTCGCCCAGATCACCGGCACTCAGCGTCAGGGTTGGCAAGTCGTCGCCTGCACCTCCTTTTTCGAACACTTCGCGCGCGGTGGCTTCGGCAGCCTTGGCAGCCTCCGCACCGTGCAAAAGGGTTGTCACCTCGTTGGCCAGAATGATCTTGGCCTCGTTGATCTCGGCCCCTTCCAGCGCGCCCAGACGGTCGCATTCCTCGACCGGCAATTCGGTAAAGATTTTCAGGAACTTGCCGGTATCGGCATCGGTCGTGTTGCGCCAGAATTGCCAGAATTCGTACGGGCTGAGCATATCGCCATTCAGCCAGATCGCGCCGCCCTGGCTTTTGCCCATCTTGCGCCCGTCCGAGGTGGTCAGAAGCGGAGTCGTCAGGCCGAAGACCTCGGTTTCGGCCACTCGGCGCGTCAGATCGACACCGTTGACGATATTGCCCCATTGGTCCGATCCACCCATCTGCAACAGGCAGCCATAGCGGCGGTTCAGCTCAAGAAAATCATAGGCTTGCAGGATCATGTAGTTGAATTCGAGGAACGACAGCGATTGTTCGCGGTCCAGCCGCGACTTCACGCTTTCGAACGACAACATCCGGTTGACCGAGAAATGCCGCCCAATGTCACGCAGGAAATCGAGGTAATTCAGTCCGTCGAGCCACTGGGCGTTGTTCAGCATGATCGCATCGCTGGCCCCGTCGCCATAGCGCAGGAACCTGGCGAACACCTGCTGCATGCCCGCGATGTTGGCCTCGATCTGTTCAGGGCCCAAAAGCGGGCGCTCGTCCGACCGGAACGAGGGATCGCCCACCTTGGTGGTGCCGCCACCCATCAGGGTGATCGGCTTGTGGCCGCATTTTTGCAACCACCTCAGCACCATGATGTTCATCAGATGCCCCACATGCAGCGACTGCGCCGTCGCGTCATAACCGATATAGGCGGACACCACCCCCGCGTTCAGCGCATCGTCCAGCGCCTGATAGTCGGTGCAATCGGCCAGAAAGCCGCGCTCGATCATCACACGCATGAAGTCGGATTTCGGGTGGTAGGTCATGTTCTTTTGGTCCATCCTGATCTTTGAACCTTCCGTATAGACGCGGGGCGGGAAAAGGAAAAGAGCGTGTTGAAAGCCATCGACAAGACCAGGGCCGACGGGGCATTGCGGGCCCGCTTGCAGCAAGGGCCGGTCTGGGCCCTGGGGTGCATGTCAGGCACATCACTGGATGGGGTGGACGCCGCCCTGATCGAAACCGATGGCGATGTGATCGTGGGGTTCGGTCCGACCGTATTTCGCCCCTTTTCCGCGGCGCAACGCAAAACCCTGCGGCGTGCTTTGGGCAAATGGCAGGATGCACCAGAAATCCCCGCCGCCGCGCAGATTGTCGAAACCGTGCATCATGCGGCCATTGCCGAGCTGATGCAGACCGACCCGGCCCCGGAGCTTCTGGGTTTTCACGGCCAGACCTTTGCCCATGACCCGCGCGGGCGGGGCACCCATCAGGCGGGCGACGGACAGGCGCTGTCGCAGGCGCTGAACCTGCCGGTGGTCTGGGATTTTCGCAGCGCGGATGTGGGTTTGGGGGGCGAAGGTGCGCCACTTGCACCGTTCTTTCACCATGCCTGCGCGCGGTTCATCGGGGCTGACGCGCCCTTGGTTTTTCTGAATTTGGGGGGCGTTGGCAATGTCACATGGGTCGACCCACGGGTTGCGCGGCCGGATGCGGACGGGGCCTGCCTGGCCTTCGACACCGGCCCGGCCAATGCGCCGCTGGACGACCTGATGCAAGCCCGGCGCGATGCTGCCCGGGACGAGGGGGGGAAACTGGCCGCCTCGGGTGTGGCAGATGACGCGATGGTCGACAGGTTCCTGACCCATCCCTATTTCCATCGTATACCGCCCAAATCGCTCGACCGTGACGATTTTCCTGACCTTCCGGGATTGGTTTCAGATCTGTCCGATGCCGATGCCCTGCGCAGCCTGACCGCCTGTGCTGCGGCTGCTGTTGCACGCGGTCTGGAGCATTGCCCGTCACCGCCCACACAGGTGCTGGTCACGGGCGGCGGACGCCACAATCAAGCCCTGATGGGTGAGCTTCGGGCGCGGCTTTCCGTCCCGGTCCGGGACATCGACGCCACCGGACTGAATGGCGACATGCTGGAGGCGCAGGCATTTGCCTATCTTGCGGTGCGCGTCGCGCGGGGGATGACAACCTCGGCCCCCGGTACGACAGGCGTTGCCGCGCCGGTGGGTGGGGGGCAGGTTTCGACCCCAAAGGCGCCATGACGCCGCAGCGTCAGGTGCGCGCGATGGTCGCCTTTTCGGCATAGAAGGCCAGATGATCCTTCAACGCGGCCAGTTTTTCGACCGGCGCGTCATACATGTAACCCGCATCCTCGATCACGGTCGATTTGGTCTGGATCGAGAAATGCCGCGCCTCGCCACGATACGGGCAGGTGGTGATCGTGTCGCTTTTGTCCAGAAACGCCATCGCCACGTCGCCCTTCGGGAAATAGATCACCGGCGCGCGGTTGCCTTCGACCACCTCAAGCGCCGATTTGCTTTCCCCCAACACCGCGCCCCCGGCGCGAACAGTCCATTTCCCTTCGGCGGGGCGGATCTTGATTTGGTCAGCCATGGTCATCCTCGTGTTGCGGGTTCCGTGCGCGGAACAATATCAGAAAAAAAGTGACGGTCGCGTGTCAAATAGGCGCACAGGCCGCTTTGAGCCAGCGCAACGCAGCGTCACCCAGAAGCGGCGACAGTTTTTCAACGCAGGTGGCGTGATAGTCGTTCAGCCACGCCCGTTCTTCGCCCGACAACATATCGGGAAGGATCAGGTCACGATCAAGGGGGACAAAGGTCAGAGTCTCGAGGGACAGCATGTCGCGATCGGCATCGCCGCCATCGGGGCAGGTGGCCTTTTGCACGACGATCAGGTTTTCCAGACGGATGCCAAACGCGCCTTCGCGATAATAGCCCGGTTCGTTCGACAAGATCATCCCGGGCAGCAACTCGATATCCGAGATAGAGTTGAACCGTTGTGGCCCTTCGTGCACCGACAGATATGCCCCGACACCATGCCCGGTGCCGTGGTTGAAATCCTGATGGGCCGCAAACAAGGGATAGCGCGCGATCGGGTCCAGATCGCGACCGGTGCGCCCCTTGGGAAAATAGATACGCGACAAAGCAATCATGCCTTGCAACACACGCGTGTAGCAGCGTTTTTCCTCGTCCCCGACATGGCCGACCCGCAAGGTGCGGGTGATGTCCGTGGTGCCGTCGCGATATTGCCCGCCGCTGTCCAGAACCACCAGATCGCCGGGGGCAAGGGTGCGGTTCGTGTCATGCGTCACGCGATAGTGCATGATCGCCCCGTTCGGTCCGGCGCCCGCGATGGTCTCGAACGAAATGTCCAACAGCGCATTTGATGCGCGGCGCTTGTCTTCCAGTGTCGTGACCAGGTCAATCTCGGTCAGGGTGGTTTTCTCTGCGGCGTCATACCAGGTCAAGAACTCGACCACGGCGGCGGCATCGCGAAGATGCGCCGTGCGCGCGCCCCGAAGTTCGGTCGGGTTCTTTTGTGCCTTGGGCAGAATGGCGGGATCGCTGTCCCAATCCACCGCAATGCCCGCCTTGTCCAACAGCTGCGATACCGCCAGCGGAGCGGTGGCTTTATCCACCCGGACCGGGCCATCAAGTGTTTTCAGATAATCGGCGAAATCCTTGACCGGATGCAGCGTGACATCTTTGTCCAACGCAGCCTCGATCTGGCGCCCCTCGGTGGTGAAAAACGCCACCGCAGCATCGTCGCCCAGAACGGCAAAGCCCTGCACGACCGGAATGCGGGGCAGATCGTCGCCGCGGATGTTCAGCATCCATGCAATGCTGTCGGACAAGGTCATCACGCAGGATTTCTGCCCTGCCGACAACAGCATATCCGCCAGTTCAGAGCGTTTGGCCGCACTCGACATGCCCGCAAACTCAACAGGTTGCTCGATGATCTTGCCATTGGGGGCAGGGGGACGATCCTCCCATATCCGGTCAACCAGATTGTCAGTTGGCACAAGCGTGACCTTGGTGCCTGACAGCGCCTTTTCGATGGTCTCGATCTCGCCTTTCGTGTGCAGCCACGGATCAAAGCCGATCTTGGCGGCCTTTCCCGCAAGTGTGTCCTTCAACCACGGGCCGGGCAGGGTTTCGGGCCAGTGGACCGGTGTAAACGCCTCCATGTCAGCCTGCGCACGCACCTGGGTGCGATACCGCCCATCCACGAAAATCCCGGCGTGGTCCTTTAACGCAATGCAGAACCCGGCAGAGCCCGTGAACCCGGTCAACCACGCCAGACGCGCATCACAGGGGGCGACATATTCGCCTTGATGCGCATCCGCACGCGGCACGATGAACCCGTCCAGCCCTTTCATCGCCATCGCCCGGCGCAGCCGCGCCAGCCGGACAGGGCCATGCGAGGGGTCGGCGGTCGTGTCGAAGGATTGGAACATGGTGTTCTCCGGTGTCTAAAGGTGTCGGGTAAAGCCGCGCGCCACAAGTAGGCGCAGGGTGCGCGCAACATGCCGTGAAACGTGGGCCGAGGGAAGGGGGTCAGCTGACCTTCTTTATGCCCAGAAGACGCGCCCGCGCACGGGGATCACTGTCAAACAGAGACGCCAGTTGTTCTGTCATCGCACCGGCCAGTTGTTCGACATCGGTGATCGTCACAGCGCGGTCGTAATAGCGTGTCACATCATGGCCGATGCCGATCGCCAACAGCTCGACCTGCTTGCGTTTTTCGACCATGGCGATCACGTCGCGCAGGTGTTTTTCCAGATAATTCGCGGGGTTAACCGACAAAGTTGAATCGTCCACCGGCGCCCCGTCAGAAATCACCATCAGGATCTTGCGCTGCTCGGGTCGGGCCGCGATCCGCCGATGCGCCCATTCCAGCGCCTCGCCGTCGATATTTTCCTTCAGAAGCCCCTCTTTCATCATCAGGCCCAGATTGTCGCGCGTCCGCCGCATCGGCGCGTCGGCCTTCTTGTAGATGATGTGGCGCAGATCGTTTAGACGGCCGGGTTGCTGCGGACGTCCATCGGCCAGCCACTTCTCGCGCGCCAGCCCGCCTTTCCAGGCGCGGGTCGTGAAGCCCAACACCTCGACCTTCACCTGGCAACGTTCCAGCGTCCGCGCCAGAACATCGGCACAGATCGCCGCAATGGAAATCGGACGGCCCCGCATCGACCCGGAATTGTCCAGAAGCAGTGTCACCACCGTGTCGCGGAACTCGGTGTCCTTTTCCATCTTGAACGACAAGGGGGTCGTGGGGTTGGCGACGACGCGCGCCAGACGGCCCGCATCCAGAATGCCCTCCTCCAGATCAAATAACCACGAGCGGTTCTGCTGCGCCTGAAGCCGCCGTTGCAACTTGTTCGCCAGACGGCTGACCGCGCCTTTCAACGGCTCCAACTGCTGATCCAGATAGGCGCGCAGGCGTTCCAACTCAGCCGGTTCCGCCAGATCCTCGGCCATGATCTCTTCGTCATGTTCGTTGCTGTAAACCAGATAATCCGGATCCGCTTCCGACGCGGGCGGCGGGGCGGGCGGTTCAAGCGGGGCATCGGCCTCGGGCATTTCCGCCTCGTCGCTCATCTCGTCCTCGGCCATGTCGTCCAGCGTCACCTGCGCTTCGGACTGGTCCATCTGCTCGTCCTGCGACCGTTCGGGGTCGGCCTCGGCCTCTTCATCGTCCTGCGATTGTTCGTTTTGCTGATCGTCCTCGGTCTGATCCTCGTCCGGCTCGGCGTCATCCTCGGCCTGGTCATCCTCACTGTCCGGGTCGTCACCGAGTTGATCACCATAGCCCAGATCTTCGATGATCTGGCGGGCAAAGCGGGCAAACGCCGTCTGGTCGCCCAGTTTTTCGCCCAGATCATCCAGATGATCGCCTGCCTGACCTTCGATGAAGTCGCGCCACAGGTTCATCACATTGGCCGCAGCAGGGGGCATATCGCGCCCCGTCGCCAAATGGCGCATGAGGTATCCGGCCGCCGTCGCAAGCGGAGCATCTGCAGCAGCGGTGAGTTGGTCAAAACCCGCCCGCATCGCGTCGCTTTCGATTTTGGCGTCGATATTGCCCGCCGTGCCGGGCATGTCGCGTGCACCCATCGCCTCGCAGCGGGCGGTCTCCATCGCCTCGTAAATCTCGCGCGCCATGCCGCTGGCAGGGGCATATTTCGCGTGGGTCGCTTCGTTGTGATAGCGCAGCTTCATCGCATAGGCATCCGCCGTGCCCCGCGCCAGCAACACCTCGTCCTTTGTCATCCGCCGCGTGACCTGCGGCAGCCGCATCGCGTCCTTCGTCACCCCAGACGGGTCCACGGTGAAGCTGACCGACAGCTCCGGCTCGTCGGCAAGCGTCTTCGTCGCTTCAGCCAGCGCTTTCTTGAATGGATCAGCAGGGTTGTCGGATGGTTTGTTCATGACTTCAAAAGTCCAAATCCTGTGTCAACGGGTATCTCGCAGCTAATTTTTTGCATCCGTCCACAAATTCTTCAAATCGAACAGAGCTGGAGGTTTTATTTAATATGAAGCTTTCAATAACCTCGCTAGGTACAGGTCTTGAGATTTCCGCCTCCACTATGTCGGCAACTTCAGGACGCATTTTAATATACAAAGCTTGAAACGCCTTGGAGTATTTTAATGCCTGCACATGCGGAATTTGTTCTTGCTTGTCGTATTCGCTCCAGATCTTGAAAAAGCGGGAACATCGAATGGCTGCGGTTTTATCTCCCCCTTCGTCCTTTGGGAAAAACTCCTTGTTATTTGCTGCGTCCGCATAGGGATCAGGTTCGCAGCCAACTGCGGCGAAAGCCACAACTAATGCTACGCAAACCAGTTTAACCAAGGCTCATGCTCACAGCACTCTCCGGCAATTCCTCGTCAAAACAACGCTGATAGAACTCGGCCACGGTCTGGCGTTCCAGCTCGTCACATTTGTTCAGGAAGGACAGGCGGAACGCATACCCGACCGAGCGGAAGATATGCGCGTTCTGCGCCCAGTTGATTACCGTGCGCGGGCTCATCACCGTGGACAGATCGCCATTCATGAACGCGGTGCGGGTCAGGTCGGCCACCGTCACCATCTGGCTGACGGTCTTGCGCCCATGCTCGGTGTTCAGGAACGGGTTCTTCGCCAGCACGATGTTGGTCTCGGCATCATGCGACAGATAGTTCAACGTGGCGACCAGCGACCAGCGGTCCATCTGCGCCTGGTTGATCTGCTGCACCCCGTGATACAGCCCGGTCGTGTCGCCCAGACCCACGGTGTTCGCGGTGGCAAACAGGCGGAAAGACGGGTGGGGGGTGATGACCTCGTTTTGATCCAGAAGGGTCAGCTTGCCGTCATGCTCCAGCACGCGCTGGATGACGAACATCACATCTGCGCGGCCCGCGTCATATTCGTCGAACACAATCGCGGTCGGGTTGCGCAAGGCCCAGGGCAGGATACCTTCCTGAAACTCGGTCACCTGCTTGCCGTCTTTCAGCTTGATCGCATCCTTGCCGATCAGGTCAATCCGGCTGATGTGGCTGTCAAGGTTCACCCGGACCGCAGGCCAGTTCAGACGCGCGGCCACCTGTTCGATATGGGTCGATTTCCCCGTGCCGTGATAGCCCTGGATCATCACGCGACGGTTGTGCGAAAACCCTGCAAGGATCGCCAACGTCGTGTCGGGATCAAACTTGTAGGTCGTGTCGATTTCCGGCACGCGGCTGGTGCGGTCGGCAAACGCCTTGACATGCATGTCGCTGTCGATCCCGAACACCTCACGGACCGAGATTTCTTCGGTGGGTTTTGCATTCATATCCTGTGTGCCGTCAGCCATCTGCGTAGTTCCTTCTGCCTCGCGCGTCGCAACCCGAGTGTGATGCCTGATCAACGGGACGGGTTCAAGGGGAAGGGGGCGAGTTTTATGACGCATTGACAGGCTGGTCATAGAAACATCCGGAACTGGTCCGACAGCCTCCCGCCGGCTTCTTCTGGCCAAAAATATCCTGGGGTGAATGCGCAACGCGCAGAGGGGCAAGGCCCCTGTTCCCCCGCAGCCCGGTCCCGCGGTGCTTACTTGAAACTGCGGCTTTCCTTGATCTGATCCCAGGCCCAGACCACCTCCTGCAACTGTTCTTCCTGGCTGCGGTCGCCGCCATTCATGTCCGGATGCAAGACCTTGATCAGCTTCTTGTAGGCCTTGCGGATCTCGGCCTTGGTCCAGTGATCCTTGGCGTCCAGAATCTCGATCGCGCGCCGTTCAGTCGGCGGCAGTTTGCGGGTGCCGGTGATCGACTTGCCGGGGTTGCGGGTCGCGTTGGCGCCCAGCACCTGGTGCGGGTCATCCACGCCCAGCCGTGCCCAGGCCCGTTGTTCGTCCTTTGATCCGAAAGGCTTTGTCTCGCGCTCCCACACACGATCCTTTTCGAACTGCTCATGGACCTCGTCCTCGGGCGCGCCTTCAAAGAAGTTCCATTTCAGGTTGTATTCCCGCACATGGTCTTTGCAGAACCACTTGAACTCGTCCAGATGATCCGGCGACCGCGGCGCGCGATATTGCCCCTGTTCTTCGCAGCCGGGATGTTCGCATACCCGTTTCGAAGTCTCGAACGCCCCCGACATCCCACGCTTGCCGCGCGGGTTCTTTTTCTTGGCCGCTGAGACCGAGATGTCAAAACCAAATGGATCATTGTTGGGCATGGGAATACTCTTTTCGACTCGGACCCGAGAGTTTACTGCATTTTCGAGCCGATTGAAGAGGGAAAGGGCAGGAAATGACCAGGGCCGATCAGATTACCAAGGCGTTGCAAACCGCGTTTGCGCCGCAACATCTTGAAGTTATTGACGAAAGCGAAATGCACCGGGGGCATGCGGGTTATCAGGAAGGTGGGCAAAGTCATTTCCGCGTGGTGATCCGCGCGCCGGCTTTCGGCAAGATGTCGCGCGTGGCCCGCCACCGGGCCGTTCACGCGGCGCTGGGGCCGGAGCTGGTGGGGCAGATCCACGCGCTGGCACTGGATATCTCGGACTGACCCGGCTCAGTTGTCCTGACGGGTGACAGCGGGGGCATGGTCGCCTACCGCATTGGCCGCGTCCGCCGATGGCAGCGACGGCGCCGCGTGGCTGTCGACCGGATCCACCGGCGCCGCGACGGCGGGTGCGCGGTAAGCCGGTGCTTCCTCTGTCTCGTCCGTGTCTGTGTCCACGGCGGCTTCTGTCAGCAGCGGGCGACGGAACACCAGGACGTTCTGATAGACCGTGGTGCGTCCGGTAAATCCCGACCGCTCGTCGCAAGGCAGCGTGTCGGCGCGCAGATATTCCCACCCGTCGGCGGCCATGTCATTCAACACTTCGGTCATCGCATGGGCGAACCGGTCTTCGCTGGTCTTGACCCCGCGGGCCTTTTTGCCCTTGCGCGGGGCGGGGATCGCTTCGTATTCGAACATCTGGATACTCTGATCAGGATTGTGGTCGTGCAGACGCTTAACAGGTGGCGTGGCGCATGACCAGACATCGCGCCCGGCCCAAGCGGTTCTGTGCGCAGCGGCGGTTGTGACCGGATGGCCCTGACACCGGACACAGTCCGCGCGATCACGGCACCACCCACATGAGCCTGCACGAAGCCGCATGAAGCCACATTAAGCCGTTGTAAAAACAACACGAAACCCATCCCAATGGATAATTTCCACGCAAAATGGAAAATCGGCATGTCAGAAGGGATTAACACTTGTTAACAGGCTGTTACCAGATCGCAGCCACGCCGATTTCTGCGTGACGGGATCCGGGCGAGACAACGAATATGAGATATGAGACGAGCATGACACACCTAAAGAAGGTCCTTTTCACATCGGTCTGCGCCGCCACCCTGGGTGCGATGCCGGCTGCCGCCATGGAACTGACCGGTGGCGACATTTCCCTTGGTTATTCGGCCTTCAGCGAAGACAGCGACCTGTCGCGCATGGCTGTGGAAGGCTCGTTGGAGCTTGGTATCAACCGCGCATTTTCCGTGCAGTTCGACCTTTCGCATTACGAATTCGGGTTCGTGAACGAGGGCGTGACCTCGGGCGCTGTTCACGCGATCTATCACTTCAATGACACGACCTCGGCGGGTCTGTTCTATGGCCGTGAAAGCAACAGCCTCACCTCGATCGACTTCTATGGCGCCGAGGTCGGCCGCGATTTCGGGGCGCTTGATCTTGAAGCCTATGTCGGGTTCGGCGACGAAAGTGGCGTGTCTGCCACCGCCTTCGGGATTGCCGGCGCCTATCAGATGAACGACCACTTCTCGGTTGGCGCGGCCTATGATCGGGTCGACTTCGATGGCGATGTTCACATCTATTCCACCGCATTCCGCGCGAATTACGAGCCTGCTGAGAACGTGACATTGTATGGTGAAGTCGGATCCGCCGGGATTGGCGCCACTGCGTTCGGCGTCACCGCCAACCTGTCGTCAACCTATCTTGGGCTGGGTGTGGAATACGCCTTCGGAGCCAAGCGTGGTGCCACCTTCGGCGAACGTGGGCTGACGCGTCTGCTGCCGGGGCTGTAAAAAACGAGATTCAAAACGGGTCCAGCGCGGAGCCGCTACGATCAACGTCGTAAAAAGAAAGGGCGCCCGAGCGGCGCCCTTTTTGTCAGCTCCGAAAGGTGAGCCTACAGCCCCAGTTTCGCGGTCACGATCTCGTTCACAGCTTTCGGGTTGGCCTTGCCGCCGGTGGCTTTCATCACCTGACCCACGAAGAACCCGACCAGTTTCGGGTTCTCTTTGGCTTTTTCGACCTGGGCCGGGTTGGCGGCAATGACCTCGTCCACGGCAGCTTCGATGGCGCCGGTGTCAGTGACCTGTTTCATGCCGCGATCTTCCACGATCTTGGCTGGATCGCCGCCTTCGGTATAGACGATTTCAAACAGATCCTTCGCGATCTTGCCAGAGATGTCGCCCTTCGAGATCAGCTCGATGATGCCGCCCAGTTGCGCGGGGCTGACCGGGCTGTCGGCAATGGTCTTGTCGTCTTTTTTCAGACGGCCGAACAGCTCGTTGATGACCCAGTTCGCGGCCAGCTTGCCATCACGCCCGTCGGCGACCTCTTCAAAATACGCGGCGTTACGCACACCGGCGGTCAACACGCCCGCGTCATATTCCGACAAGCCGAAATCGTTGACGAAGCGCGCCTTCTTTTCGTCCGGCAGTTCGGGCAGCGACCGCGCAATGTCGTCGACCCAGTCCTGTTCAATCTCAAGCGGCAGCAGGTCGGGGCAGGGGAAATAGCGGTAATCATGCGCCTCTTCCTTCGAGCGCATCGACCGCGTTTCGTTCTTGTCGGGGTCATAAAGCCGGGTTTCCTGCGTGATCTCTCCGCCGTCCTCCAGAATGGCGATCTGGCGGCGGGCTTCAAAGTCAATCGCCGCCTGAATGAACCGCATCGAGTTCATGTTCTTGATTTCGCACCTTGTGCCCAGATGGCCGAAATCCTGTGTCTCCATGTATTTCTCATACTGGCCCGGACGGCAGACCGACACGTTCACATCCGCGCGCAGGTTGCCGTTTTGCATGTTCCCGTCGCAGGTGCCCAGATAGCGCAGGATCTGGCGCAGCTTGGTGACATAGGCTGCGGCTTCTTCGGGGCCGCGAATGTCGGGGCGGCTGACGATCTCCATCAGCGCGACACCGGTGCGGTTCAGGTCGACAAAGGACATATTCGGGTCCATGTCGTGCACCGATTTGCCCGCGTCTTGCTCCAGGTGAATGCGTTCGATCCGCACACGGCGCGCCACACCCGGCGCCATGTCCACGATCACTTCGCCTTCGCCCACGATGGGGTGATAGAGCTGGCTGATCTGATAGCCCTGCGGCAGGTCCGGATAGAAATAGTTCTTCCGGTCGAATGCGGAAAACAGGTTGATCTCGGCCTTCAGGCCCAGCCCGGTGCGCACCGCCTGTTCCACGCAGTATTCGTTGATCACCGGCAGCATGCCCGGCATCGCGGCGTCGACAAAGGACACGTTCGCGTTGGGTTCCGCCCCGAATTTCGTGGACGCCCCGGAAAACAGCTTGGCGTTCGAGCTGACCTGCGCGTGGATCTCCATCCCGATGACCAGTTCCCAATCGTCCTTGGCACCCGCAATGACTTTCGGTGCAGGGGGTTCATAGGCGAGATGATCCAGCATGTGTGTGTTCCCGTGTTTGGTGATCTTCTGGCCTTCTAGGGCAGGCATGCGCGCGGGGCAAGAGGTGCTGGCAGCCGAGGGTGCACCGGGCCGCTCGGGGCGCGCGACGGGTTCTGGCGCGCGTTGCTCACCCTCAGATTGCGCTGCGGCGCAGCAATTGTGCGATTTTCTGGCAATGGTAGAACGTCATGGGCACAAATTGGCATTATAAACATGATTTTCAGCAAGACTCTGCCAATTGCTGCGCCGCCGCATTGGTGAGGTTGCTAAATGCAACCGCGCCCCTTATTTCGCCGCGATGACGTAAGAAAGACAGCAACCGGACCTGAGCGAGGGACGATGAAACGACTGATTTTGGGCCTGGCGGCGGCGTTGATGCTTGCCCCCAGCGCACAGGCCAACGACATTTTCGGCACGCGTGGGGTGCGCATGCCTATGTTGACGATGAAATGGGATGAAAAACCGCAGGCCCCGGCCTGGACAGATGCCACGATGAAGGCGCTGGAAACCCATGGGACGATCCTGGCAGAGACGGTGCCCGACGATATCGACGCCTGGTGCCCCGGCTACAAGACGCAGGACAAGGTGGGGCGAAATGCGTTCTGGACGGGCCTTCTGTCCACTTTGTCCTTTTACGAAAGCACGTGGCGCCAGACCGCCGTGGGTGGCGGTGGCAAATGGTATGGTTTGGTGCAGATCCTGCCCGCCACCGCGCGCGGTTATGGTTGCCAGGCGCGGTCGGGGGCCGACCTGAAAAAGGGCGAGCTGAACCTTAGCTGTGCCATCCGCATCATGTCGGTCACTGTGCCGCGTGACAACGTGGTGTCCAAGGGCATGCGCGGCGTCGCCGCCGACTGGGGCCCGTTCCATTCCAAGCGCAAGCGCGAAGGCATGCGCAACTGGATCAAAGAACAGAATTACTGCGCGGTCAGCTAGACCCCGCGCACAGCAAAACGAAACGGACAGTGAAAAGAAAACGGGCGGGCCAGACGGCACCGCCCGTTTTTTCTGGTGCTCAGTCGCCCAGCATACGGCCCACCATTTCCTGGCTATCGCGGCTCAACCCGTCCGTGGCGGCGATGCGTTTCAGGGCCGCGGTCATCATGTCCTGCCGGTCCGCGTCATAGCGTCGCCAGGTTTCAAACGCCGTTGTCATGCGTGCCGTGATCTGCGGATTGACCGGGTCGAGCTTGATCAACCAATCCGCCAGCAGCGCATAGGCCTTGCCCGATGCATGATGGAACCCTGCCTGATTCATCGAAAGAGCGCCGAAAAGGGCGCGGAACCGGTTCGGGTTCTTCCAGTTGAACGCCGGATCCTTGGTCAACGTGTCGGCTAGGTCGGCGGCTTTTTCAGGATCAGTATGGGCGACCTGCATGGCAAACCACTTGTCCATGACCAACGCGTCGCCTTCGAAGCGGGTACGGAAATCGGCCAGTTCATTGCTGCCTTTATCGACATCGAGCAGACAGCCAAGTGCACCCAACCGATGGGTCATGTTGTCTGCGCTTTCATAAAGGGCCTGCGCCGCCGCGCCACCATCCAGACGGTTGGTCAGTTTCAGAAGCTCCAGCCCCAGCGCCCGCTTGCCCGCCTGTTCGGCGTTGGGCTCATAGGGCGCGTCCACCTCCATCTCGGCCGAAAGGCGCGGCAACAGGTCTTGCAGATGCTCGGCCGTTGCCTGTTTCAGGGTTTCACTGGCGCGATGGATCTTCTGCGGGTCCGGGGTGACGCCCGCGTCAAACAGGGTCTGCGCCAGATCATCCTGGCCCGGCAGGCCCATCGCCAGCGCGCGGAAGGCCGGGTCAAGGCTGTCGTCGCGCAGCATAACCGTCAGCGCCTCGTGGTAATCTGACAGCGGGGCATCCTCGCCCGTCACCATGGCGATCAGCACATCCTTGGCCAGCGCGCGCCCGGCCTCCCATTTATTGAATGGGTCGGTGTCATGGGCCAACAGAAAGGCGCGTTCGGCGGGCGAGCTGTCACGTTGCAGGATCACAGGGGCCGAGAAGTGGCGCAGGATCGACGGCGTGGGCTTGGCCCCCAACCCGTCGAAGGTGAAACTTTGCCGGGCCTCGGTCAATTCCAGCACCTGAGTCGGCACCACCTCGTCCCCGTTGGGGCCGATCAGGCCGACCGCCACCGGAATATGCTGCGGCAGTTTTTTGTCCTGCCCCGGCGTGGGCGGCGTTTCCTGTTCAAGATGAAGGGTATAGGTGCCGTCCTTGAAGTCATCTGTCACCTTCAGGCGCGGGGTGCCCGCCTGTTTGTACCAGCGCCGGAACTGGGTCAGATCGCGGCCTGTGCTGTCCTCAAAGACCCGCACCCAGTCTTCAATGGTCGCGGCTTCGCCATCATGGCGGGTGAAATACAGGTCGAGCGCCTTGTAGTATTCCTCCTCCCCCACCATCGTTTTCATCATGCCGATCAGTTCGGCGCCTTTTTCATAAATGGTCGCGGTATAGAAATTGTTGATCTCGACGAAGCTGTCGGGTTGCACCTGATGGGCCAGCGGGCCGTTATCCTCGCGGAACTGGCGCCCGCGCAGCGCGATCACATCGTTGATCCGGCACACCGCCTTGGACCGCATGTCGCCTGAAAACTGCTGATCGCGGAACACGGTCAGACCCTCTTTCAGCGACAGTTGGAACCAGTCGCGGCAGGTGATCCGGTTGCCGGTCCAGTTGTGGAAATATTCATGCGCGATGATGGCCTCGATCCGCTCGAAATTGGCATCTGTCGATGTTTCGGGGCTGGCCAGCACGGCGGAGGTGTTGAAGATGTTCAACCCCTTGTTTTCCATCGCGCCCATGTTGAAATCCGACACGGCGACGATCTGGAAAATATCCAGATCGTATTCGCGCCCATACACCTCTTCATCCCATTTCATCGAGGCTTTCAGTGCCTCCATCCCGAAGGCGGTCTTGCCTTCATCGCCGGGACGCACCCACAATTTCAGATCCACCTCTTTGCCGGACATGGTGGTGAACTTGTCCTCGCGCGCGATCAACTCGCCCGCCACCAGCGCGAACAGATAGGCAGGTTTGGGCCAGGGGTCGTGCCATTCGGCCCAGCCTTCGCCGGACCCGGTGGGGTTGCCGTTGGACAGAAGCACCGGCATATCGCCTTCGATCCGCACCCGGAAGGGGGCCATCACGTCGGGGCGGTCGGGATAGAAGGTGATGCGGCGGAAGCCCTCGGCCTCGCATTGGGTGCAATACATGCCGTTCGACATGTACAGACCCGACAATGCTGTGTTTGTTTCGGGGCTGATCTCGACCTCGGCCTCCCATGTGAAAGCGGTGTCTGGCACTTCTGCTGTCAGCCCGCCGTCGACCATCTCGGGCGTGATCTCGGCCCCGTCAATGGCGGCGTGGGTCAGGTTAAGATGCTCACCATGCAGGAAAAAGTCGCGTGATCTGGCATCGGGGTTGGGGGCAAACCGGATGGTCGACCGCACGCGCGTCGCGGTCGGATCCAGAACGAAGGTCAGGGACACGTCCTCGACCAGCCAATTGGGAGGCGTGTAGTCGGCAAGGTAAATGGGCTGGGGCGTTGTGTCGGTCATCGTGAATCCTTTTGGCTCGCGTGCAAGTCGGCAGGTTAGACCCGCCGTCCGGGGGCTGCAAGGCACGAGCGATGCTTGGCTCACGGTTAAGTTTTGCTTATCTGTCGGGGCAGGAAATCCCACTTGTGATTCCCTGCGGTATGCGAGAGTGTACCGCAACTTGTTTGACTGCCGACTGAAGGAACCGGGGATGAGCGATTATATCGACCGCAAAGGATTGTCCGTGCATCGCGAGCTGGGGCGCTTTCTGGAAACGCGCGCCTTGGCCGGGACGGGGCTGAAATACGACGATTTCTGGCGCGGGTTCGCCGAAATCGTGCACGAGCTTGGTCCGAAGAACCGCGCCCTTCTGAAAAAACGTGACGACCTTCAGCAGCAGGTCGACGACTGGCACAGGGCCCGTGCAGGCCAGCCACATGACGCCGAAGCCTATCGCGCGTTTCTTGAAGACATCGGATACCTTGTCCCCGAAGGCCCCGATTTTCAGATTGAAACCGCCAATGTGGACCCCGAGATTGCCGAGATCCCCGGCCCGCAACTGGTGGTGCCGATCATGAACGCGCGCTTTGCCCTGAACGCGGCCAATGCCCGCTGGGGCAGCCTGTATGACGCGCTTTATGGCACCGACGCTCTGGGGGCATCGCCCAAGCCGGGGGGGTATGACCCCGAACACGGCGCCCGCGTGATTGCCTGGGGGCGCGACTTTCTGGATCAGGCGGTGCCGCTGGCTGATGGGAGTTGGGCCGATGTGCAGGGCATTTCGGTCAATGCTGGTGCTCTGACACCTGCGCTGGCCGATCCCGCTCAATTCGCAGGTCATGCCGAGGGGCGGATATACCTGAAAAACCACGGCTTGATGATCGAACTGCGTCTGGACGCGAACACGCCGGTCGGAAAGCAGGACCGCGCCGGCATTTCGGATATCCGCCTGGAAAGCGCGATGTCGGCGATCATGGATTGCGAAGACAGCGTGGCCGCGGTGGATGCCGAAGACAAGGTGCTGGCCTATTCCAACTGGCTGGGCCTGATGGACCGTTCCCTGACCGAAGAAGTCACCAAAGGCGGCAAGAGCTTCACCCGCAAGCTGGCAGATGACATTCACTATACCGCGCCTGATGGCACGCCCATGACCCACAAGGGCCGGGTTCTGATGCTGGTGCGAAATGTGGGCCACGTGATGACCAACCCCGCCATTCTGGATCGCGACGGCAATGAGGTGCCGGAAGGCATCATGGACGCGGTTATCACCACCCTGATCGGAATGCGCGACCTGGACCGAGCGGATGGCAATACGCACAAAGGGTCGATCTATGTCGTGAAACCCAAGATGCACGGCCCGGAAGAGGTCGCCTTCGCCGATGAGATTTTCACCCGCGTCGAGGCGATGTTGGGCCTGCCGCAATATACCGTCAAGCTGGGCATCATGGATGAGGAACGGCGCACCAGCGCGAACCTCAAGGAATGTATCCGCGCGGCCAAACATCGCGTGGCCTTCATCAACACAGGCTTCCTTGACCGCACGGGGGACGAGATTCACACCTCGATGGAAGCGGGGCCGATGGTGCGCAAGGGTGACATGAAAGACACCGCCTGGATCAGCGCCTATGAGGATCGCAACGTCGATATCGGGCTGGCCTGCGGGCTGCGCGGACGTGCCCAGATCGGCAAGGGCATGTGGGCGATCCCGGATCGCATGGCCGACATGCTGGCCCAAAAGATCGCCCATCCCGAAGCGGGTGCCAACACCGCCTGGGTGCCAAGCCCCACGGCGGCAACCCTGCACGCGACCCATTATCACCGCGTCGATGTGCTGGCCCGGCAGGACGAGATCGCCGCCCAGGGCCCGCGCGCGAAACTGGATGACCTGTTGACCATTCCGGTGGCGCAAGGCGTGAACTGGTCGGACGCAGAAATCCGCGACGAGGTGGAAAACAACGCCCAAGGCATTCTTGGCTATGTGGTGCGCTGGGTGGATGCCGGTGTCGGCTGTTCGAAAGTGCCGGATATTCACGATGTGGGTCTGATGGAAGATCGCGCGACCTGCCGGATTTCCAGCCAGGCGCTGGCAAACTGGCTGCATCACGGCATCGTGTCGGAAGACGAGGTGATGGACGCCATGCGCGCCATGGCCCGGAAGGTCGACAGCCAGAATGCGGACGACCCGGCCTATGAGCCGATGGCCCCCGGTTTTGACGGCGAAGCCTTCAAAGCCGCCTGCGCGCTGGTATTTGATGGCCGTGCACAGCCTTCGGGGTATACTGAACCCCTGCTGCACGCGCACAGGCTTGCCAAAAAGGCCCAATGCGCGGCATAGGCCAATAACGGGAGGAGACACATGAACAGGATTTCACTGGAGGCCGCGCGGGTTATCGTGCGCGAAACCCTGAACCACGCCGAAAATGCCAAGATGAAACCGCTATCGGTCGCTGTGGTCGATGCGGGCGGGCATCTGATCGCCTTTGAACGCTCTGACGGGGCGCCCGCCGGTCGGTTCGATCTGGCGCGCGGCAAGGCCTATGGTTCGGTCATGCTGGGCATTGGCGGCACCGCGCAGCGCGACCGCGCCGAGGCGCAGGCCTATTTCATCGCGGCGGCCAATGTGGCCTATGGCGGCAAGCTGGTCCCCGTGCCTGGCGGGTTCATCGTGCGCAACGCCGAAGGTGACATCGTGGGCGGCGTGGGCGTGTCGGGTGACACCTCCGAAAACGATCTGGCCGCGGGCGAGGCGGGCATCAAAGCCGCAGGGCTGGTGCCGGAAGGGTAATCACGCGCCAAACCCGTTGTGCAGGCATCTGCGGTACAGTATCTTTCCGCACCTGAACAGATCACGCGGAGCAGGTATGACCCGACCGATCATTGGCATCATTGGCAACAGCTATCTGGTCAACGACCAATATCCGACCCATGCGGGCGGCACCATGAATTCCGAAGCCATTTCGCAGGTTGCGGGCTGTCTGCCGCTGATCGTGCCATCGGACCCGCGCTTCGTGACGGTAGACGAGCTTCTGGACACCTGCGACGGGTTCCTGTTCACCGGTGGGCGGCCCAATGTTCACCCCGCAGAATATGGCGAGGACGAAACCGAAGCGCATGGCGAATTTGACCGCTGCCGCGACGCCATCACCTTGCCGCTGATCCGGGCCTGCGTCGATCGGGGCCAGCCCTTCTTTGGCATCTGCCGCGGCTTTCAAGAGGTCAACGTCGCCATGGGCGGCACGCTTTATCCCGAAATCCGTGACCTGCCGGGGCGGATGAACCACCGGATGCCACCCGATGGCACGCTGGAGGAAAAATTCGCCATTCGCCACGACGTGCATTTGCACGAAGGCGGCGTGTTTCATCAGTTGCTGGGTGCCACCTGCGTGCGCACCAACACCCTGCACGGGCAGGGGATCAAGACCGCCGGGTCGCGTATCGTGATCGAAGGTCACGCTGATGATGGCACACCGGAAGCCATTGTGATTCAGGACGCCCCCGGATTTACCTTGTCGGTGCAATGGCACCCCGAATACAACGCCACGCAGGATCCCGTCTCGCAAATCCTGTTCCGCGCCTTTGGCGATGCAGCGCGGGACTGGTCGGCGCAGAAAGGGGCTGACCCCGCGATGCGCTCGTCGGTCGCCTGAGCCTGACCTTTCGCTGTTGACCTTCCAGTTGGTGGAACGCCCACGGTGGCGGCCGGACAAAAGGAGATCACATGATTCGATCCAACCCAAAGCTGACATATGCCGGTATCGCGGTTCTGGCCGCGGTTGTGGCAGGCTGGGCCCTGACCCGGACCGCCGCTCCAGATCAGAATGCAATGGGCGCAGGCGACACCGCCGCGCCGGGCGATCCACTCGTGCCGGTGAACATGCCGGCGCTGACCAATGCACAACAGATCGGCCAGACGGTATTCGTGGCCAAATGCGCCGCCTGCCACGGCACGAATGCAGGGGGTGTCGACGGGGCGGGACCCCCCCTGATCCACAAGATTTATGAACCGTCACATCATGCCGACATCGCCTTTTACATGGCGGCCGAACAAGGCGTGCGGGCCCATCATTGGAAATTCGGCGACATGGCCCCGGTCGAGGGGATCACCCGGGCCGAGGTGGCGAGCGTGATCGACTTCATCCGCGCGGTGCAGCGGGAAAACGGGATCAACTGACACCGCCCCGTCCCGGATCGGGGCCGTGTGACAGTCAAAACATCAGGTTTCGGTGCCGGGAGGATGGGGCATCTGTGCCTCGGGCATCCGCGACGGTTGTAGCTTGCAGGCAGTGGTGTCGGGATCCGACGGAATCGGTCCGCCAAGCCGCGCGGCAAACGGCCTCCCGCGATCCGCGCCGTTTCGACGAGCGCTTTTGATCGCATCCAGCGCCAAAGCGCCCGTCGCGATACCACCGGACTCTATGATGGTTTCGCGTAAGGCATCCGTGTTCGCAATACCTGCGCTGCTGAACCGGATATCACGGCATCGGCACCCTGATCACCTGCCTACGGACTATCTGTCACCAGGTTTTTCACCGACAGCAAATTTGCACCCGCCGAGCCTCGTGACAGGTGGCGAGCGACGGTGCCTGAGTTTGCGCGGCGGGTTCAGTTTAAGGTGCGCGATTGAGGGTTTGCGCGGGTGCCCCTACGCGACGCAGGGCAGGGCGCTTGCTTCGAATGCGCGCAAGACCGGGCGGGCCGTGTCGCCATAATGGCACGGATCCGCGCGCAATTCGGGGAACAGGGAAAACAACTCGTCCCGCGCGGCGGCGTCGATGGCCGCCAGGCCTTGGTGACCGGGATGGAAGCTTTCAGTCGCGGCATTGTTGGCGAACACGACTTCGTGGCGGTCGAACATCATGTGGAAATAGGTCACCTGTTCCATCGGGGCCAGCACGGCGCCGCGACCGTCCAACAGGTGCTTGGCGGGCACCATCACTTCGCGTTCGGCAAACAGCAGGCTTGCCTCGTAACCGGCGAAAACCATGCGGTGCTGCGGCGAGACCAGAAGCGGCCTGTCATTGCCGAACCCGCCGGGCGCGATCCGGATCGGGGCCAGGGGGCCGGTGCCGGATACGGTTTTCTGACCCATCCAGCGGATCGGTTGCACCCCGTTGTCGCGGGTCACGACCATATCGCCGGGGCGCAAATCCTGGATGGGGCGTTCCCCGCGATCGGTCAGGATCATGGTGTCTGTGGTAAAGCAGATGATGACGCTTTCGATATTCGTGAAGGTCAGCACCGTGCCATCGGACAGGGTCGCGGTGCCGTTTTCCGAATTGCCCGGATCGAACACCACATCGTCCCAATCGTCGACAAGGTGGTTCAGATAAAGCGTGTCGGTGTCTCCATCATCATCATCTTCGCCACCGTCGATGGTGATCGTCGGCCCCGATCCGTCCAGTGCGGTTGCCGCATCCAGGTTGAATGTGTCTGACCCGGCGCCGCCTGATGCGGTGTCACCCGCCGCCACGTTCAGCGTATCGCTGCCCGCACCGCCATCCAGCGTATCGGCCCCCAATCCACCGGCCAGCGTATCATCGCCGCCCTGGCCATAGATCGTATCTGCCCCGTCGCCACCGTCGATCGTGTCATCGCCATCAAGGCCGGGATTTGGGATTGTGTCGAAATGCACATCCGAGACCCAGATCGCCTGCGTGCCGGACAGTGCGTTGGCATATATGATCTCGATCTCGCTGACCGGGCCTGCGATCTCGATCAGAACTGATCCGCCAAGATCATTCTGGCTTTCACCGACATTGTTTGCGGTGACGGTATTGCCGGACACCGTGTCGCCGCCGCCCGGTGTCAGCGTAACGCTGACGGGATTTCCGTTGGCGTCGATCGCGTTGACCGTGACCACATCACGGTGGTTGCCGGACCCCCAATCCACGTCATTGATACGGAATGAGACATTTGCGACATCATCCAGCGACGAACTGCCCGCGGCCGCCGCGAAATCAATCGTTGTGGTTGATGTCGTGCCGTCGCCATTGCCGTAAAGATAGAGGCTGGAGTTGCGGTCGAAATCCTCACCCGTGGCGGCATAGGTGGTGTCGCTTGTCTCGACCCGATAAACGGGGGCGTTGGTGCCATCGCTTGAGAAGCTGACCGAGACATCCATCTCGCCGGTGTTCTGGGTGAAACCGCCACTCAGATTGGTGCCATCACCGCCTTGTGCGCTCCAGTCCAGGACTTCTGACGGGGCTTCTGCAGGATCGTTGTCACCATAGATGACATCGTCGCCAGCACCGCCATCAATCGTATCGTTCCCATCACCACCATAGACAGTGTCGTTGGCCGCGCCCGCGGCGATGGTATCGTTGCCTTCATACCCATAGATGATGTCGTCATTGCCGCCCGTGCTGATGCTGTCGTTACCATCAACAACCTCGCCATCCTCGTCGACGAAGCTGTTGTCGATGACATCATCACCGCTGGTGCCGGTCAGGATGCCGTCGACCTGTTCGGAATAGGTAAAGACAGGATCGCCCGCATTGACATTCGGGTTGCTGTCATAATCAACGATCTCATAGCTGCGCCCGGCAATGAACGGCGTTTCCGACAGGGTGTAATACCCGCTGGCATCGCCGCCTTCGACCTGCAACTGGACAACCTCAAATTCCTGCCCCGTCACAGTGTCACGCACTGTCCAGGCCAGTTCGGCATCCATGTTGACGCCGGTCGAGGTGTCGCCGCCGATGGTGGCTGTGCCGAAGGCGCTTTCGCCGCCGCTGCTGTCATCGTCCAGCGTCTGGCCCTGAATTCCGGGCTCGTTGTCGGTGATCGTGGCCATCCCGGCCGCGGTGGTGGGGCCTGTCCAGGTAAATGTCGATCCCGTTCCCGTCGGAATGACGCCGGACGGGTTGAGGTCATAGAATTTCACGGAATGGGTCGGCATAGAAAACGGCTTTCTTACATACTAGCTACATGTCCAATCAACTGGACGGTCTTGCAATTCGCTTCTCAGAGGCTCCAAAGATTAGAGCTGCGTGCTGAACAATGGCTTAATCGCAGAAAAACGTGACCGAAAAAAGTCGAAATCATCCCAAAAACAGAACTTTGGCGATTGTCACATCGCTATTTGTGGGGAGCCTGCGCGTTAAACGCTCTTCAGCGGGGTGATTGTCAACCAATCGAAGAAAATCGAATATTGGTAAGAGCGGCTCTGCGTTTTGTGGTGCGTTTTCCACGTCCAGATTCGCGGCGTGGTGCTGTTCAGAGGGTCTGGTTGGGATACTGCTGCATGAACTTCGCCAGACGCGCCAAACCTTCGCGAATCTCGCCCGTTGACCGGGCATAGGAAAAGCGCAGCGTCTGATGCCCGCGCACCGGATCGAAATCCAGACCGGGGGTCACCGCGACGCCTGCCTTGTCGAGGATTTCAGCGGCCAGCGCAGGGCTGTCTTCGGTCAGGTCGCGAACATCGGCATAGATATAGAACGCCCCGTCGGGAGGCGCGATCTTGTCGAACCCGATCTTGGGCAACTCCTCGATCATCAACTGGCGGTTGGTGGCATAGGTGGCCAGGTTCGCGTCCAGCTCGTCACGCGCATCCAGCGCGGCGAGGGCGGCGATCTGGCTGGCATGCGAGGGGCAGATGAACATGTTCTGGGCCAGCCGTTCGATCAGGCGCACGTGGTCTTCGGGCACGATCATCCAGCCCACCCGCCAACCAGTCATCGAAAAATACTTGGAAAAGCTGTTGATCACGTAAATGTCGTCGGAGACTTCAAGCGCCGAGATCGCGCGCCCTTCGTATTGCAAACCGTGATAGATCTCGTCGGCGATGAAACTGGTGCCCTGCGCGTGGCAGGTGCCGATCAGCCCTTCAAGGGCTGCGTGATCCAGCATCGTACCCGACGGGTTGGCGGGCGAGGCGGTGATCAGCCCGGCCAGATCGCCGGGGATCTCGGACGGGATGGGTTGCAGGCGGTTTTCCGCGCGGGTGGGAATGCCCACGGGGGTCAGGTTCAGGGCTTTCAGGATTTGCCGATAGGACGGATATCCCGGCTCGCCCAGCCCCACCTTGTCGCCCGCGTCAAACAGCGCGGTGAAGGCCAGGATGAAGGCCCCGGAACTGCCCGGAGTGACCACCACGCGGGTGGGGTCGATTTCCAGATTATACCAGTCTTTATAAAGTCTTGCGATGCCTTCCCGAAGTGCCGGAAGGCCCAGTGAGACGGTATAGCCCAACGGCTCGCCATTCATCGCATCCGCCAGTGCCTCGCGGGATTTCGTCGGGGCCGGGGTCGACGGCTGACCCACCTCCATGTGGATGATGTCACGGCCCGACGCTTCGGCGGCGCGGGCGGCCTCCATCACATCCATGACGATAAATGGATCGACAATGCCGCGGGTCGAGCTTTTCATGGCAACATCCTTTTGCTGTGCGCCCGTCTGGGTGCCTTCCATGCGGGGTAAAGTCAATGCTGCCCGCCTGCGGATTATGTCGCAGCGCCCACAGGCAGACGACTGGTTGGCAGCGTCGCGCCAATCGCGTAAATGCGGGGTGATCGCGGGATTGTGCAGTTACGGGGCACACCCGGCTGCTAGAGTAGTTGCGCATCGAACTGTGCGCCAAAACAGGAACGGACGAACGACATGAATTTCCTAAGGCCCCTGGCCCTGACCTCTGCGCTGACCTTCGCAATGGCCCTGCCGGGCACCGCGCTTGATCTGACCAGCATGACGGATGACGAACGCAACGCCTTTCGTGACGAGATTCGCGCCTATCTGCTGGACAACCCCGAGGTGCTGATGGAAGCCATCGGCGTGTTGGAGCAGCGCCAGGCCGAGGCACAGGACGCAATGGATGCCGACCTTGTGAAGGTCAATGCCGATGCGCTGTTCAACGACGGGTTTTCCCACGTGGCGGGCAACCCAGATGGTGACATTACCATCGTCGAGTTCGTGGATTACCAGTGCGGATACTGTCGCAAATCCTATGATGTGGTGCAGGAGCTTCTGGAAAAGGATACCGGCGTGCGCCTGATCCTGAAAGAGTTTCCAATCCTCAGCGAGGCCAGCATGTTGTCGGCCCGGTTCGCGATTTCGGGCCAGTTGCTGGCGGGCGAAGATGCCTATGCCAAGCTGCATGATGCCCTGATCACTCTGCGCGGGCCGGTCACGACGGAAAGCCTGATCGCGTTGGGGGATGAGCTTGGGCTGGACGGACAGGCGATTGCCGACGGGATGAACGCGCCCGAAGTGGACAGGATTCTGGCCGATAACCGGGCGCTGGGGCAGCGGTTGCAGATCACCGGCACCCCGGCCTTCGTGATGCACGATACGATGGCGCGCGGCTACATGCCGCTGGAGCAGATGGAACAGATCATCGCCGAGAAACGCAAAGACAGCTAAGCGCGCATTGCCTGCTCAATTTGGGCTGACCTTCCGGGCGGAGCTTGATAGGCTCCGGCCAAAGGAAAGCACGGGCAGGGTTGCTGGAACATGACAATATGGACGACGGGCAGGGCGGGGGCAGTCCTGCTGGCTGCAGGATATTTCGCGCTGGTGACTGGCATGACCAGTGTCGCGCTGGGGCAGGACAGTTCCGCCCCTGCAACATCTGTGCAGCCCGAGCCGCGACCGCATATGGCGGCGGATAGTGCCGCGCCAAACGATCCGACAGCGGTGCCCCCGGCAACCCCGCCACGGCCAAAGCACATGGCACAGAAGCTGACAGGACTGGCCCGACTGGCCGGGGCAGGGGTCACGATCACCGACCGTTGGCGTGGCGCGGCGGTCACGATCGAGATGACACGCGCCGTGCCGTGGCGTGTCTTTACGCTGGACGACCCACAGCGTGTCGTTTTGGATTTTTCCGAACTGGACTGGTCCGGGCTTGATACCAGTGCCCTGCGCGACATGTCTGAGCGCGTGGCGGATCTGCGCGCGGGGCTGTTTCGTCCCGGCTGGACGCGACTTGTCTTGACCCTGTCCGCCCCGATGATGGTGGAAAACGCCTGGATGACCAGCCCCGATGGCGAAGGCGGGACAGCCGTTCTCTCCCTGGATCTGGCGCAATCGTCACCGGAAGAGTTCGCCGCCACCACCGGTGCGCCGGACAGCGCCGTGTTCACCCCCGTCACGCCGCGCCCGATGCCATCGCCCAAGACGCGCCAGACCGGGTTCGGCGACCTTGTGGTGGTGCTGGACCCCGGCCATGGCGGCATTGACCCCGGCGCCGAGCGTGAAGGCGTGGTCGAGGCCGATCTGATGTTGACCTTTGCCCGGCAGTTGAAGGAGACGCTGTTGCGGTCGGGCGGGTTCAAGGTTGTCTTGACCCGTGACAGCGACATCTTCGTCCCGCTGGAGGAACGTGTGACCATTGCCCGCCGGGCCGGGGCCGACGTGTTCCTGTCGCTGCACGCGGATGCGCTGGCACAGGGGCGGGCTACCGGGGCGACCGTCTATACCCTGTCGGACGCGGCCACCGATGCCGCCTCGCAATCCCTGGCCGAACGGCATGACCGGGAGGACATTCTGGCCGGTGTCGATCTGACCCGCCAGTCGGACGAGGTGGCATTGGTCCTGATGGATCTGGCGCGCACCGAGACCACGCCACGTTCCGAAGCCCTGGCCGACGCTCTGGTGGAAGGGATCCATTCGGCAACCCGGTCGACCTATAAAAGCCCGCGCATGAAGGCGGGGTTTTCGGTGTTGAAAGCGCCCGATATTCCGTCCGCTCTGATCGAACTGGGATTCCTGTCCTCGCCCCGCGACCGCAAGCTGTTACAGGATGAAAACTGGCGCAGGCAGGCGGCCGAGGGCATACGTGATGCCCTGCAATACTGGGCCTTGCAGGATGCGGCGAAAAGCGACCACCTGCGCCGGTAAATCAAATATCGTCAGCAGGTTACGCTGCCGCCTTGATGCAGTCCGCAAAGGCGGCAGCCGGGGGTCGCCGGGGTCAGAGACCCTTGGCGCGGTAGCTTGCCGCCACGCGCTTGATCGCCACGATATAGGCCGCCATCCGCAGATCATCCACATCATCGCGGGCATGCCAGACCTCGCGCATGTCCTGATAGGCGGTGCGCATCGTGTCATCCAGACCCGAACGGACCAGTTCCAGCTCATCCGCGCCGCGCAGGTATTTTTCCTTGAACTGCGGCGTCATCGACCAGGCATCGCCCAGATAGCGGTCCAGCCGTTCCAGTTCGTCCACCACAAGTTGGTGGCGTGCCTCTTCCTGGCGGCGCTGCATCCGGCCAAAGCGGATATGGCTCAGGTTCTTGACCCATTCAAAGTAACTGACCGTTACACCGCCTGCGTTGGCATAAAGGTCGGGAATGATCACCGTGCCCTTCTTGCGCAGAATCTCGTCCGCACCCGAGGTCAGCGGGCCGTTTGCGGCCTCGATGATCAACGGAGCCTGGATGCGGTCGGCGTTGGTCAGGTTGATCACCCCTTCCAGCGCGGCGGGGATCAGAATGTCGCAGTCAGATTCCAGCACCTTCGCGCCGTCCTCAAGATACTTGGCGTCGCCAAATCCCTTGACACAGCCGTGCTGCACAATCCATTGGTGCACCGCCTCGACGTCCAGGCCGTCTTCGTTCACAAGGGCGCCGTCCCGTTCGATGATGCCCGTGATCTTGGCCCCGTCCTCTTCCGAAAGGAACTTGGCCGCGTGGTAGCCCACATTGCCCAAACCCTGCACCACGATCCGCTTGCCGTCCAGTTTTCCCTCAAGATTGGCGATCTTCACGTCTTCGGGATGGCGGAAGAACTCGCGCAGGGCATACTGCACGCCGCGCCCCGTGGCCTCGACCCGGCCGGCAATGCCGCCCGCATGTGTGGGCTTGCCGGTGACACAGGCGCGCGCGTTGATGTCGGTCGTGTTCATCCGGGCATATTGGTCGGCGATCCACGCCATTTCGCGTTCGCCGGTGCCCATGTCGGGGGCAGGGACGTTCTGCGACGGGTTGATCAGGTCGCGCTTGGCCAGTTCATAGGCAAAGCGGCGGGTGATCAGCTCCAGTTCGTGTTCTTCATAGTCGCGGGGTTCGATGCACAGCCCGCCCTTGGACCCACCAAACGGCGTTTCCACCAGCGCGCATTTGAATGTCATCAGGGCGGCCAGCGCCTCGACCTCGTCCTGGTTCACCGCCGAGGCATAGCGGATGCCGCCCTTGACCGGCTCCATATGTTCGGAATGGACCGAGCGATAGCCGGTAAAGGTGCGGATTTCACCCCTGAGCCGCACGCCAAACCGAACGGTATAGGTCGAGTTGCAGACGCGGATTTTCTCTTTCAAACCTGTGGGAATATCCATGAGTGCGACCGCACGGTCGAACATCAGGTTCACGGAATCGCGGAAACTCGGCTCTTTGATGTTAGCCATATCAGCCATTTTTCATACCCCTGCGTACTTTGCTGCACCGCCGCAGAATCAATATTCAGCGACATTTCTTTGAACAGGTTAGGCCTAATCGGCCCCAATGCCACCCCGGATTACCGTGCCATTGGTTCGACATCCAATGCAAAACCGTGCTCAGGCGGCTTTCTGTTTTTAAGCTGCGGACAATAAGGCGTATTTGGGCGAGTTTACTCGCTTTCGTAAAGAAATTGCCTTAGTTTTGCCATAGCTTTCGAATTATTATCGAAAGGTTAAAAAAGTTAGTACGTGTGTATTGGTACCGTGCGGGGGCATGGGAAGGGAGATCGACATGAAGCGCCGGAACGACTGCTTGGGCGGTTTCAAATCCAGTGTGGCGGGCCTGTTGCGACGGGGTCGGCTCAACACTTTCGCCCGCGAGGAAGACGGGGCGATGTTCATCCTGACGTTGTTCCTGTTCATGACCCTGCTGATCGTATCAGGCCTGTCGATTGACCTGATGCGATATGAAATGCAGCGCACCCGTTTGCAGGCCACGCTGGACCGCGCGCTTCTGGCTGCGGCCCACCCGGATCAGGAAAACGACCGCAAAAGCGTGGTGATGGATTACTTCAAGCGCGCGGGCCTTGATGGGTTCATCAAGCCCGAAGACGTTGTGGTGACGGTGAAGTCGGACGGCACGTTGGTGTCGGGCTACGCCAGGATGGATGTGCGCACACCCCTTCTGGACAATCCGTTCCCCTTCCTGCCGTCGACCGGCGTCAGTTACCTGAGCGCGCCCGCAGCAGGCGCGGCGGCCAAGGTGAACGCGCTGACCGAGATTTCGCTGGTGGTGGACGTGTCCGGGTCGATGGACAGAACCTCGACCACGGGCAATTCCAAGATTTACGAGCTGCGCAAGGCCGCGAAGGAGTTTTCCAACCTGTTGTTGTGCAATCCGAATGACGGAACGACATCGACCAATTGCACGATCACGCACAAGAAGACATCCCTGTCGCTGATCCCGTATTCGACACAGGTGAATGTCGGGCAGACTTTGCTGTCGAAGTTCACCCGGCAGGATGCCCAGACCGATGCCTATTGCGCGACCTTCTATCCCGATGCGACCTTCCGGTCCGCCTATGTCGATCCGGACGTCCCGTTGCGCCAGGCGGCCAAGTACTATCGCTATGGCGGCAACTACAAACGAAGCACCCCCAATTCCCTCCTGTCCTGTCACACGGACAACTGGCGCGAAGTTGTGCCCTTTGAAGATTCGCCGACCCAGATGGAAGCGAAGATCAATGCCTTGGGCGCCGAAGGCGACACCGCGATCGACATCGGTTTGAAATGGGGTTCGGCGCTTCTGCATCACAAGGCGCAACCCGTTGTGTCGGCACTGATCGACGATGGTAAAGTTGATGCAGCCTTCGCGGGTCGCCCGTTCAATCCGGCCACCACATCTTCGTCGAAGTTCCTGGTGCTGATGACGGATGGTCAGAACACCAATCACCACCATCTGTTTGATGGATACCGGACCGGGCCGTCACCCTTCTGGCTGAACACCCATGAAAACTGGGACATCATGTCGGTCTATAAGGCTGATACAAACAAGTATATGTGGTTCCTGCCGGCCACAGGCGAAACTCGTTGGGAAGAACACCCGTATGGCAAGAACGGTCGCAGTGATTGCTTCTGGTCCAACAAACATGGCAGAGATTACTGCACACCCACACGGTCAGAATTTGATAGCTATACCAGCCAACTGACCTGGCAGGAACTTTGGAAAGAGAACTACACGTGGGGCTTCGTCGAGCGATTTGATTGGCTGTTGCCGGCAAACAAGAACGCGCCCGGTCGCCTGATCTCGAACAGCAATGATTCGGACGGCAATGGCACACGCGACATCGACCAGCGCCTGCTGGATCAGTGCACGGCGGCCAAGAATGCGGGCATCACCATCTATACGATCGAGATGGAAACCCCAGACACGGCGACAGATGCGATGCAGAAATGCGCGTCCACCAAGGTTGGCGAAAGCGGCAAGCCCGAGCTTCTGCATTACAAGGTCAGCGCCTTGGATATCGGCAAGGTGTTTTCGAAAATCGCCGCAGATATCAACAAGTTGCGGCTGATCAACTGATGAGTATGGGCACAGGTCACAGAAACGCCCACGGGGCAGGCAATCTGGAAACAGGAGCGTCCTGACAGGACAACGGAACAGTACGAATGAAACGGGTATGTAAACAGTTTTGGCACAGGTTGCGCGCACGCGATGGCAATACGACCATCGAGTTCGTGATGTGGTTTCCGTTCTTCCTGACCCTGTTCCTGACATCCTTCGAGCTGAGCATCTATGGCATGCGGTCGATGATGCTTGAGCGGGCTGTCGATGTGAACGTCCGCGGCATGCGTCTGGGCACAAACCGCCCCGAGGACATGACCGTCCTGAAAAAGAACATCTGCGAAGACACCATCCTGTTTCACGATTGCGAACGGGAAATGACCATCGACGTGCGCAAGATTGACGGGGTGGGGTGGACCCTGCCCACCGGGCCGATCGAATGTGTCGACCGGTCGAATGACTACAAACAGCCCGACAACGTGGAATACGGGCCGGGCGGCAGTGGTGACCTGTTGCTGATCCGCGTCTGTGTGAAGAAAGACCCGTTCTTCTTCACAACGCCTTATGTCATGGGTCTGCCGCGCGACAAGTCCGGCGCGGTCGCGATTGTTGCCATGTCAACTTATGTGAACGAACCATGAGGGCAGGGACGATGTTTAGCAATCTGAAGACACTCCTCGCCTCCGGTGGCCGCACGGTGCGGCGCGCACGGGCGGGCTTGCGCAAATTCGCGCGGGTCGAGGCCGCATCAATCACGGTGGAAAGCGTGATCATCCTGCCTATCCTGCTGTTCGGACTGATGGCAACCTATACCTATTTCGAGGCGTATCGCCGCCAAAGCCTTGCGCTGAAAGCGAATTATGCGATCGCCGACTACCTGTCGCGGCTCAACTCATTCGATCGCACGACGCTGGAAGGGCTGGATGAGCTGTTCGAATACATGTCCGGGACCAGGGAAGGCAGTTGGGTGCGCGTCACCGTCGTGGAATGCAACCAGTCGCCAGCGCGCTGCAACGATCTGACCCCGCGCAGGTTGGGACGAGGTGTGTCAAAAACCAGCCTTCACAGCGGCGTTCAAAACCACACCCGCACCACCATGCGCGAATATCTGGGGCCGTATATTCCCAAGATGTACAAGGGCGAAAAGCTGATCGTTGTCGAAACGGTCGCCAAATATGTGCCACCCTTCCCCGTTCGCTGGACCGGAATCTATCCGCGCGATCTGGTGAATGTCACCGTCACGAGCCCGCGCGAGTATGACGGTCTGTGCTGGAAGGTCCAACCGGAAGACTGCCCGCTGCCGTCTACGTCGTGAACCGGGTCTGATCTGACGCAGGCCGGGGCAGCCTGACCCAGATCGGCATGTGATCGGACAGATCATGTGCGAAACGGTTATAGTCCGGGGTGCCGTCTGGCAGTCGGCCGGGGCCGGCCTCGGTGAACAATTGCACGAAATCGAACATGCCATAATCGAACTGGTCGCGCCCAAGCGTGCCCGCCAACCCGTTATGACGCCCACGCGGCAGGCGTGTATCATCGGCCAGCCACGCGATGTGGTCATAGGTCTGGGTGCGCCGTGCGTTGGTGTTGAAACTGCCATCCAGGAACGGGAAGTTCACCTTGGCATCCAGCCGCCGCTTGGCGTTGATCCCGGTCACATAGTTTTCGATCCCGATCCGCCGGTCGGCGTTCGAGCTGTCGAAATCCATGTTCAGATCCCCCATGATCAGGATGATCTTGCCCCGTTCGCCGACTGTTTTGCGGCTGTCATGCAGAAGCCACTCCAGAAGCGCAAAGAATTCCTGCTCCCGCTCGTTCTTCTTGCCGGACACCAGATGCGCGTTGACGGCATAAAACTCGTATTGGCCATCCGGTCCGTCGATCACGAACTCGACCAGATAGGGGCTGCGGATGAACTGAACGAATTTGGAAAACTGTGACCCCATCAGGCGGGTGGTGTTCTGCACCCAGTTCATCAACTGCTCGAGATAGCCGGGGTCGTCCTGACCCGGCACGCTGGTGTCAAAGGAGGCTTTCAGCGCCTCGTTCATGTTTGCGGCGATCGCGGTGCGGTCATAGGACAGGTCCGAGGCCAGATGCCCCAACCGCACCCGGTCCTCGCGATACAGATAAGCAAATCGTTCCGACATGCCGCGATAGCCCGGGCTGCGTCCCGTCACATCGCTGTAGATCACGCCATAGGGTGCGTTCAGCGCCGCAAGCAGGGCGTCCAGCGCGCCGGTGGCGTCCTGTTGTTCCTGAATGGCCAGCAGATCGGCCTGCGCGGCGATGCGTTCAATCATCCGCGTGGCGCCCGCGCTTTTCTTCAACCCGTCCCGGTCGGCAACCGCCCCGAATTTGCGAATGTTCCACGACATCAGGATCACGGACCCCTCGCGCCGTTCCGGCAGGCCATAGGCTTCTGGGTTTTGGGCAAGGGCTGCGTCCAGATGTGCCTCGATCTCTCGCCATTCGGCGTCGGTAAAATGCTGGGCCATGGGTGCCTCAATCCATAAACGAATGCTGCAAGTATAGCAGGAAACGGCCCCACGCGCTTGCCCCCAAGCAATTTGTGCAAAAATGCAGGGGTGCTGTTAGGTTGCGCGCAATTGCAGAGCCGGCGCGCCGTGCCTATTTTAAGACCAACACCACATGACCTTCTGAAAGGGGGATACCATGTCCATTCGTCCCGTTTTGTCAGCCACGCAGTCGAAACCCACGCTGGAAGGCGCGGGTGTTCACCTGCACCGCGCCTTTGGGTTTCACGAGCCGGAAGCCTATGACCCGTTCCTTCTGTTCGACGATTTCCGCAACGATGATCCGCGCCTGTCGGAGAAGGGCTTTCCATGGCACCCGCACCGAGGGATCGAGACGATCACCTATGTGCTGGCGGGCGAGGTCGAGCATGAAGACAGTCTCGGCAATGCGGGTCGTCTTGGTGCGGGGGATATCCAGTGGATGACGGCCGGGTCAGGGATCATGCATCAGGAAATGCCACATGCGAACGCGCGCGGGCAGATGCACGGGTTCCAGCTTTGGGCCAACCTGCCGCGCGATCTGAAGATGACCGCGCCGAACTATCAGGATGTGCCGTCGGTCGAAATACCGGTGGTCGAGGAAGACGATGGCACCAAGGTCCGCGTCATCGTCGGCGATTTCTGGGGCAAGTCTGGCCCGGTTGACGGGATTGCGGCGGACCCGCTTTATCTGGATATCAGCGTGCCAGCAGGCGTGACCAAGACGTTCCCCGTGGACACGCGTCGCCAGGCCTTTGCGTATGTTTTCGAAGGCGCGGGCGCGTTCACTGATGCTGCCGCACCCCAAGGTGTGCTGCTTGAAAAAGAGGTGATGGGGCAGGAGGTCAACATCCGCGATCTGTCCGGCAACCGCACCGTCGTGCGGTTTGGGGCAGGGGATGACGTGCGGGTGCAGGCCGGGCCGGAGGGCGTTCGTTTTCTGCTGGTCGCAGGTGCGCCGATCCGCGAGCCGGTGGCGTGGCACGGTCCCATCGTGATGAACACCAAGGACGAGCTGCGTCAGGCGATGGCCGATCTGCGCAACGGGACGTTCATTCAGCCCGCGCACTAGATCGTGCGTTAGATCACGTTACGGCGGCCCGGGTGTGATACTCGGGCCGGTCCCACAGGCGGTTCGACATGATGTCGGCAAGCGTCTCGACGGCGCGGTCCACATCACCTTCGTCGATGTAAAGCGGTGTGAAGCCGAACCGCATGATGTCTGGCGCGCGGAAATCCCCAATCACGCCGCGTACAATCAAGGCTTGCATGGCGGCATAGCCGTGCTCGAAAGCGAAACTGACCTGAGACCCGCGCGTCGCCGCCTCGCGCGGGCTGGCAAGGGTCAGGTCTGGGCAAGTCGCCTCGACCCCCGCGATGAAACGCTCGCACAATGCGACCGATTGCGTGCGCAGCGCGTCCATGTCGACCTGATCCCAGATATCCAGTGCCGCCTCCAGCGCGGCCATTTGCAAAACCGGCGGCGTGCCGACGCGCATCCGGTCGATGCCGGGGCCGGGGCGATAGTCGGGATCGAAGGCAAACGGTGAGTCGTGACCCAGCCACCCCGACAGCGCGGGCGCGACCTGATCGGCCAGTCGGGGTGCCACATAGATAAACGCGGGTGCGCCGGGGCCGCCATTCAGGTATTTATAGGTGCACCCGACCGCGAAATCCGCATCGGTGCCGCTGACATCCACCGCAAAAGCCCCCGCCGAGTGCGCCAGATCCCAGATCACCAATGCGCCGACCTTGTGTGCGGCCTTGATCAGGGCGGGCATGTCGTGCCGCCGACCGGTGCGGTAATCAACTTCAGTCAACATCAGGACCGCAAGGTCATCGCCGATGGCGTCGATCTGCGCGGCGACGTCCTTGGGGGCAGGGGTTTCAATCCGGTGGCCTTGGTCCAGCGACCGCACCAACCCTTCGGCCATGTAAAGGTCCGTGGGAAAGTTTCCGCTGTCAGACAGGATCACGCGGCGGTCGGGGCGCAGTTCCAGCGCCGAAGCCAGCGCCTGATAAACCTTGATTGACAGGGTGTCACCAACGACAGTCGTGCCCGGCGCTGCGCCGATCAACCGCCCAATCCGATCCCCCAAGGCGCGTGGCTGGTCCATCCAGCCTGCCTTGTTCCATCCGGTGATCAGCATCTCGCCCCATTCATCGCGCAGGCAGGCGGCCATCCGGTCTTGTGCGGCGACGGGCAGGGGGCCGAGCGAGTTGCCATCCAGATAGGTCACGCTGTCGGGCAGGGAAAACAGGGTTCGGGTCGCGTTGAAATCGGTCATGGGACACCTCGTCGCCGGGTTTCCGGCAGGGTAGGGATTTCCACATGCGGGGCAAGCGCAATCAGGCGCAAATGCCGTTGCACATCCCCATCAAGACGTTACAACTTCTGCAACGATAAACGATCAAAGGCCCCTCCCGAATGAGCCGACATTTGCGCTGGATTGACATGCCGCCGGTCTGGCTGGCCTTGATGGTCGCGCTGGCTTATGGGCTGGACCGGATCGCGCCGGGGCTGGGCTTCGGGTTTGAGGTCACGCGCGGGCTGGGCAATCTGTTGATCGTGCTTGGTCTTTGCCTGCTTGGGGTCGCGATATGGGAATTCATGCGTGCCCGCACCACGGTGATCCCCGGTCAGCAGCCAACGGCATTGCTGACGCGTGGCATCTATCGCTGGACGCGCAATCCGATCTATCTGGGCGACGCGATGATCCTGACGGGTCTCATACTTAGGTGGGATGTGCTGCCGGCGCTTCTGCTGGTGCCGGTGTTCACCACCATCATCACCAAGCGGTTCATTTTATGGGAAGAAGCGGCGCTGAGGGCCAAATTCGGACCCGCATTCGACGACTGGGCCGGGCAGGTGCGTCGCTGGATCTGACAACCCTGCTGCAAAGCAGCATTGCCCTGCAATGGGGAAGCGCGTATTGAAACAATATTGTCGCAATACGCTCCGTAACGATAGCATCTTGCGCCTGAGCCGCGTATAGGATGCGCAGGAAACCGCCGGGACCGGGGATGCCCCACGGTCGGCACACGACGGGAGAAGGAAGAGACTGTGAAGATCGGTGTACCCAAGGAAATATTCGAGGGCGAAAACCGGGTCGCAATGACCCCGGACAGCGCCAAAATGCTGCAAAAGCTGGGCTATGACTGCGTGATTGAAACCAAGGCCGGTGCGGCTGCGGGGTTCTCAGACGCAGCTTACAAAGAGGCAGGTGTCGAGGTCGTCAAGACCGCCGCCGCGCTTTGGAAAGCCGCAGACATTATCGCGAAAGTGCGCCCGCCCAACGATACGGAACTGAAACGGTTGTCGTCTGACAAAACGCTGATCAGCTTCTTCAACCCGGGTGGCAATGAAGACGGGATGGAAAAGGCCAAGGCGTCGGGTGCGACTGTCATCGCGATGGAAATGGTGCCGCGCATTTCGCGCGCGCAGAAGATGGACGCGCTGTCGTCCATGGCCAATATCGCGGGCTACCGCGCGGTGATCGAGGCGGGCAACAATTTCGGCCGCTTCTTTACCGGACAGGTGACGGCGGCAGGCAAAGTGCCCCCCGCCAAGGTTCTGGTGGTCGGCGCGGGTGTGGCCGGTCTGGCCGCGATCGGCACGTCCACATCGCTGGGCGCGATCACTTACGCGTTCGACGTGCGCCCGGAAGTGGCTGAACAGGTTGAATCGATGGGGGCCGAGTTCGTTTACCTCGATTTCGAGGAAGACCAGCAGGACGGCGCGGCGACGGGCGGTTACGCCTCGGTCTCCAGCCCCGAGTTCCGCGAGGCACAACTGGCCAAGTTCCGCGAGCTTGCCCCGGAAATGGACATCGTGATCACCACCGCGTTGATCCCCAATCGCGAGGCGCCCGAATTGTGGACCGAGGACATGGTGAAAGCCATGAAACCCGGCAGTGTCATCGTCGACCTTGCGGCCGAGAAGGGCGGCAACTGCAAACTGACCGTGCCGGACGAGAAGATCGTGACCGACAATGGCGTGACCATCATCGGCTATACCGATTTCCCGTCGCGCATGGCCGCGCAGGCGTCCAGCCTGTATGCCAACAACATTCGCCATATGATGACGGATCTGACGCCCGAAAAAGACGGCAAGATCAATCACGACATGGAAGATGACGTGATCCGGGGCGCGACCGTGACCCATCAGGGCGAGATTACATTCCCACCGCCACCACCCAAGGTGCAGGCGATTGCCGCCAAGCCCAAGGCTGCGGTGAAGGAACTGACGCCCGAAGAGAAGAAGGCGCAAGAGCTTGCCGCGTTCAAGGCACAGACCAAACAGCAGTTCACGCTTCTGGGTGTGGGCGGTGCGCTGATGCTGCTGGCAGGGCTTTATGCGCCAGCCAGTTTCATGCAGCACTTCATCGTGTTCGTTCTGGCCGTGTTTGTGGGCTTCCAGGTGATCTGGAATGTCTCGCATTCGCTGCACACACCGCTGATGGCGATCACCAACGCCATTTCGTCGATCATCATTCTGGGCGCGCTGATGCAGATCGGGACGGGGTCTTTCCTTGTCATCCTGCTGGCCGCGCTGTCGATCTTCATGGCGGGGATCAACATTTTCGGTGGCTTCCTCGTGACACGGCGCATGCTCGCCATGTTCCAGAAATCGTAAGGAGTAGAGGGTTATGGAATTTGGTTTCACCACAGCCGCTTATGTTGTCGCGGCAGTTCTTTTCATCCTCTCGCTTGGCGGTCTTTCGGGGCAGGAAAGCGCGAAACGGGCCGTGTGGTATGGCATTGTCGGTATGGCGCTGGCAATCTTTGCCACGCTGGTTGGCCCTGGCTCCGGCTTGTGGGTTCTGTCGATCATCCTGATCGCTGGCGGCGGTGTCATCGGCACCTATGTCGCGCAGAAGGTCCAGATGACCGAGATGCCGCAGCTTGTGGCCGCCATGCACTCGCTGGTTGGTCTGGCTGCCGTGTTCGTGGGCTATAACGCGCATATCGAACTGGGCAACGTGCTGGCGATGGACGATGCGGCCCGCGCGGGGCTTGAAGGCTTCGCCGGTCTGTTGGCCCACAAAACACCCGTTGAACAGAACATCCTGCGGATAGAGCTTTTCCTGGGCGTGTTCATCGGTGGCGTGACCTTCACCGGGTCGGTGATTGCCTATGGCAAACTGGCGGGCAAGGTCACATCGGCGGCGGAAAAGCTGCCCGGTGGGCATATGCTGAACGCGGGTGCTGCGATCCTGTCGCTGATCTGCCTGATCTGGTATTTCAACACCGGTGGGTTCTTCCCGCTGTTCGTGATGACACTGGCGGCCTTCTTCATCGGTTATCACCTGATCATGGGCATTGGCGGGGCTGACATGCCGGTGGTTGTGTCGATGCTGAACAGCTACTCGGGTTGGGCCGCGGCGGCGATTGGTTTCTCGCTGGGCAATGACCTGCTGATCGTGGTTGGTGCGCTGGTGGGCTCGTCCGGTGCGATCCTGTCCTACATCATGTGCAAGGCAATGAACCGGTCGTTCATCAGCGTGATTCTGGGCGGCTTCGGCGGCTCGGCCGGTCCCGCGATGGAAATCGAGGGCGAGCAGATCGCCATCGACGCCGAAGGTGTGGCGGCGGCTTTGGAAGACGCCGACAGCGTGGTGATCATCCCCGGTTACGGCATGGCGGTGGCCCAAGCTCAGCAGAACGTGGCCGAACTGACCCGCCGTCTGCGCGCCAAGGGCAAAGAGGTCCGCTTTGCGATCCACCCGGTCGCGGGCCGTCTGCCCGGTCACATGAACGTGCTGCTGGCGGAAGCCAAGGTGCCTTATGACATCGTGCTGGAAATGGACGAGATCAACGACGACTTCCCCGACACGGATGTCGCCATCGTCATCGGGTCGAACGACATCGTGAATCCGGCCGCTCAGGAAGACCCTAACAGCCCCATCGCCGGGATGCCGGTGCTGGAATGCTGGAAGGCCAAGCAGGTCTTCGTCTCGAAACGCGGGCAAGGCACCGGCTATTCCGGCATCGAGAACCCGCTGTTCTTCAAGGAAAACACGCGGATGTTCTATGGTGATGCGAAACAGTCGCTGGATACGTTGCTGACGATGATCAACTAAGCCAGCGCAGACCAAGTCAAACGCCCCCACGCAAGTTGGGGGCGTTTTTCGTTTCACGGGTCCGGCTTCCAACCGTCAGGCAAACGCGCTAAGCGGAAGGGATGAACCCTTCGCGCGGTATTGCATTGAAACTCGGCTCGGTGGCGTTCTTCATCTCGCTTCAGACGATGGTGAAGGCGGTGTCAGGTCATGTCCCGGCGGGCGAGGCGGTGTTCTTCCGCTCGCTCTTTGCGCTGCCCGTGATCCTTGCCTGGCTGGCATACGAGGGGCGGTTGCATTCGGCCCTGCGCACCACGAATCCCTGGGGGCATATCAGCCGCGGCACAGTGGGTGTGCTGGCCATGGGGCTGAGCTTCACCGCGCTTGGCTATCTGCCACAAACCGAGGTCACGGCGATCTTCTATGCCGCGCCCATCATCACCGTGGTGCTTGCGGCGATTTTTCTGGGCGAACAGGTGCGCATGGTGCGGATCGGTGCCGTTCTGGCCGGGTTGGTCGGCGTCATGGTGATCCTGTGGCCGCGACTGGAGGGGTTTGGTGGCAGCGCCGAAGATGACACGCTGAGAGCCTTCGGCGCGGTCCTGGCCCTGATCGCCGCCTGTTGCGTAGCGGTGGCAAAGATCCTTGTGCGCAAGTTGGTGGGCATTGACCCACCTTCGACCGTGGTGATCTATGCCTCGCTCACGGCGGTGTTCCTGTCGCTGCTGACCGTGCCCTTCGGTTGGGTCTGGCCCACAGGGTGGGAGTTCGCGCTGTTGCTGGGGGCCGGGCTGGCCGGGGGGGTGGGTCAATTGATGCTGACCACGGCCTATACCCATGCCGATGCCTCGACCATCGCGCCGTTTGACTATACCTCGATGATCTTCGCGCTCGCGTTCGGATATGTCTTTTTCGGAGAGCTGCCGACGTTGCAAATGCTGGCTGGTGCGGGGATCGTCGTCATGGCCGGGCTGGTGATCATCTGGCGCGAAAGCAAGCTGGGGCGCGACCGGTCAATCTCACGCGCGGTCAGCCCGCCCGGCAGTTGATCGCGCACCGGGGTCGCACGTGGCGCGAATTCTCTGGAAAACCAATGAAAAGCTGGCTATCCTGTGCGCAATGACCCGCATCAGACGGGCGAATGAGGATCAGTGGCAGAGATAACCCGAAAACGGGACCTGCTGTTGGTAAGAACGAGCGGTACAGACAAGTGGCAGGCATTTTCCCATGACAGAGATGGTATATGGCGCGGTTCCCGCGCGCGACGGCGACCCCATTCTTCCCCGGTGGTGGCGCACGATCGACAAGTGGTCGGTGTCCTGCATCCTGATCCTGTTCGGGATCGGCATTCTGCTGGGGCTGGCAGCGTCGCCCCCCTTGGCTGAACGCAATGGGCTTGAGCAATTTCATTACGTACAACGCCAGTTGATCTTCGGCGTGACCGCGCTGGTCACGTTATTCGCCACAACGATGATGAGCCCCCGCATGGTGCGCCGGCTTGGCGTGCTGGGGTTTGTGATTGCGCTGGTTGCGGTGATGCTCTTGCCGGTTCTTGGCACCGATTTCGGCAAGGGCGCGGTGCGCTGGTATTCACTGGGTTTCGCCTCGGTCCAGCCGTCCGAGTTTCTGAAACCCGGTTTCGTCGTCGTTGCCGCGTGGCTGATGGCTGCGAGCCAGGAAATCAATGGCCCGCCGGGGCGCTCGATGTCACTGGCGCTGGTGCTGGTGATCGTGGGCTTCCTTGCGCTGCAACCGGATTTCGGGCAGGCCGCATTGGTGCTTTTTGGCTGGGGTGTCATGTATTTTCTGGCCGGTGCGCCGATCCTGTTTCTGGCGGCTGCTGCCGGGGTGGTCGTGTTGGGCGGGATGTTCGCCTATAACAACTCCGAGCACTTTGCCCGCCGCATCGACGGGTTTCTGAGCCCGGATGTGGACCCGACAACGCAGCTTGGCTATGCCACCAACGCGATCCGCGAAGGCGGGTTCTTCGGCGTCGGTGTGGGCGAGGGGCAGGTGAAATGGTCGCTGCCGGACGCGCACACGGATTTCATCATCGCGGTTGCTGCCGAGGAATATGGGCTGATCCTGGTTCTGGTCATTATTGCGCTTTATGCCACCGTCGTGGTGCGCAGCTTCCTGCGCCTGATCCATGAACGCGACACGTTCATCCGGCTGGCAGGGTCCGGTCTGGCCGCGATGTTTGGCATTCAGGCATTGATCAATATGGGCGTGGCTGTCCGCCTTCTGCCCGCCAAAGGCATGACACTGCCATTTGTCAGCTATGGCGGGTCCTCCCTGATTGCCGGTGGGATTGCACTTGGCATGCTTTTGGCGTTTACCCGCACCCGGCCACAGGGCCGTATGCAGGACGTATTCGCAAACAGGCAAGGACGATGAGCGACGCCAAACCCCTTCTTGTCATTGCCGCTGGGGGCACCGGCGGCCACATGTTTCCCGCACAAGCCTTGGCCGAGGCGATGCTGCGCAAAGGCTGGCGGGTGAAACTGTCGACCGACGCGCGGGGCGCGCGCTACACGGGCGGCTTTCCCCATGTGGTCGAGATTGAGGAAGTGTCTTCCGCGACCTTCGCGCGCGGCGGGATGCTGGCCAAGGCGATGGTGCCCGCCCGGATTGGCGCGGGCATCATGGGTGCGATCCTGAAAATGCGCCGCGACAAGCCCAAGGCGGTTGTTGGTTTCGGCGGCTATCCGACGATTCCCGCTCTGACTGCGGCCAAGGTGTTGAACCTGCCGCGCATGATCCATGAACAAAATGGCGTGTTGGGGCGGGTGAACAAGATCTTCGCCACGCGCGTCAATGCGGTGGCTTGTGGCACCTGGCCGACCGACCTGCCCGAAGGCGCGAACCCTGTCTATACCGGCAATCCGGTCCGGTCAGGGGTGCTGGCCCGCGAAACCGCGGGCTATATCGCGCCGGGCGATTATCCCATGTCGATCCTTGTCATTGGCGGATCACAAGGTGCGCGTGCCTTGTCAGATACGGTGCCACCTGCCATCGCCGCGTTGCCCGAGGGGCTTTTGCAGCATATCTCGGTCAGCCATCAGGCCCGCGAGGAAGATATGGAGCGGGTCAGCGCGTTCTACACCGAACATGGTATCCGCGCCGATGTGCAACCCTTTTTCACCGACATTCCGCGCCGCATGTCCGAAGCCCAACTGGTGATCAGCCGGGCCGGTGCGTCCTCGGTGGCGGATATTTCGGTGATCGGCCGCCCCTCGATCCTTGTGCCCTATCCGCATGCGACCGACGACCACCAGACCGCAAACGCACGCGGGTTGGTCGAAGCGGGCGCTGCGATCCTGATCCCCGAAAGCCGCCTTGACGTCGAGACTCTGTCCGAGCAAATCACAACGGTTCTGGACAATCCCGAAGGCGCCATGCGAATGTCGCGCGCCGCGCAGGGGCAGGCCCGCCCCGACGCGACCGTCGCTCTGGTGGAGCTGGTTGAACATCTGGCGGGCGGCCCCCAAACGACCTGACCGACCGCAGACAAGGTCGGGCATATCGCACGAGTGAAAGGTAGCCACATGAACGCAGCAGCGACCAAATTGCCCATCGAGATGGGGATGATCCACTTTGTCGGCATTGGTGGCATCGGCATGTCGGGCATCGCAGAGGTGCTGCTCAATCACGGTTATCGGGTGCAGGGGTCGGATCTGAAAACCTCGAAGATCACCGATCGGCTGGCGGAGTTGGGCGCTGAAATCTTCGTCGGACAAAAGGCCGAGAACCTGGCCAATGCCGAAGTTGTCGTGATCTCGTCCGCGATCAAACCGGGCAACCCGGAACTGGACGCCGCCCGTGCCCGTGGCCTGCCCGTGGTGCGCCGGGCCGAAATGCTGGCCGAACTGATGCGCCTGAAATCCAACATCGCGGTGGCTGGCACACATGGCAAGACGACCACCACCACCATGGTGGCCGAGCTTCTGGTGCATGGCGGCATTGATCCCACCGTGATCAATGGCGGCGTCATCCACGCCTATGGCTCGAATGCGCGGATGGGGCAGGGCGAATGGATGGTGGTCGAGGCCGATGAAAGCGATGGCACGTTCAACCGTTTGCCCGCGACCATCGCCATCGTCACCAATATCGACCCTGAACACATGGAACATTGGGGCGACTTCGACACGCTGCGGCAGGGCTTTCTGGATTTCGTCTCGAACATTCCGTTTTACGGGCTGGCGGTCTGTTGCACCGACCACCCCGAGGTTCAGTCGCTGGTCGGCAAGATCACGGACCGCCGCGTCGTGACCTATGGGTTCAACGCGCAGGCCGATGTGCGGGCTGTGAACCTGACCTACAAAGGCGGCGTCGCTCATTTCGACATTGAACTGCACAATGAAGGCACCCGTATCGACGGCTGCACCCTGCCGATGCCGGGGGATCACAATGTCTCGAACGCGCTGTCAGCGGTGGCGGTCGCGCGACATCTGGGCATGAAGCGGGACGAAATTCGCGCGGCATTGGCCAGTTTCGGTGGCGTGAACCGGCGTTTTACGAAAGTGGGCGAGGTGAACGGCGTCACCATCATCGACGATTATGGTCACCACCCGGTGGAAATTGCCGCTGTCCTGAAGGCCGCCCGCCAAGCGACCGAGGGGCGCGTGATTGCCGTGCACCAACCGCACCGCTATTCGCGCCTGCACGGTCTGTTTGAAGATTTCTGCGCCTGTTTTAACGAAGCCGATGTGGTCGGCATCGCCGATGTCTATGCCGCTGGCGAAGACCCGATTGAAGGCGCTAGCCGTGACGATTTGGTCGCCGGTCTGGTGCGCCATGGCCACCGCCACGCCATTGCCATCCCTGATGAGGATGCGCTGACGGCTTTGGTGAAAGATCACGCTAAGCCGGGCGATCTGGTGGTCTGCCTTGGGGCCGGGACGATCAGCGCCTGGGCCAACAACCTGCCCGCGCGGCTGTCATGACACGGCCCGCGCCATGAGCCCTGCGCTGATCGCCGCTGCCCTTTGGGTGATTGCCGCCAGCGCCGTGGCGTTTTTGCCGATGCGCCGCCAGTTTGCACCGGGCTTTGTGCTGCTGGCCGCCGCCCCTGTGCTGATCATCTGGATCGGTGCGGTGAACGGTTGGATATGGTCAGCTATCGGGCTGGCGGCGTTCATATCCATGTTTCGCCGCCCGCTTTGGTATCTGGGTCGAAAGGCCTTGGGGCGCGTATGACTCTCTCGTTGATCCTGGCCTGTTTCTGGGCTGTGGTGGCACAGATCATCGCGCTGTTTCCGTCGCGCGATCATCATTGGCGGGCAGCTTACGTCTTGATCGCCGTGGGCATTCCGCTATTGGGTTACGTGGTTTATCAAAACGGGCCACTGGTCGGGATACTGGTCATGATCGCAGCGATGTCGATCCTTCGCTGGCCGGTGATTTATCTGATCCGGTGGCTGCGCAAGACACGAGGCTGACGTGACCCATCCAAGCAAGATCGAAACACGCGGCGCTTTGGTTCAGGACAAGGACTTGTCTGCCCTGACATGGCTGCGCGTGGGCGGGCCTGCCGACTGGTTTTTCATGCCAGCGGATGAGGATGATCTGGCGCAGTTCCTTGCCGCGCTTGACCCCGACGTGCCGGTTTTTCCGATGGGGGTCGGGTCGAACCTGATCGTGCGCGATGGCGGCATTCGTGGTGTGGTGATCCGGTTGGGGCGCGGCTTCAACAGTATTGAGATTGATGGCACCCGTGTCACCGCAGGCGTCGCCGCGCTGGATGCCCATGTGGCGCGCAAGGCAGCCGAGGCGGGCGTTGACCTGACCTTCCTGCGGACCATCCCCGGTGCCATTGGCGGCGCGGTAAGGATGAATGCGGGCTGCTATGGGTCATACGTGGCGGACGTGTTTGTCGAAGCGCAGGCAATTACGCGCGAGGGTGAGCGGGTGACATTGACTGCCGATGACCTGAAATTTCAATACCGTCAGACTGACCTTCCCGAGGGGTGGATCATCACCAGCGCGATATTTGAAGGCTCAACAGGCGATCCTGCCGCGCTCGCCGCCCGGATGGAGGCGCAACTGGCCAAACGGGATGAAACCCAACCCACCAAGGACCGCACCGCCGGATCGACCTTCCGCAACCCGGCGGGCTACAGCTCGACCGGGCGCGCCGATGACAGTCACGAGCTGAAAGCGTGGAAGGTGATCGAGGATGCCGGGATGCGCGGGGCCACGCGGGGTGGGGCGCAGATGAACCCGATGCACGCGAATTTCCTGACCAACACCGGCGACGCCACTGCCGCGGACCTTGAAGGATTGGGCGAAGAGGTCAGAAAAAAGGTTTACGAACACAGTGGCATAGAGCTAGTATGGGAAATCATGCGCGTGGGTGAATTGGCAGAGAAATAAGCCAACGGACGCGCGCAGATACTGGGGTCGGGCAGGCCCTTCAGATCCGGTCGAAAAGAACCGGTGACAAGGGGCAAACGCCCTTGCAAACAAGGGGCGCAAAGCCCTGCGCAAAGGGGCGGTACAGCCTTCGATAAAGATAAACACCGCGCGCAAAGTGCGGATCGGCGCCGGAAACGGCTGGGCAGTTGGTCGCATCGCGCGATCAGGGACGAGGCAAAAGCAGGCATGTCGGGCAAGACAGTCTCGAAAGTTGTGGTTCTTCTGGGCGGTCAATCGGCCGAGCGGGAGGTTTCGCTGAGCTCCGGGCGCGAATGCGTCGCGGCGCTGAAAGGCGAGGGCTATGACGTGACCCCCATCGACGCCGGTCCTGACCTGTCCGAACGCCTGCGGGCCGAGGCCCCCGATGTCGTGTTCAACGCGCTGCATGGCCGTTGGGGCGAAGATGGCTGCGTGCAGGGCCTGCTTGAGTGGCTGCAAATTCCCTATACCCATTCCGGTGTGCTGGCGTCCTCGCTCGCGATGGACAAGGAGCGCGCGAAAGACGCCTATCGCGCCGCAGGCCTGCCGGTGGTCGACAGCGTTCTGGCACCGGCGGACGAGGTGCGCGCCCGCCACGTGATGGAGCCGCCCTATGTGGTGAAGCCCTTTAACGAAGGCAGCTCGGTCGGGATTTACATTGTGAAGGACGGCGCGAACACGCCCCCGCAACTGGCCCCGACCATGCCCGATACGGTGATGGTGGAAACCTATGCGCCAGGGCGTGAGCTGACCACGACCGTGATGGGCGACCGGGCGCTTGGCGTGACCGATATCCTGACCGATGGCTGGTATGACTATGACGCGAAATATGCCGAGGGCGGTTCGCGCCACATCATGCCTGCCGACATCCCCGCCGAGATCGAAGCCGCCTGTCTGGACTACGCGTTGCGGGCGCATGAAGTCTTGGGGTGTCGCGGTGTCAGCCGCACCGATTTCCGCTGGGACGAGGCGCGCGGGCTGGATGGGTTGATCCTGCTGGAAACCAACACGCAGCCGGGCATGACGCCCACGTCGCTTGCGCCTGAACAGGCGGCCCATCACGGGATCAGCTTTGGCCAGTTCTGTGCCTGGATGGTGGAGGATGCCTCATGCGATCGCTGATGCGCAAACCCCGCCCCGCGCGCGGCTATCATTCCGTCGCCGCGCCACGTCCGCCGCAGGCCGGGGGCGGGGCATCAGATGCCGCGCCGACCCATCGTGACCCGGCGCCTTCGCGCCTGGCCTACAAGGCGCATCGCTTGTGGCTGACCCCGACCTTCCGGACTTTGCTGCGGGTCGGGTTGCCGGTCGGGCTTGTGTTGCTGGCGGTGGGACTTTACTTCGCCAACCCGGACAATCGCACCCATCTTGTCGACACTTACACCCAGATCCAGCGGTCGGTGCAGGAGCGTCCTGAGTTCATGGTCAAGCTGATGGCGGTCGAGGGCGCAACGCCGGTGGTGGCCGACGCGGTGCGCGACATGCTGCCCATCGACTTCCCGATTTCCAGCTTCGATCTGGATCTTGAGGCGATGCGGTTGGAGCTTACGAAATTGGACGTTGTCGAAAAAGCCGCCTTGCGGGTGCGCCCCGGTGGCGTGCTTGAGGTGGCGATCACCGAACGCCAGCCGGTCATCATCTGGCGCCACGATGGCATCCTTGATCTGCTGGACCGCAGCGGCCATCGGGTGGCCAGCCTGATCACGCGCAATGGCCGGTCGGACCTGCCGCTGATCGCGGGCGCGGGCGCGAACCAGGCTGTGGACGAGGCGCTGGCGCTGATCGAAACGGCGCGCCCGCTCGGGCCGTCGCTGCGCGGCCTCGTGCGGGTTGGCGAGCGCCGTTGGGACGTGGTTCTGGCCACGAAACAGCGCATCCTCTTGCCCGAACACGACTCCGTGGCCGCCTTGGAGCAGGTGATCGCCCTGGATCAAGCGCAAGAGGTGATGGCCCGCGACCTGACCGTGGTCGACATGAGAAACCCCCTGAGACCGACGCTTCGACTGGGTGAGCCAGCCGTCGAAGAGTTGCGCCGCATTCGAACGTTAGAATTTGGAGCCGACGACCAATGACCGACATTTACAGCCAGCAGCGCGCCATGCGCGCCATGCGCGAAGCCGCCATGCAGCGAGGTGTGATCGCCATTCTGGACATCGGCAGCTCTAAAATCGCCTGCCTGATCCTGCGCTTTGACGGGCCGGACCAGTTTCGCGAAAGCGATGGGGTGGGCAGCCTGGCCGGGCAAAGCGCGTTTCGTGTGATCGGGGCGGCGACCACGCGGTCGCGCGGGGTGCGGTTCGGCGAAATCGACGCCATGCAGGAAACCGAACGCGCCATCCGCACCGCCATTCAGGCAGCACAAAAAATGGCCAACATTCGCGTCGATCATGTGATCGCCTGCTTCTCGGGTGCCAATCCGCGCAGCTATGGTCTGGATGGTGTGGTCGAACTGAACAACGCGGCTGTCACCGAAGACGACGTGGCGCGGGTGCTGGCCGCTTGTGACATGCCCGACATCGGCGAAGGGCGCGAAGTGTTGCACGCCCAGCCGGTCAATTTCGCGCTGGATCACCGGTCGGGGCTGAACGACCCACGCGGGCAGATCGGCAACCGGCTGGCGGTGGACATGCATGTGCTGACCGTTGATTCAGCGGTCATTCAGAACCTGCTTTACTGCATCAAACGCTGCGATCTTGAATTGGCGGGGCTGGCGAGTTCGGCCTATGTGTCCGGCATTTCGGCACTGGTCGAGGACGAGCAGGAACTGGGCGCGGCCTGCATTGATCTGGGCGGCGGGTCAACGGGCCTGTCCATCTTCATGAAGAAGCACATGATCTATTCCGACAGCGTGCGGCTGGGCGGGGATCACGTGACCTCGGACATCTCGAAGGGGTTGCAGGTGCCGCTGTCGACGGCGGAACGGATCAAGACCTTCTATGGTGGTGTCGTGGCAACCGGCATGGATGATCGCGAGATGATCGAGATCGGTGGCGACACCGGTGATTGGGAACATGACCGGCGCACGGTCAGCCGGGCCGAGCTGATCGGCATCATGCGCCCGCGCGTCGAAGAGATTTTGGAAGAGGTTCGGGCCTGTCTGGATGCGTCCGGGTTCGAGCATCTGCGCAGCCAGCAGATCGTGTTGACCGGTGGCGGCAGCCAGATCCCCGGGCTGGACGGGCTGGCCCCGAAAATTCTGGGCCAGCAGGTGCGCATCGGGCGCCCGCTGCGGGTGCAGGGTCTGCCGCAGGCGGCGACGGGGGCGGGTTTTGCCTCAGCGGTCGGGCTGTGTCTGTTCGCCGCCCATCCGCAGGACGAATGGTGGGATTTCGACATTCCGGCCGAAAGCTACCCGGCGCGCAGCCTGCGCCGGGCCTTCCGGTGGTTCAAGGACAATTGGTAAGAAGACCTCGATTGCACCAATATACGGTGTGTTCGGCGAAATCCTGCTGAAATCGCCTGCGATTGCTCAATATTTTGCGGCATTGCGCCCCTTTAGGGCGTGACGAAAGGCGGTTTTTTGGGGTAACATGGACAAAACGAGGCAGAAACCGGCGATTCAGTCGGAAATAATTGACAGTATTTGCCGCCATCGGGGGACATCGGTGCGGCGCGGACATAGACAGGCGGAAAAATCATGACTTTGAACCTTACCTTGCCCGGTCAGGAAGAGTTGAAACCTCGTATCACGGTGTTTGGCGTGGGCGGTGCCGGTGGCAACGCTGTCAACAACATGATCGAGAAGGAACTCGAGGGCGTTGAATTCGTAGTGGCAAACACCGACGCGCAGGCTTTGCAGCATTCGCGCGCCAAGGACCGCATCCAGATGGGTGTGAAAGTGACCGAAGGGCTGGGCGCGGGGGCCCGTGCATCGGTCGGCGCAGCGGCAGCCGAGGAATCGATCGAACAGATCGTCGATCATCTGGCCGGCGCGCATATGTGTTTCATCACCGCCGGTATGGGCGGCGGCACCGGCACCGGGGCTGCCCCGATCATCGCGCAGGCCGCGCGCGAGCTTGGTGTGCTGACCGTGGGTGTCGTGACCAAGCCGTTCCAGTTCGAAGGCGCCAAGCGGATGCGTCAGGCCGAAGACGGTGTGGACGCGTTGCAAAAGATGGTCGACACGCTGATCATCATTCCGAACCAGAACCTGTTCCGTCTGGCCAATGAGAAAACGACCTTTACCGAGGCGTTCTCGATGGCAGATGACGTGCTGTATCAAGGTGTCAAAGGCGTCACCGACCTGATGGTGCGCCCCGGCCTGATCAACCTCGACTTTGCGGATGTCCGCGCCGTGATGGACGAGATGGGCAAAGCCATGATGGGCACCGGCGAATCCGATGGCGAAGATCGCGCCGTTCAGGCCGCCGAGAAAGCCATCGCAAACCCGCTTCTGGACGAAATCAGCCTGAAGGGCGCCAAGGGAGTGTTGATCAACATCACCGGCGGCTACGACCTGACGCTGTTCGAACTGGACGAGGCTGCGAACCGTATCCGCGAAGAGGTGGATCAGGACGCCAACATCATCGTCGGCTCGACGCTGGACACCGACATGGAAGGCGCAATGCGCGTGTCCGTGGTCGCCACCGGCATCGACGCGGTGGATGTAAATTCGGACATCCCGCTGCCGCGCCGCAGTCTGGCCGCCCCGCTGCAAGCCCCGCTTGAGGTCGAGCAGAAAATGGAAGCCGAAGCGCCGGAAGCTGTTGCCGCAGCCGCTGCGATCGATAACGCGCCTGCCGCAGAAATTGCCCCCGCAGCTTCGGCGTCCCCGGCAGCCGCACCTGTCGAAGCCGCCAGCAGCGAGCCGTCGCTGTTTGGCGATCTGGAGCGGGAGCAAGAAGCCCCGAAAGCGCCGACGGAAAACGTGTTCAACCCTGAACAGGCAGGGGGCGATATTCCTCCGCCCGCCTATCAGCCGCGCGAACCCGAAGCTGCACCGCAGGGATATGACGATCAGCCGGACGTGGCCACTTTCGTCGCGCCGCGCGCGCCGGCCCCCGGCACCCCGTCACCCGAGGCGCTGGCCCGGTTGCAGGCCGCCGTGCACAACCAGCCGCGCGCCCAACAGGCGCCGTCACATGGCAGCGCGCCCGCACATCAGGGTGGCGCAGGGGGCGCAGGCGCGGGGCATGACAAACCGCGCTTTGGTATCAACTCGCTGATCAACCGGATGACCGGATCGGGTGCCGCCGGTGCCGAAGACCAGGCGCGCAGCCAGCCGCCGGTGCAATCGGAACGGCCCGCGCAACCGCAAACCCCGGCCGCCGACCCCGAGCAGGACAAGGTTGAAATTCCGGCCTTCCTGCGGCGTCAGGCAAACTGATCGCAAACTGATTTGGGCCGCGCGGACCTGTGTCGCGCGGCCCGTTTGAAGCCCTGTATCAAGCAGGCCACAAACCACCCCTCTGCACGGCATTGCCTGCGTTGACGGGTTGTCACATTCATCACGAAATGATCCGCTCCGACCCGCCCCTTGGCGGGTCTTTTTTGTTGCAGAACAGCGGATTACGGCCCGGGTGGTGGTGTTTCGGCAACCCTCCGCCGGGGTGTGTGGCGATGTTACAGACCGTTACAGAGGTTTGAATTGTTATTGCACCGGGCAGGATTTACCTCTGTGTCACCAAGCCCTACATGCTTGGAGCGCGTCAGACCTGCCGCTGCCAGAACCGGGTTCAGAGACCCGTTTATGCACGGAAACTGACATCGGTGTGCGGGACGTCCGCATCACCATGCAGACCCAGAACGGTCGGGAAGCTGTGCCACTCCACACAGATCCCAACCGTCAGCGGCTTCTGGCGCGGCAATAAATGCAGACGGAACGGGCCGCTTTTCGCAATCCGTTTACGTCGATCCGAACCGAGGCAACGAAGAGGCAACACGTGCAAACCACAGTTGCAAGCAGTGTAACATTCACCGGCACCGGGCTGCATTCCGGGCGCCCGGTTCGAATGCGTGTGATGCCCGCCCCGGCGGAATACGGCATCTGGTTCAAACGGATCGATGTCACGGATCGTGACAATCTGGTACCCGCTCACTGGGCGTCGGGGGTACCGACGCCGCTGTGCACCCTGATCCGCAACGATGCCGGGGTCGAGGTCAAGACCATCGAACACATCATGGCCGCGCTGGCCGGATGCGGCATTCACAATGCGCTGGTTGAACTGGACGGGCCGGAAGTGCCGATCATGGACGGCAGTGCGGCACGTTTTGTCGACGGGCTGGTGAAAACCGGGGTGCGCGAACTCGCAGCCCCCGTGCGGGTGATCGAGGTTCTGAAACCCGTCGAATACCGCGAAGATGATGGGGAGCACGCCGTTTGGGCGCGGCTGGAGCCGTCGGACGGGTTCGAGATCGATTTTCATATCTCATTCCCAGACCGCGTGATTGGTACACAGAACAAGCGGTTGGATCTGTCAAACGGCAACTTCGTGCGCGAGCTGAGCGATTGCCGCACCTTCTGCCGCCGCGCCGATGTCGAGGCGATGCACAAGGCCGGGCTGGCGCTTGGGGGCACCTATGACAATGCCGTGGTTGTCGATGGCGACGCGGTTCTGTCGCCCGGCGGTCTGCGCCGCATTGACGAGGCCGTGCGCCACAAGATGTTGGATGCGGTGGGCGATCTGGCTCTGGCCGGGGCGCCGCTGAAGGCGCGCTATGTCGGGCACCGGGCGGGTCATGCGATGACCAACAAGCTGTTGCGCGCCCTGTTCGATCAACCCGACGCCTGGCGTCTGGTCGAATGCGACCCGGAAACCGCGCGCCGTCTGCCGGGGGTGGGGGTGCGCCGCTCCGATCTTCCGATGACGGCATGATCTGGTCCCGAACCCGTTGATTCCAATACGGAAGCCACGCTTTTCTGGCGTGGTTTCTTCGTTTTCAGGCACGTGTGGGTGGAATGAGTGTGCGCCGAGTGTCCAAGAGGTGCGAAAATTGCCGCGCAAACCATTTTGCCTTGAAAATTTCTGTGCTAGGACAGGCGAGAGCAATTCGGACCTTTCGGTTGGATAGTAATTTTTTGGGGTGGCACCGGTCATGATCCGCGTGAAATTTGGCAAGGCTATCAGCGTGGCGTTGGTGTCGGGACTTGTTCTGTCCTCGTGCGGTGGCGGCTCTGGCAGCCTGGGGTTTGGCAGTCTTGGTGGCAGTTCCGGCGGCGGGGGCGGTGGCCTGTTTGGTGCGTTCTCGCAACCTGTCGAGAAAAAGCCGATCGACCAGTGGACGGCGGAAGAAATCTATAAGCGCGGGGAATATGATCTGGAACGCGGCGACCCGTCGGAAGCCGCCAAGTGGTTTGGCGAGGTCGAGCGCCTGTACCCCTATTCCGAATGGGCCAAGCGCGCGCTGATCATGCAGGCGTTTTCGCACCACAAGGACAAGGAATATGAACAGGCGCGGGCCAGCGCGCAGCGGTATATCGACTTCTATCCGGCCTCCGAAGATGCTGCCTATGCGCAATATCTGCTGGCGCTCAGCTATTACGACCAGATTGACGAGATCGGGCGCGACCAGGGCCTGACCTTTCAGGCGTTGCAGGCGTTGCGCACTGTGATCGAACGCTACCCCGACACCGAATACGCGAAATCCGCGATCCTGAAATTTGATCTGGCCTTTGACCATCTGGCTGCGAAAGAGATGGAAATCGGCCGTTATTATCTGAAGCGCAAACACTATGCCGCCGCCATCAATCGGTTCCGCGTGGTGGTCGAGCAATTCCAGACCACGACCCATGTGGCCGAGGCGTTGCACCGGCTTGTGGAAAGCTATCTGTCGCTTGGGCTGGTGGACGAGGCGCAGACCGCCGGGGCCATTCTGGGGCACAACTTCCAATCGACCGAATGGTATCAGAGCAGCTATCGCCTGCTGACCAAATCCGGGCTGAAACCCGAGGCGAAGGGCAACAACTGGCTGAACTCGGTCTATCGGCAACTGGTCAAGGGCGAATGGCTCTGACCCTTCGCCGGGGCAGGGCCGCAAGCGTCCGGGGACACCATGCTGCGTGGTCTTGATATCCGCGACCTTCTGATCATCGACCGGCTGGAGCTTGAGTTTCAGCCGGGGTTGAACGTGCTGACCGGGGAAACCGGGGCGGGCAAATCCATCTTGCTGGACAGTCTGGGGTTCGTGCTGGGCTGGCGCGGACGGGCAGATCTGGTCCGCGCCGGGGCGGAACAGGGCGAGGTCACGGCGGTGTTCGACGTGCCGGCTGACCATCCAGCGCGGGGCGTGCTGGAAGAGGCGGGCATCCCGATCGAGGACGAATTGGTCCTGCGCCGGGTAAACCGGGCCGATGGGCGCAAGACGGCCTGGGTGAATGATCGCCGCGCATCGGGCGAAGTGCTGCGCGCCTTGTCCGACACGCTGGTCGAATTGCACGGGCAGCAGGATGATCGCGGACTTCTGAACCCGCGCGTTCACCGGCAGTTGCTGGATGAGTTCGGCGGCCATGATGCGCAGGTCGAGGCCACCCGCACAGCCTGGCGCGACCTGTCGCGGGCAGCGAAGGCACTGGATCAGGCGCGCGCGGATCTGGCCGCGGCGCAAGCCGAAGAGGAATTTCTGCGCCATGCGGTTGCCGAGTTGGAGGCGCTGGCCCCCGAGCCCGGCGAAGACGCCGAGTTGGACCGCCGCCGCCGCTTGATGCAAGCCGCCGAACGGATCGGCGAGGATATCACCAAGGCACATCAGGCGCTGTCATCGGGCGAGGGGGCCGAAGCCCGGATGGGCGACGCCTTGCGCTGGCTGGAAGGCGTCGTCGATCAGGCCGGAGAGGCGCTGGACCCGCCGATTTCCGCCCTGGGGCGGGCGTTGGTGGAGCTTGGCGACGCGGTGCAGGGGGTCGAGGCCGCGCTGGACAGCCTGACGTTCAACCCGCACGAGCTGGAAACGGTCGAGGAGCGCCTGTTCGCCATTCGCGCGATGGCGCGCAAGCATCAAGTGGCCCCGGATGACCTGGGGGGATTTGCGGATGATCTGCGCACACGGCTTGACGCTCTGGACGCGGGTGCCGATGCGATAGCCGGTCTGGAACAGGATCTTGTCGCGGCGCAGTCGCGCTATGACAGTGCAGCCAGGTCGCTCAGCAGCGCGCGCACGGCTGCGGCCACGGCGCTGGACAAGGCAATGTCGGGCGAACTGGCCCCGCTGAAGATGGAACGCGCCGTTTTCACCACCGAGATCACCGGCACCGAACCCGGACCCGACGGGCGGGATCAGGTGACCTTCACCGTGGCCACCAACCCCGGTGCACCCGCCGGACCGCTCAACAAGATTGCCTCGGGCGGTGAACTCAGCCGGTTTCTGTTGGCGTTGAAAGTGTGTCTGACCCGTGAAGCTGATGGGCTGACCCTGATCTTTGACGAGATTGATCGCGGCGTGGGCGGGGCCACTGCCGACGCGGTCGGGCGGCGTTTGGCGTCGTTGTCACAAGGCGGGCAGGTTCTGGTTGTCACCCACAGCCCGCAGGTCGCCGCCTTGGGGGATCATCACTGGCAGGTGCAGAAATCGGTGGCACACGGTATGACCTTGACCACCGTAACCCCGCTGAGCACGGCTGCCCGTGTGGACGAGGTGGCGCGGATGATCTCGGGCGATACGATTACCGATGCAGGCCGCGCCGCCGCGCGTGAACTGCTGGGCGGGTAAGCCGCATTAGCCTTGCGGCACCAGCTTGCCGGGGTTCAGAATGCCCTTGGGGTCCAGCGCCGTCTTGATGTTGCCCATCACGTGCCACGCTGCGCCGTGTTCCGCCTCCATCAGCCCAAGCTTGCCCATGCCGACCCCGTGTTCCCCGGTGATCGTGCCGCCCATGGCCAGGGCGCGGGTGCTCATCCGGGCGGCAAGGTCTTTGGCGATGGCTTTCTCGGCCGCGTTGCCGTCTTCGATCAGAAGGGCCGCGTGGAAATTGCCGTCCCCCACATGCCCCAGGATCGGCCCCATCAGGCCCGAAGCCGCAATGTCGGCCTGCGTTTCGGTGATGGCGTCGGCCAGTTTCGAAATGGGCACACAGATATCCGTCACCACCGCCCGCGCGCCGGGGCGCAGCGCCAGCACCGCGTAATAGGCCTGGTGGCGGATCCTCCACAGCGCGTTGCGGTCTTCGGTGCGGGTGGCGTGCTGGTATCCGGTGGCGCCGAAATCTTCTGCAATCTCGCCAAAGGCTTCGCTGGCCTCGGTGACGACGGTGGGGCTTCCGTGAATTTCGACCAGCAGATGCGGGCATTCCGGCATATCTGTGCCGGCATAGCCGTTGAAGGCGCGCGCGGTGTCGGCATCCACAAACTCGATCCGCGCCATGGGGATGCCCATCTGGATCACGTGCTGCACCGCCCCCACGGCCGAGGCCATGTCGGGAAAGGCACAAATGCCTGCGCTGATCTGTTCCGGTGTGCCGTGCAGGCGCAAGGTCAGTTCGGTGATGATGCCCAACGTGCCTTCGGATCCCAGAAACAGGGCCGTCAGGTCATAGCCCGACGCCGATTTCGCCGCGCGTGACCCTGTTTTGATGACACGCCCATCGGCCAGCACCACGGTCAGGCCCAGCACGTTGTCGCGCATCGAGCCATAGCGCACGGTCGTGGTGCCCGACGCCCGCGTTGCCGCCATGCCACCAAGGGTCGCGTTTGCGCCGGGATCGACCGGAAAAAACACGCCCAGATCGCGCAGCTCATGGTTCAGGTCTTCGCGGGTCACGCCGGGCTGCACCACGGCGATCATGTCGCCGAGATCTGCCGACAAGACGCGGTTCATCCGCGTCAGGTCGATGCACAGCCCCCCTTTTGGCGCGCTGGTATGCCCCTCAAGCGAGGTGCCCGCGCCAAACGGGATGACCGCAACGCCCGCTGCATGACACCGGCGCAGGATGGTGCTGACCTCGTCCGTGGTTTCGGGCCAGACCACCGCGTCCGGCGGGGCCGGGGCGAAATGGCTTTCGGAACCGCCATGGTGCGACAGATCAGACTTGGAGCGGCTGAGCCGATCGCCTAGCATGGACGAAAGCTCGGTAATCACGGTGTCGATGGTCATCCCATCCTCCCCAGCAAAGCCGGAACAACTTATGGTAAATGCGTGATCTTGGGAAGGGCCGCGCGGGCGGGTGACGATGCCTAGACGGCTAAAATTGTTTCTATATCGCGCTTGGCGGGATTTGCGAAAGCGGGCCACCACTGGTTGGTTAATTCTGGTCGAGAAAGGGCCCAGCCAGGTGCAGTTCTGGCTGATCGCCCTGCTGATCGGGGTCGCGTCCGGCTTCGCCGCGTTGGGGTTTCGCAAGGGAATCGAAACGCTTCAGGCGGCGCTGTATGGCACGGATGATCTGGCGCATCTGCACAGTTTCGCGGGCACGTTGCCGTGGTATTGGATACTTTTGCTGCCTGCTGTCGGCGGATTGGTGGTCGGGATCATCCTGAACTGGTTCACCCATGACGGGCGTGTGCGTGCCGTCGCCGACGTGATCGAGGGCGCGGCCCTGTGGGATGGGCGTGTCGAGAAACGCGCAGGGCTGGGATCGGCACTGGCGTCGCTGATCACCCTTTCAACCGGCGGATCGTCGGGGCGCGAAGGCCCGGTGGTGCATCTGGCGGCAGTGATCTCAAGCTGGGTGTCGGTGCGGATCAACGCCAACGGGATGACGGGGCGCGACCTTTTGGGTTGCGCGGTGGCGGCGGCGGTGTCGGCCAGTTTCAACGCGCCGATTGCCGGTGCGCTGTTCGCGCTTGAGGTCGTGTTGCGCCATTTCGCCGTACATGCCTTTGCCCCCATCGCCATCGCATCCGTGGCGGGCACGGTGATCAACCGGCTGGAATATGGCGATGTGACCGAATTTGCGCTGCCCGCCGAAGGCTCGCTCGCTTTCTATGTCGAGTTGCCTGCCTTTCTGCTGCTGGGGCTGGTCTGCGGTGTGGTCGCGGTGATCCTGATGCGATCCATTTTCTGGGCCGAGGATGTGGGCGACAGCATTCAGAAGGCCTTGCGCCTGCCCAAGGTGCTGCGCCCGGCTTGCGCGGGGCTGATCCTTGGCGCCATGGCGATCTGGTATCCGCATATCATCGGCGTGGGCTATGAAACCACATCGGATGCGCTGACTGGCGGGTTGGGGCTGCAACTGGCGATCACCTTTGTCGTCGTCAAGGTTGCCGCCGTCGCGATCACAATGGCTGGTCGCATGGGGGGCGGGGTGTTTTCCCCCGCGCTGATGGTTGGGGCCTTGACCGGTCTGGCCTTCGGGATCGTGGCGACCGCGGTCTTTCCCGATGTGTCAGGCTCCGAGACACTGTATGCGCTGGCGGGCATGGGCGCTGTGGCGGCGGCGGTTTTGGGCGCGCCGATTTCCACCACGCTGATCGTTTTTGAGCTGACTGGCGACTGGCAAACCGGGATTGCCGTGATGGCGGCGGTGTCGCTGTCCACCGCACTGGCCAGCCGCTGGGTCGACCGATCATTCTTCCTGACCCAGCTTGAACGGCGCGGCGTGCATCTGGCGGCCGGTCCGCAAGCCTATCTGTTGTCCACGGTGCGCGTGGCCCAGATCATGCGCGCGCGTGATCACGACAAGGCTGCCGGGGAAGAGCTGTGTTGGGAGTTGATCGAGCAAGGCGTCTATGTCGACGGCAACGCCACCTTGGAGGCTGTGATGCCGATGTTCGAGACCTCGAACGCGCAATTCATTCCCGTGGTCACCTTGGGTGGCGAGGGCGATCCGCCCGAATTATGGGGCGCGGTGTTCCATGTGGACGCGTTGAAAGCGTTCAACCGGGCGCTGGCGGAAACGGCGGCCGAGGAACACAGCTGAGGCAAGCGGTCACTCTGACAAGGCGCGGCTGAGCGCACAGAAGGCTTCGATGCCGATCTCTTCGGCGCGCGCGGTGGGCTTGATCCCGACCGAGGTCAGCACATCTTCAATTCGCGGATGCAGGCCCTTCAGCGACGCGCGCAGCATCTTGCGGCGTTGACCGAATGCCTTGGCCACAAGGGCTTGCAGCTTGTCTGCGTCCGCCTCGAAACGCGGTTCAGGCAGGGCGTCGAAATGCACCACGGCCGAATGGATCTTCGGTGGCGGGGTGAAAGCCTCGGGCGGCAGTTCCATCACCACGCGCGGGGTGGTGCGCCATTGTGACAACACCGCCAGACGCCCGTATTTCTTCGAACCGGGCTGGGCGACGATACGTTCGGCGACTTCTTTCTGGAACATCAATGTCAGGCTGTCCCAGGCCGGCGGCCAGCGGGGCGGCGTCAGCCAGCGCACCAGAAGTTCGGTGCCCACATTATAGGGCAGATTGGCGACGATGCGGATCGGCGGGGTCAGATGCTCCAGCGGGTCAAGCTCCAGCGCATCGGCGTTGATGACCTCAAGCCGGTCGGGATAGACCGCCTGGATCTCGGCCAAAGGTGCCATCGCGCGGCTGTCTTTCTCGACCGCCAGCACCTTGCGTGCGCCTTCGACCAGCAACCCGCGCGTCAACCCACCGGGGCCGGGGCCGATTTCCAGAATGTCCGAGTCCGCCAGATCGCCTGCCTGCCGCGCGATCTTGGCGGTCAGGTTCAGATCCAGCAAAAAATTCTGCCCCAGCGATTTCTTGGCGGTCAGACCGTGGGTCGCAATCACCTCGCGCAGGGGGGGCAGGCCGTCGATCTGCCTCATGCCGGTTGTTCCCACCGGCTGCGTCCCATCTGATGCGCCATGCGCAAGGCAGCGATCAAGGAGCTTGCATCTGCCTTGTCCGTGCCCGCGATGTCGAACGCCGTGCCGTGATCGGGCGAGGTGCGCACGAAGGGCAGGCCCAGCGTGACGTTGACGCCACCTGCAAAGTCGATGGTCTTGATCGGGATCAGGGCCTGATCGTGATACATGCAGACCGCCGCGTCATAACCCGACCGCGCAGCGGCGTGAAACATCGTGTCGGCAGATTGGGGTCCGATCAGATCCAGCCCCTCGGCGCGCAGGTCGTCCAGAAGCGGGGTGATCATCTCGATCTCTTCCATCCCCATCGCGCCTCCTTCTCCCGCATGGGGGTTCAACCCGGCGACAGCGATGCGCGGAGTGGCGATGGCAAAATCTTGTATGAGCGCCGAATTGGTTGTCCGAATAACCTGCGCCAGAAGGTCACGGGTCAGGGCAGTCGGCACCTCGGACACCGCGATGTGGATGGTGGCCGGCACGACGCGCAAGCCCTCGCAGGCCAGCATCATCACCACATCCGCCCCGCCCGCCAGATGGGCTAGAAACTCCGTGTGGCCGGGGAAGGCAAAGCCCGCGCCATCTTTCAACGCCTTCTTGTGAACCGGGTTGGTGCAGACCGCCAGCGCCTCGCCCGAGCGGCTCAGCGTCACAGCCCGTTCGATCACCGCAATGATGTGCGGTGCATGGTCCGCCTGGGGGTCGCCGGGGCGGCGGTCGCTGCCGAAATCATGGCGCAGCACCGGCAAGCTGGATGCGGATAACGCTTCGGCGGGCACGGAGATTTCGGTGAAATTGGTGCCGGGCGGCAGGTGCGACGGATCACCGATCAGAAAAAACGGCACCTTGCCCCGCAGCGCGGTAAAGGCCGGCCCGGCGATGTCCGGGCCGATCCCTGCCGGTTCACCGATGGTCAGGGCAATGGGGGGCAAGCGGACCTTGGACGGCGACGCGTCGGTCATTGCCCGCTGTAGTCCTCGATATAGGCTGCGGCTTTCAACTCGTCCAGATAGGCGCTGGCGAAGCTTTGCAGGCGCTGGTTTTGCAACTGTCGCTTGATGTCCTCGCGGCTGACCTCTTCCGGCAGATCGCGGGTGCGTGAACACAGCATCAGGAACACGAGGTTCTGCCCGGAGGCCGAGGTCAGGTTGGTTGAAACCTCGCCCTCGTCCAGCTTGGCCAGTTCCAGCGCGTAGCCGGTGGGCACCTGACCGATGGGCAGGCTTTCGCGTTGAAATTGCGCAGGCGTTGCATCGGGGATGACGCCATAAAGATCGTCGCAGGTATCGACCTTGGCGCGAATACTAGCGGCTTCGCCAAGGGCGGTTTCCGTGCGTCCGCCGGGCAGCAGAAGCGTGGCGTAATCCACGGTCACATCCTTCGGTTGCGGGGTGTCCGTTTCCTCGATCGCGCGCATCTGAAAGACCGCAACGCCGTTCTTGACCGGGATCGGGTCGCTGACATGCCCCGGTGCCAGCGGCAGGATCTGCGCGGCGACAGCGGGGGGCAGGTTCGACAGGTCCATCCATTGCAGACGACCCGAGCGCCCGCGTGACGGTGCCACCGAATATTGGCGCGCGGCGGCGGCAAAGGCGGGCAGGGTCGTAATCTCGCTCAGTTCCGAGGCGCGCGCGTTCGACGCCTGCATCTGCGCCGGGGTTTGGGCTGGCAGGATGATTTCGGACAGCAGAACCCGCACGCCCTGTCCGGGGCGGGTCAGGGCAAGCTGGCGATCCACCTCGTCATCCGTGACCTCGACCCGGCCAGCCCAGCGGGCGCGCACGACGCCGCGCCAGGCAATCCCGCCTGACACGAAGTCGCGGAACGTCTCGGGTGCGATGCCAGCCTGTGCAATGATCTTGTTGAAGGTCTCGACATCCAGATTGAAACGGCCGGTAAACTCCTCCATCCCGGCAAGGATTTCCTCGGCGGTGGGGTTCACGTCCGCTTCTTCGGCGGCTTGGCGCTGCAATGCCTCGTCGGTCAGTTGTTCCAATGCCAGTTCACGCAGATTGCCGGGGGCCTTCAGGATGGTCAGAAACGCCATGCGTTGCGACAATTCATAGGCGGTGATCACGCGGTCATTGACCTTTTTCACCGGGGCAAACAGATCCTGCGCGGTGGCAGGCCCCGCGCCCAGCAACGCTGCGACCAGCATCATCCCCGCCATCACCGTCGTGACAAGGCGCTTGACCAGGCGAAATTTCGGCCCGGTGCGGGCGCGGCGGTTGATCATGCGTTTCACCATTGTCCTGTCCGTTCTGCTCTGCGTCATCTTATGCCGTCAACTCAATCTGCGGGTCAATTCACGGGCCCGGTCAGCCATTGCATTTATGGGCCGTTTTGCCGCGTGCCCCGCCAAACCCCGTCAATTCGACCTTGAAGCCGAAATCCGTCGTTGGCGTCACATTAATCGAGGATGTGAAACGACGCGAGAGGGAAAGGTCCACAAAAAGGCATTCATTTTGATAACGTAGCCCCAATCCGGCGCGCGTGGCCTGCCGGGCCTCAAGATCAAAGCTGCCATCGGCCGACAGACGCCAGAAATCGCTGATCTGATAGGCGCCGTCCAACCGTAATTCGTGGGTCGGGTCGGGGCGGTTTTCAGCCAGGTCTTCGATCACCCAGATATGGGCGGCGCTGATCTGGAAATCGTCGGCCAGATAGGCGGCGCGGGTCTCGGACTTGGTAATCCCCAGATTGTCGTCCAGCAGCGCACGCCCCTGCAGCGCGAACCGCCCGCCTATGTTCACATGCGCCCCCAGAAGCCAGTCGGACCGGTCGCCCGCCAGGCCAGAGGCGTCGGTGAACTGGTCGAACCCGCCTTCGCGAAACACCCGGCCTGCCGCCAGCGTGAACGCCCAGCCCGCGGGCGAATGGCGCGTCCAGCTCAGCCCAAGGGCCGCCCGCGCGCCGTCTTCGCGCCGGTCATAGCCGGGAAAGCGGTTCAGATCGAACAGGTTGGCTTCGTCAAATTCGACGAACACGCTGTCTTCGTTGGGAATGTCGGCCCCGACCTGTTTGGACCATGCCACATGGGCGACCGGCTCAAGAATGTCGACCGCGCCCGATGCCGCCACACGCGACATCGGCCATCTGAGCGTCACTCCTGCAGACGGGGCCGCGAAGCTCTGTTCCGAAAGAAATCGGCTGTCCTGTTCGATCCAATAGACATTGGCATCCACACCCGCTTCGGCCTCGATCACCAGACCGGCGGGGCCGATCCAACTGCGCGACCAGCCCAGCCCGGCGCCCATCCGGGCCATGTCTCGGCCCAGAATGTCCTGCGTGCTTTCGCGAAAATGCGCCTGCCAGGACAGGGTGCCGCGCAGTTCGCCCCCCAGCCATTGCGGGAAAAAGCGGCGTTCATAAAATGCATCGACCTGGGCAAATGGCAGTTGATCCGAGATCGGCAACTCGCTTTCGCGCAATGTGTCATAGCGGGTGATGCCGCCGAACACGAACTCGTCCCGACGCGCCCGCATCACTTCGATTGCGTTGCGCAGCCGGTCCTGATCGGAATAGCCATAGTCCAGCAGATAGGCCGGGTCCGAAGCCTCTTGCAGTTCGAAGCTGAGCGTATAGTCGCGGGGCAGGGAGAACGTGCCTTCGCCAAAGACATAGTATCGCGTCTGGTCGGGCAGCACATCGTCACGGCTGATGGCGCCCGAAAACGCAATGTCACCGGCCCGGAATGCCTGGCGATACCGCAGTTCAAGCGTGGAGGTCTTGGCCGCCAGAAACGGGGACAGGGTCAGGTCCGCGTGATCGCCGAGACGCAGAAAGAACGGGGCGACGACCCCGACGCCCAGCGTCGAGGTGGTGCGGATGCGCGGCGGCAGGAAGCCGGTGGCGCGTTTCAGGGTGGGGTCGGGCAGGCGCAGCCGCGGCAGATAGAACACCGGCACATCCGCGATGCGAAGCTGCGCGCCGTGGAAATACAACTGCCGGGCCTTTTCGTCATGCACCACGCGGTCGGCGCGGATCTGCCACAAAGGCACCGGGTTGGTCTTGCACACATGGCAGGACGAGGCCGCAACACGGGTCATTTGCGTATAGCGATCGTTCACGCGGTTGATCTGGGCGGCGGCGATCTGCAATTGCTCGTTCAACACCAGCCGCGCGCTTTTCAGGATGCCGTTGCGCAGGTCCGACGAAAGTTCCGCCGCCTGTGCGATCAGCACGGTTCCGTCGGGGCGGCGGATGGTGATCGGGCCTTCGATGCGGAGCGTGTCGGTGGTTTTGTCGTAAATCACGGATGAGGCGGTCAGGCGGGTTCCTTCATACAAGACCACCACATTGCCCTGTGCGATCAGGGCACTGTTGCCTTCGACGCGCACCTGATCGGCGATCAGGCTGGCCTGACCTGCAAGGGCGGCACCCGACGCGAGGGCAAGGACGCCCGACGCAGTGGCAAGCCCCAGCCAGGCAGCCGCCAATCCTGCGCGTGCTCTGGCCCAAAGGTTGTCCATCACCCGTCCTCCAGATGCAACAAAAGCCCCATGGGCATCATGATCGCGGCGATGGGCGGCGCCCATGCGGCCAAAAGCACGGGGATCTGCCCGTTCTCACCCAGAATTTGCGCGAAATTGCGGATGAAATAAGCCCCAAACCCCATCATCAGCGCCAACAGCACCATGATCCCAGTGCGACCGAAACGGGTATGGCGCATGGTGAAACCCGCCCCGATCAAAACCATGGCGACCAGAAAGAAGGGTGTTGCCAGTTCCATATGAAACCAGACCTGATGAGCACGGGCGGAAAACCCGGCGGCCTCCAACTGGTTGATGAAGCGCGGCATGTCCCAGATCGAGATCGAACTGGGCTTGCCGAAGCTGTCGCGGATCTGTTCCTGCGTCAGGTTTGAATCCACCAGATATTCATCGAAGGACTGCGATTCCAGTTCGGGGTTGTCGGCGTTTTCCAGATCCCAGACCTTGGCGCCGGTCAGCATCCACTGTCCGGGTTCAAGCTGCGCGGTCTTGGCCTCGATCCGCAGGGTTGGCAAGCCGTCGGGCGCAAAGGAAAAGAAGGTCACGCCCGACAGGCTGGTGCCTTCCAGATCGGACCTGGTGGCGCGGATTACGGTCTGGCCGTCTTCGTTGCCCTGCCGAAGCCAGACACCCTCGGTCGAGATCGACAGGACCGACCCGCCCGTTCCCTCGTATTGCGCGGCGATGCGTTCGTATTTTTTCGATGTCGCCGCTGCGATCGGGTTGCCCACCGCCACTGCGATCAGGCCGAACAGGAACACGGTCAGCGCGGGTGAGATCAGCGTGTTCAGGGCAGATCGCCCTGCCGCCCGGGTCACGACCATTTCCGAACTGCGCGCAAGGCTCAAAAACATCCACAGGGTCGCCAATATGACGATCAGCGGCAGGATGCGATACATCCAGACGGGGGCGTTCAGAAGCGTCAGGCTGAGTATGTTTCCGAAGCCGACAGCGGCGCTGTCAAACCGGCGCATGCTTTCCACCATGTCCAGAAGCACGAAGATCATCGCCAGCACGACCAGCATGGTCAGGAAGGCAAACAGGAACCGGCGCGCGATATAGAGGTGGAGTTTCATGCGACCCCTCCGGCCGGTGTCCGCGACAATTCGCGCAGGGTGCGACGCCGGCGCCGCAGGTCACGCGCGGACGGGCGGCTGGCCAGGATCAGGATCACGATATTCATCACCGCGCCCACTGCGGTCGCCGCATAAACCAGCCATAACAGGCTTGCGTCACGCCGCGCCATGTCCAGCATCGTGTTGTCCACGGTTTGCAAAAGCGCCACGGTGCCAAGCGCCAGAACCACCTGCCGCCACAGCCCGAACCGGCTGAACCCTGCGACGATCAGCATCGAGAACCCGGTCATCGCGGTCACGATCGAATACAGCGCCTGTGCGTTGCGGAAATGCCCCTCGGCGCGCAGGGCTGCACGGGTTTCGCCGGTCTCGACCAACGTGGCTTTGGGCGGGTTCAGAAGTTCGGGCGTATAGATCTGGGTGACGGTGCGATTGCCGCCGATCGGACCGGACAAAAGGGCCGAGATGTCATAGGTAAAGTTCTTGAACTTGGTGGTCGACAGCCGTTGCGAGCTGGCGTTCAACACCTGCGCGAGCCCGTCAAACATGATCAGTCGCGGCCCGGCATCGGTGCGCAGGATCAGCGCCTTCTTGGCGGTATAGGTGTATTTCTGCCCCTCGTCGCGGTCATCCGACAGGAAAATGTCCAGCAGTTCACCCGCCGGGCTGATCTCGCGGATATAGAGGGTCACTCCCTCGACCGGGTGCACGAAGTTGCCCTCGGTCAGAAAGCGGGCTGTGATGTTCTCGGCGACCTCGGCCTGACGTTCGGCAAAACGCAACTGGCTCATCGGGACCAGTACGTGGGTCAGGACCAGCATGAACAGCGCGGTAAAGACGCCAAACACCAGAACCGGGAGCGCCAGTCGAAACGGGCCGAAACCTGCGGCCTGCGCGACCACCAGTTCGCTTTCCGCGTTCAGGCGGTTCGTCACCGACACCGCGGCCGCGAAGGACGCGATGGGAATGATGAATACGATCACGCCCGGCACGATCATCGCCGAAAACTCAAGAAACACCATGGCGTTCTGACCGTTGGCGATCAGCTGATCGAACAGCCTGACCGCCCGGTTCACCCAGAACAAGAGAACCAGCACCAGCCCGTAAAAGCCAAACAGCAAAATCATTTGCGACAGCATATAGCGGTCGAATCTGGCCACGTTACCCCCGGTGAACCCCAACATGTTGTGGGTCATTTTCTAGCCGATCCCTTGGCCGGGGAAAACTGCTATCTGGCCTTTCGGTGTGCCTCTGGCTAGGAATGGCAAAAGATTGCCTGAAAGGAATGTCCCATGACGACCCCGATCCAGCCCGTTTTCAGCGAAGTGAACCTTGATGCCATCGGCGAGCACGAAGGCCGCGTGGCCGTGGTCTTGTCCGAACCGGGCAAGCTGCACCCGGCAGCGCGGAGGGTGAACAAGCTGACCCGTGGTGCGTTGCTGCGCTTTGCCGAAAGCGAGGCGTTCGAGAAGATGAAGGACGGCGACGCGCATGAGATGGCCTTTCCCACGGGCATGAAGGCCGAGGCCGTACAGGTCATCCGGCTGGCCCCGCGCGCCGATCAGACCACCGCGCGCAAGGCAGGCGGGGCCATCGGCAAATCCATGGCCGGCAAGGATGTTCTGGTGCTGGCCGGTCCAGTGAAACACGCCGATGAACTGGCGCTGGGGGCGGTGCTGCGCGCCTATGCGTTTACTGATCACAAGACGGACAAAGACCTGCCGACCGAACCCGGCAGCCTGACTGTGATGGTGTCGCGGGTCGATCAGTTTGACGGGGCGGCGGACCGGGTCAATGCGCAAAGCGATGGGGTCTTTTTCACCCGCGACCTTGTAAACGAACCCGCCAACGTGCTGACCACCACCGAATTTGCCGACCGCCTGGTGGCGCTGAAAAAGCTCGGGGTGACAGTGAAGGTGCTGGAAGAGGACGCGCTGGAGAAGCTCGGAATGCGCGCGCTTCTGGCCGTGGGGCAGGGCTCCGAGTCGCCGTCCAAGGTGGTCGTGATGGAATGGATGGGTGGTGAGAAGGAAGTCGCCCCGCTGGCACTGGTCGGCAAGGGCGTCGTGTTTGACACCGGCGGCATCAGCCTGAAACCCGGCGCGGGAATGGAAGACATGACCATGGACATGGGTGGCGCGGGCACCGTGGCGGGCGTGATGAAAACGCTGGCCACCCGCAAGGCCAAGGCGAATGTCGTCGGACTGGTCGGGCTGGTTGAAAACATGCCCGATGGCCGTGCACAACGTCCCGGAGATATTGTGGCCTCGATGAAAGGCGACACGATCGAGGTGATCAACACGGATGCCGAGGGCCGGCTCGTTCTGTGTGACGTCATGTGGTACGCGCAGGAGAAATACAAACCGGCTGGCATGATCGACCTGGCCACCCTGACCGGCGCGATCATCATCGGGCTCGGGCATGACAACACCGGCGTGTTCTCGAATGACGATACCCTGTGCAACGGGCTTCTGGACGCTGCCAAAGCCGAAGGCGAAGGCGCATGGCGGATGCCGATGGGGCCGGGCTATGACCAGTTGATCAAGTCGCACAAGGCCGATATGAAAAACGTGGGCGGTCGCCCCGCAGGGTCGATCACTGCCGCACAGTTCCTTGGTCGGTTCGTCAAGGACGGCCAGCCCTGGATCCACCTCGACATCGCAGGCACCGCGCAAGTGGCGCAGGACGGGCCCTTGTGGCCCAAGGGTGCAACCGGCTGGGGCGTTCTGACCCTGAACCGTCTGGTGCAGGACATGTACGAGGCCGGGTGATGTCAGACCCGGCAACCGAAACCGACAGCGGGCAGGGTGCGTCACAGGACAAGACCGGCGAGGTCTTTTTCTATCACATGACGCGCAGCCCGCTTGAGGCGACATTGCCGGTGCTTTTGCAAAGATCGTTGCAGGCAGGTTGGAAAATCTGCCTGCGCGGTACCGATCCCGCGCGGTTGGACTGGCTGGATGAACGGTTGTGGACGGCGTCTGATGACGGTTTTTTGCCGCACGGGCTGGCGGGCGGTCCATATGACGCGGATCAGCCCGTGCTGTTGACCGCGGACACGACCCTGACCCATCCCGCCGATGCGTTGATCCTGATTGACGGGGCGGCGGTCAGCGCCGATGAGATGCTCGGCCTGACCCGTGTCAGCATCCTGTTCGACGGCAACGATCCAGACGCCGTTGCCCGCGCCCGCGCGCAATGGAAAGAGGTGGTCGCCGCAGGCTGCACCGCCAAATACTGGAGCCAGGAAAGTGGCCGGTGGGAGATGAAGGCAAGCTCTTAACGCTATGATATAGCGCGATTAAACGCGTATCAGCCACCCCGAGTCAGGATCAACCTGTCCCGCTCGATCTCGATCTTTTCGAACCGTTGCAGATAGTCGTTGCCCAACAGCGACCCCGGCATTTCGCCATCATTCACCCAGACCTCGACGCCGAAATCCTCGATCCCCAGAAGCTCGACCCGGGCGATGCGGGCAGGGGCTGTGCGCACCGGGCCATTGGCGCTCATCGCGCGGCCGAAGAAACGCAACGCCTCCATCTGCACGCCCGCGCGTTCTGCGTCTTCCTTGGTCAGAACGATCTGGCTGGCACCGGTGTCGACGACGAAATCAATCGGCTGTCCGTTCAACAGCAGCGTCGCATAGAAATGCCCGTCACGCGCGCGCGGCAGCACGATCTGCCCGGTTTCCTGCACCACGCTTTGCCGGGGGGTGATGTCGTTTCGGATATCCTGCCACAGTCCGACCCCGGCCAGCGCGCCGATGAAGATCAACCCCCAGATCAGCGCATGGCGAAAGGTCTGGCCGATATTCTTGCGGTTTTCCGCGATGAAGTATCCCCCGATCGCCACAAGAAGCAGGGTCAGATAGATCGCGCGGGCATAGTCGTCGCCGGTCATGCGGGTCTCCGAGATAGGTACCTGAAAGATATAGGAACGACTGGCGGACTTGTCACCGGGGCACCGTGCCGCGCAGGGAATGTGCTATCCCATCAGGCCGAAATCGCGAAGCCCATCCAGAATGAACTGCACGGCCAGCGCCGACAGCAGCATCCCCAGAAGCCGTGTCACCACCTTGATGCCCGTTTCGCGCAATACATGCTCCAACAGCGATGCTGCGTTGAACAGAATGAACGCGATCAGAAGCACCAAGACCATCACGGTCAGCGCCAATGCGAGGCCCGACAGTCCATCGCCCTGTCCCGACAGTAAGATGACGGTGGCAATTGATCCCGGCCCCGCCATGATCGGGATGGCCAATGGAAAGACCGACGGGTCGTCATGCGCATCATGCCCTTCCTCTGACTGATCCTTGCGCCGTTGGGTGCGGCGTTCAAACAGCATGTCCAGCGCCAGCAGCAACAACAATATCCCGCCAGAGATCCGGAACGCCGCCATCGAGATACCCAGGAACCCCAGAACATTCTCGCCGAGAAATGCAAACAGGATCAGAATGACCGCCGCCGTGGCGCAGGCCCGCAACGCAATCGCCCGCCGCTCGCGTTTGGTTCTTCCCCGCGTCAGCGCCATGAACAAAGGCGAAATGCCAATCGGGTCCATCACCACAAACAACGTGACAAAAGCGGGGATAAACAGTTCAAGTTCCATGCCTAACCCTCGGCTTTTTCAAGCTTATCCTGCGCGCGCAACCAAAGCTCTTCGGCCCGGTCCAGGGCTTCGTGCACCTCGGCGTGCTTTCTCTGCCAGACCACGACTTCGTCCTTGCGTTCGGGATCGTAAATGCCCGGATCGCCCAGCTTGGCGTCCAGCTTGTCGCGCATAGCTTCCAGTTTTTCGACCCGCGCCTCGGCTTTGCGCAGCTCGGCCCGCAGGGCCAGGATGGTGTCGCGGTCAGCCCGTTTCGGCTTGGTTGGCGCAGGCTTGGCCCTTGCGGATTTCTTGTCCTCGTCCGAAGACAGAAGCATCTTGCGATAATCCTCCAGGTCGCCCTCGAACGGGGCGACGTGGCCGTCATTGACCAGCCACAGCCGGTCGGCCACCAGCCCCAACAAGTGCATGTCGTGGCTGACCAGAACCACCGCGCCGGAATAGGCGGTCAACGCCTCGACCAGCGCCTCGCGGCTTTCGATGTCCAGGTGGTTGGTCGGTTCGTCCAGAATTAACAGATGCGGCGCGTCCAGCGTGGCCAGCAGCAAAGTCAGTCGCGCCTTCTGTCCGCCCGACAACCGTGCCACCACCGTCTCGGCCTGATCCGCACCCAGACCGAACCCTGCCAGCCGCGCCCGATGGCGGCCCGGCACCTCGTTCGGGCGCAGGCGGCGCAAATGCTCGACCGGCGTTTCGTCTTCGTAAAGCTCATCCATCTGGTGCTGGGCAAAATACCCGATGCGCAGCTTGGAGGATTTGGTCATCCGCCCGCTCATCAGATCAAGCCTGCCTGACAAGAGCTTGGACAGCGTGGATTTTCCCTGACCGTTCTTGCCCAGAAGCGCGATCCGGTCGTCCTGGTCGATTCGCAGATCCATCCGCGATAGAACGGTGGTGTCACCGTAACCGCAGGACGCGCCTTCCATATTGATGATGGGGGGCGACAACTCTTCGGGCTCGGGGAAACTGAACGCCTTCAACGCGGCCTCTTGCGGGGTGGTGATGGTCTTCAACTTCTCGATCATCTTCAGACGAGACTGCGCCTGCACGGCCTTTGATGCCTTGGCCCGGAACCGATCCACGAAACTCTGCAAATGGGCGCGCCGTGCCTCGATCTTCTTGTTCTCGCTTTCCGCCACAGCCAGCCGCGCGGCACGGGTTTCGGCAAACCGGTCATACGGTCCCTGATACAGTGTCAGTTTGCGGTCTTCCAAATGCAGGATCGCCCCGACCGAGCGATTCAGCAGTCCACGATCATGGCTGATGATCAGAACCGTGTGCGGATAGCGCGTCAGGTATTGTTCCAGCCACAACGCGCCTTCCAGATCCAGATAGTTGGTCGGCTCGTCCAGCAAAAGCAAATCGGGTTCAGAGAACAAAACCGCCGCAAGCGCCACCCGCATCCGCCAGCCGCCGGAAAAATCGGCACAGGGCAGGGCGTGCTGGTCATCGTCGAACCCCAGGCCTTTCAGAATCGCAGACGCCCGCGCCTCGGCGCTCCAGGCGTCGATATCGGCCAGACGGGTCTGAATATCGGCAATCCGGTGGGCGTCGGTGGCGGTCTCGGCCTCTGCCATCAGCGCGGCGCGTTCGGTATCCGCCGCCAGCACCGTGTCCAGAAGCGAGGTCTGCGAGGCCGGCACCTCCTGCGCCACGCCCCCGATGCGTGCGCCCTTCGGCACCGAGATGTCCCCCGCCTCCAGCGACAGTTCGCCCCGGATCAGGCGAAACAGCGTCGTCTTGCCCGTGCCATTGCGCCCGACAAGGCCAACCTTGTGACCATCGGGGATGGTGGCCGACGCCCCCTCAAACAGCGGGCGTCCTTCGACGGCATAGGTGATGTCTGAAATCCGAAGCATGAAACCCCATGTGCCTGAGCCGGGCAGCCTCGTCAATCGCCGCTTTTCAAAACGCCGATCCCATGTTACGGGACGCGCAAATCACATCCGCATCAGGGCAGGGGCCTTGACGCTCAAACGCAAAAGGGACCGACATGGCCATTCAACGCACTTTCTCGATCATCAAACCCGATGCCACCAAACGCAACCTGACCGGCGCCATCAACGCCAAGATCGAAGCCGCCGGCCTGCGCATCATCGCTCAGAAACGTATCCACATGACGCAGAAACAAGCCGAAACCTTCTATGGCGTCCACAAGGACCGCCCCTTCTTCGGCGAACTGGTCGAATTCATGATTTCCGAGCCGGTCGTCGTGCAGGTTCTGGAAGGCGAAAACGCGATCAAAGCCTACCGTGACGTCATGGGCGCCACCAACCCGGCCGACGCTGACGAAGGCACCATCCGCAAGGAATTCGCCCAGTCGGTTGGCGAAAACTCGGTCCACGGGTCGGACGCCCCGGAAACCGCCGCAGAGGAAATCGCCTACTTCTTCTCGGGTCTGGAACTGGTTGGCTAAGCCCACCCGTCAGATTGACAAAAGGCCGCTCAGGGGAACCTGGGTGGCTTTTTTCATTTACACGATGCTGTTTCTTCTGGCCCGAAATATCCCGGGGTGAGGGGCAGCGCCCCTCTGGCTCACACCGTGAGCCACCCATTCAACGTCCCGTCTGCCGCAGGATCCCGATCTCGTCCAGGATCGTCTCCATCTTGCGCTCGGACATTCCGGTCTGTCCGATCTCGGCCTTCAGCGCATCAAACCGCGCGCGAAGCTCGGCCTTCTCCTTGCCCGTACAGTCATTCCACGGCCGCCCCTGCAACCCCATGACCATAGCGTAATATCCGATGAAATGGGGACGAGAACCCGCCGCCAGCAAACGGCGATAGGTCTCGTCTGCGCCCATGTCCCGCAATTCATCCGCCGAGTGAATGCCCGCCCGGGCAAACGCCGCATCCGACGCAGGCCCAAGATTGCGTATGGACGATACAGGATCAGTCATGATCCCGACTTAAGCGTGTCGCGCAGCCGTGAAAACCCGTCAGATGCTGGCCCAGTCCGTGAACACCACGGCGGGTGTCTCGGGCTCGTCCCGTTTTGTTCTGTCGGTTTTCGGCGGTGTCTGCTGTCGAAGATAGCGAACGACGCGCTTTGGTGTTTTAATCTGTTTATTCTGTGACTTATATACCATTACCCCACTCCAGATGCTGAGGGTTGCGCCGGAATATGACGCACCGTTTTCCCCACCAGAGACCTTTCGGTATTCACATGTTAACATATTGTTAGGAAATTAACGCGACTAAATATTTCACAATCCTGTTGTCTTTTGAAACATTGTGGCGCCCATGTCACAAGTCATATGCCGGGTGCGTTCTTCCAGGGGTGCTCGGGCAGAGGGTAAGCTCGTCGATTTCAGTCAATGCGCCGGGCGCAAGGTGATGTAAATCTGACCCATCACCAATGGGATGAAACTGGCACTCGTCGCCAGCAGCAATCCGGCACCGCCCGGAGCGGGCAACTGCAAAACACTCGACAAGCCCGGCACCCAAAGGGCTGCCGCGATCAGCCCAATACACAGGGTGATCGCCCCCCAGATCCAGGGGTTACGCGTCACGTCATTGACGAACACCCGACCCCCCGGCACACGCACGTTGAACACATTCCACAATTGCCCCAGCGCAAGGGTCAGGAAGGCCACGGTTACGGACCGCCCCACATCCAGTTTCAACCAATGCAGCGCCAGCCAGAATGCGCTTAGCGTGGCAAGGGTAATTGCCCCACCCAGAACGCCGATGTCGGTCCAGCGTCTGCGATCAACGATGTCTTCTGCCGGATCACGCGGGGGGTGGTGCATGACGGTGTCATCTCCTGCGCCCAGCCCCAGCGCGAAGGCAGGAAACACATCCGTCACGAGGTTCAGAAACAGGATCTGCAGCGGCAGCAGGGGCATCGGAAGGCCTGTGCCGACAGCCAGACCGACGATCAGCACCTCACTGACATTGCAGGACATCAAATAGACGACAAACTTTCGGATGTTGTCGAAGATCACGCGCCCCTGATGCATTGCCGCGATGATGGTGCCGAAGGCATCGTCGCGCAGCACCATATGCGCGGCTTCGCGGGCGACCTCGGTGCCGCGCTGGCCCATTGCGATCCCGATATCGGCCTTTTTCAGGGCAGGGGCGTCGTTCACGCCGTCACCGGTCATCGCTACGATATGGCCGTTCGCCTGATAGAGCGTCGCGAGTTTCAGCTTGATGACAGGGTCCACGCGGGCAAAGACATCGGCGGCAAGGATACGGTCGCGCAGGGCTGCGTCGGCTGTTTCGGGGTCGAAACCGGCCAGTTCCTGCCCCTCGATCACGACCAAAGGGCAACCCTCTGTGCCGAGCCCTGCCTGTTTTGCGATGGCGGCCGCCGTTTTGGCATGATCGCCCGTCATCATCACGACGCGCACCCCAGCGGTGCGGGCTGCGGCGATGGCCGCGGCGACATCTTCGCGCAATGGATCGTGAAAGCAGACCAGCCCGACGAGGGTCAGGCCTTCATAGGGCGCCGCATCCTCGCGATCTGACGGCTTCATCGCCATGGCCAGCAAGCGCAGCCCGTCCGCTGCGGCATCTGCGGCGCGGTCCAGCCACCGGGCGCGCGCGGCGGGGTCCAGTTCCTGCGGCCCGTCTGGTCCCAGCACATGGGTGCAGACTTCGATCACAGCTTCGGGTGCACCTTTGACCGCAAACTGATACCCACCGTCGATGCGATGGACGCTTGCCATCATTTTGGCGTCCTGGGCAAAGGCGTGCTCTGCCACCTTCGTGCTTTCCTGCAACATGTGATCGCGCCCCAGACCGGTCTGCTGGGCAACACTCAGCAGCGCCAGTTCCATCGGATCGCCGGAGGGGGCCACGTCCCCGTGCCCCAATGATGCGCTGTTGCAAAGCGCACCAATCCGCAGCATCTGACAAAGGCGCGCGTCCTGCATGGGGTCGGCGCCATGACCGTCGATTTCAAACTGAACCGCGCCCTCCTGATGCGTCAGGTCCACATCAGCCGCAGCAACAAGATAGCGCGCAACCGTCATGCGGTTCTCGGTCAGCGTGCCGGTCTTGTCAGTCAGGATCACCGTAGTCGCGCCCAGGGTTTCCACCGATGACAGGCTTGAAATGATCGCGTTGCGCGCGGCCATGCGCCACATGCCGCGCGCAAGGCTCAACGTGGCGACAACCGGCAATCCTTCGGGAACCGCAGCAACCGCCAATGCCACACCGGTCTGAACCATCGTGAACATATCGTGCCCGCGCAGGATACCGGTGCCGATCACCAAAGTTGCAAGCGCCAGAGTCAGCCAGACCAACCTTCGTCCCAGCCGATCCAAACGCTTTTCCAGGGGCGAGGACGCGGCATGGGCGGTTTGCACAAGATGGCTGATACGCCCCAGTTCCGTGGCCATTCCAGTGCCCGTCACGATGCCCACCCCCGACCCCTGGGTGATGGCCGTGCCCTTGTAGACCATGCTGGCGCGATCCCCGATCACGGCCTCTGGTGGTACCGGATCGGTTTGCTTGGCCACCGGCACGGATTCTCCGGTCAGCACGGATTCGTCGCATTCCAGACGTGACGTTTCGGCAAGTCGTAGATCGGCAGTGACCACTTCCCCCGCTTCAAGCAGGACGATATCACCCGGCACCAGATCTTGCGCGTCGATACGCAGGTCTTGACCGTCCCGCCGGACGCGGGTGGAAACCGACGCGATATCCAGCAACGCCTCCATCGAGCGCGCCGCGCGCAGCTCGGTGAAAAACCCGATCGCGGCATTGATCAACAGAACAACGACGATCGCGACCCCTTCGGCGACGTCGCGAAAATAGAAGGACAACCCGGCCGCGAACGCAAGAAGCCAGACGATCACGCCTTCGGCCTGATGCGCCAGGATCAGAAACGGGCTTTGCCGTGCGTGCGCGCGCAACTGGTTCGGGCCGTGGCGGTCGCGTCGAAGAGCAACGGTGTGCGCATCAAGCCCGCGCTCTGGATCCACATCAAGTGCTTTCGCCACGGAGATGACGGATTGGGCATATACGGCATTCTGGTTTTCGTCGTTCATAACCGCCATCGGGTCTGCTGTTGCGCTTCCGGATGGCGCACGCCCCCGAAAACCTTGAAGGGGCCATCTGCACTCGGCTGACCCGATAGGGTGTTTTCATGACAAGCTTATCACAATCACGGGGTGTTGAGTGGCGCGCGGGCGTTGCTTCTTGCTCCATCGCCGCCCACATGCGCTGTATGAGAAGACGGGTCATGCAGGCACATTCGCCCGTCCCGGCCCGGTGTTCGGGGTGACAGCCGACCCCTAGTCAGCATCGCCTTTCGACAGCGCGACAAGCGCCTCGGGCTGCAACAGGATGATCGTATAGATATTGTCGACGGCAATGATCCCGCGTCTGTGAAACTGTGCAAATGTCCGGCAAACCGTTTCGGTCGACAAGCACAGAAAATCGGCGATATCGGCGCGGGGCATGGGCAGGTCGATCTGGCGCTTGCCGTCCTGGTCCGTGCCATGGCGCGCGATCAGCACGCTCAGAAACGACGCGACTTTTTCGACTGCTGATTTATGTCCAAGCATCATGAAGTGATCCTGCATTGCGCTGATCTCGCGCATTGCAGCTTCAAGCAGCAGGGCGTGCAGTTTGTCATCCCGGCCGCCATGTTCCAGTGCGGATCTGTGAAGAGGCTGCAACCGGGCATCCGCAAGAGCGTCGCAATCGGTATGGTGGAGACCATCGGATGGGAAGCCGACGACATCGCCCGGATAACCGAAGGCAATGACCTGGCGTCGACCGTCCTCAAGCAGTCGTGCCAATCGCAATACACCCGACTTGACCTGATACAGCCAGTTCACCTTGTCCCCTTCGTAATACAAGTATGACCCGGCTTTCAGACGAGTCTCGGCCTGATTGCGGTGGGATGTCTGAAGGCTGAGAACCGGTCCAATGGTGCTGTTTACAGTCGGAAGGGTGACATACATCGCAGGGGTCTCCTCTGTTCGTCCAGAAGGAACCATGAACTGCGTTCGTATCAGCGATCGTGGTCAGCCTGCGTAGATTTGTATCATTTTGTATGCAGCCCTTTTCTTATAGGGTTCCGGCACCAACCTATTGGTTTTCATCGGCAGTCACCGAAAAAGGGGACAAAGATGTCGGCACAAACCATTCTTGTCGTGGAAGACGACGCGAAAATCAGAACGCTTCTTCGGAATGTCTTTGAAGCGGAAGGGTTTGCAGTGCTTGAATCAGCGCGCGGGCAATCTGTTCTGGACCTGATCAGAACCAAGCGCGTTTCATTGGTCACTTTGGATATCCATCTTGGGTCCGAGAATGGTCTGGACCTGGCCCGCCAGATTCGACGTGTCTCGTCGGTTCCCATCATCATGGTGACCGGACAGGACGACGTGATTGACCGCGTTGCCGGGCTGGAAATCGGCGCCGATGATTATATCACGAAACCGTTTCACATCCGGGAAGTGATTGCGCGGGTACGCAGCGTCTTGCGACGCGCGGCGATCACGGCAGAGGTCGCGCATTCCACGGCAGCCGGGGAAGACACAAAATACATCTTTGACGGAATGACGGCTGACCCTGACCGGCTTGCGCTTGTGGACCGCGTGGGAAAGGATTGCGGCCTGACAAGTGGAGATTTCAAGCTGCTGATGGTCTTTCTGAAACACCCGAAACGGGTCTTGTCGCGTGATCAGCTGATGGATCTGACGGGCGGACGGGAATGGAACCCCCTTGATCGGGCCATTGACAATCAGGTCGCCCGTTTGCGCAAGAAAATCGAACACGACCCGGCAGAACCAAGGCTGATCAAGACCGTGCGCGGTATCGGATATACGTTTTCAAGCGACGTTCAGGTCATTCAATCGTCCGGGTCGTCCGCAAAAAGCGCCTGAAGGCTTTCGATCAGGTCAGCCTGTCGATAGGGCTTGTGCAAAATGTCGTAGGTCTTGCCCTGCGACAGTTGAGTAGTAACCACATCGCTGGCGTAACCGGATGTCAGCAGCACTTTCACATCGGGAAACTCTCTGGATGCCAGTGCGGCAAGATCATATCCGTTCAAATCGCCGGGCATGACAAGATCGGAAAACAGAATGTCAGCCCGCATTCCCCCGGCAAGCATCGCATAGGCCGCGTCACCGCTTTGCGCTTCTTCCACATCGAAGCCCAGTTCGCGAATCCGCGCAACCGACAGCTTGCGCACCTTGGCGTTGTCCTCGACCACGAGCACGGTCTTGCCTTGCCCAAACGGCGCGTTCGACCGTGTCTTCTGATCTGTTTCAGAGGGGGCGGGGGTCGCGGTTTCCTCAAGGGCAGGGAAGTATAACCCAAAGCTGGTTCCCAATCCCTCTTCGCTGTACAGCGTGATGTGACCACCGGATTGCTTTACGAACCCGTAAACGGTTGCCAGCCCGAACCCGGTGCCGCCACGATCGGCTTTGGTTGTGAAAAACGGTTCAAACACATGCTCTTGCGCCCTGGGGCTCATCCCCTCGCCATTGTCGCTGACCGACAGGCATACATAGTCGCCGGTTTCGACATCAACCTCTTGCGCCATATAGTCATCGTCGATCCTGACATTCTTCACCGAGATCAAAAGCTCACCACCATCGCCCATCGCGTCCCGGGCATTGAGGGCCAGGTTCATCAAGGCCGACTGAAGCTGAACGGGATCAACCATCACCAAACTGATCACCGGTGCAAAGTCTGTCTTGATCTGGATTTTTGCACCAAGCGTCCGCTTCAGGATCACCAGCGTATCCTCGCAAAGCGCCTTCAGATCGACCCTGACCGGGTTAAGGTCGCTTCTGCGCCCAAAGGCACTGAGCCGCGCAATCAGATCAGAGCCGATCGTGGCGGCGTGAAGCGCGTCGCGGATCAAATTCAAGTCGCGCTGATCTGCATTGCGCATCTCAAGCAATTCAAGATTGCCGATGATGACCGTCAACCAGTTGTTGAAATCATGGGCGATCCCGCCGGTCATCTGGCCGATGGCATTCAACCTTCGCGATCGCGCCAATGCGGCTTCGGTGGCCTTTCGCTGGGTAAGGTCATGCAAAATACCGATGAAAACGCGGCTCTCACCCACTGTGGCACTTCCAACAGACAGGTGCAGCGGAAAACGCGTTCCGTCTTTGCGCACCCCTTCAACGTCACGGCCTTGGCCGACGATCCGGTCTTCGCCTGTCTCGATATGCTGTTTCAGATAGCGGTCATGGAGCGCCCCGGCCGCTTGCGGCATCAGCTCGTTGACACTGTGCCCGACCAGGTCCTGTTCCGTATGTTGAAACATCGCAATGGCTGCCGGGTTGGCCCGCAGGATCAAGCCCTTCTCGTCTGACACGATGATGGCGTCCGCGGCCGCATCCAGGATTGCATCGACCAGTGCCTTGTCGTCACCCGTGCTGTTCATTGCGGTGCTCCACCGTTGGTTTCCATCTGTCAAATCGCATCGCGTTGAAGCAAGGGTAAATACTTGGCGTTGTCTTGTCATTCGGCGAAACCACGATCTTTGCCGGGAGATGGGATTGACGGCACGCTGTCATGCGCGGCCGGTTGTGGTGCATCCGCGGTCTTACCTTTCTGCTGCGATGCTCAGGTCAGAGAGCTGTAGATGCCGAACTAGGTCCGACAGCGAGATGATCCCAACCAATCGGTGCCCTTTGACAACAAGAAACTTCCGCCTGCCGGTTTTCGTTATGATCGCCATAAGCTCCTGGATGGGCAGGTCGGGTGACACCGTCGATGTGTCGTCCAATCCGGCAAAAATGTCATCGACACGGGTGCTTGGCCAGTGTTCGCGGTCGATGCCGGTGATCATTGCCTGGTCGATATGGCCAAGCAGCGTTTCGCCTTCGACCACAGGGACAAAGTTTCGTCCGTGCCGCAGCATCACGTGGTTGACGAATTCGGCCAATGTGACCTCTGGCCCGACGGTAACGGGATGATCCTGCATCAGATCGCCAACGGTCCGCGAGGCAAACACGGCGCGGGCCAGTTGGTCATTGTAGCTTGCACGCGCCGCCATCAAGACAAAGCCGCCGATCATCATCTGCCACAGCGCCGTGACAAGGGCGCCCTGAAACAAGGTCAGCAACCCCAGCATCATCAGAACATAGGCAAAGATCGTGCCGGATCTTGCCGCCGTTTCGGTCGCTCGCAACAGGTTGCCATGCCTGTGCCAGAGATAGGCGCGAAGGACGCGGCCCCCGTCCAGCGGGAATGCCGGCACGAGATTGAACAAGGCGAGGATCAGATTGATGGCGGCCAGATAGGACAGAACGGTGGCAATGGTTTCAAGGCCACTGACAAGCCCGGCAAGCAAGGCAAGCGAACCGAAAGCGAGCGACAGAAGCAAGCTCATGACCGGCCCGGCCAAGGCGATCCAGAATTCGGCCCGTGCCGATTGCGGCTCTGCCTCCAATTCAGCGACACCGCCGAACAGGAAAAGCGTGATGCCTTTGATGGGCACGCCCAAACGACGCGCAACGATCGAATGAGCCAACTCGTGCAGCAGAAGAGAGGCGAAGAAGCACAGCGTGGCGGTCACGGCCATGAACAGATAGACGCCCCTGGTTTCCCCCGGATGTGCGGACGGAAAATAGTGTTGCGACAAGCTCCATGCGATCAATGCCGCGATGATCAGCCAGCTCGGATCAATCTTGATGTCGAACCCTTTGATCTTGAAGATTTTCAACGCGTTTTCGAACATTGGACAACTGACCTCTGCCCTGAAGCTATCGAAAATTTGCGATGATGGATTGATTTAGCTCACACGCGTCGCCCGGCCCGATTGACCGAGGTCAATGGATGGCACGGCGCCACTGCTACGCTTTCCAAGAAACAGTGATCCAAAGGACCGGGCGCATGAGGGCCGATCGTTTTGCGACAGGAAATATGATCCACGAAGAAACCGGCCCGTGCGGCGTCAGTGGTTTTGTGTCCGGATCAGGGGCCGCCTGCCATTCCCGGTCCTTTCGTCAAAGCGGTCGAATGCGGGCATTTATGTTTGAACCGGCCCATCCCGGATGCCTCAGGACGCATGGTGCCACCTTGTCGCCGGGATTGTCGCGTTCAGGCCTGGCAAACCTAAACAATCGGAGCGATTTACGATGAAAGACCCTGAACTGGATATCCTGATCGAAGAACTTGAAACACAGGCTGATATGCCGATTGCGGATTTCGCGGGCGCGGTTCATGCGCTGCGGTTTCTGCTTCCCGGCCAGATCGGCCAGGAGGTGACCGCCGAGCGCATATCCACGACAGATGGGGCCCTTCTGGTCGCTGATGACGCCTATCCCAATTGGGCGGTGAGCATTCACGGTCGGGCCAATGACCGCGACGGTCACTGGCGCTGTTCCTTGCGCGAAAACGATGCGCGCGACAATGATGAAGCCATCGGCATCGGGCGGTCGCCTGTATTGGCACAGGCCATATTGGCCGCGGTGCTGAGGCTGTCGATGATCTTCAAGAAAGACACTGGCGACGATTGATATGCCTCAATCGACCGGGGGAAGGGCGCGCTAGTCTTCAAAGCAATCTTGCTTGAGGAGGAAGTGCATCATGAAACGGACGCTATGGACAAAACCGCCGGCGCTTGGCGCTGCGCTGGTGTCGCTGCTGCTGGCGGGGCCAGCCCTTGGGTTCACCGCCTGTCAGGTCACGGACACGGGCGGCATTGACGACAACAGCTTTAACCAGACGGCCTGGAAGGGCGTGCTGGATGCGCAGGAAAGTCTTGGCATTGAAGGGCGTTTTCTGGAATCGCAGGCCGAGACGGATTACGACGCCAACATCAACTCGCTGATCGAAGGTGATTGCGACATCATCATCACCGTCGGCTTTTTGTTGGGTGATGCCACCGCGAAGGCCGCAAAAGGCAACCCGGATCAGCCGTTCTCGATCGTCGATTTCGCCTATGATCCGCCCATCCCAAACGTTCTGGGGCAGGTCTATGCAACCGATCAGGCCGCGTTTCTGGCAGGCTATCTGGCGGCTGGCATGACCAAGACCAAGATCTTGGGCACCTTCGGAGGGATCAACATCCCGCCCGTGACCATCTTCATGGACGGGTTTGTCAAAGGCGTGAACCACTGGAACGAGACGAAAGGCGACAGCGTGGTGGTGTTGGGATGGGATCTTGAAACCCGCGAAGGGCTGTTCACCAACAACTTTGATAACCTCGATGACGGCCGTGCATATGCACAGAACCTGTATGACGAAGGCGCGGACATTGTCCTGCCGGTGGCCGGTCCGGTTGGGCTTGGGTCTGCGACGCTGGCTGATGAACTTGGGGTCGACAAGCTGAAGATCATCGGTGTGGATGCAGACTTGTATTTCACCGACACCGAACGGCAGCATGTCTATCTGACCTCGATCACCAAACGCATGGATGCGACCGTTACGCGCGTGATCGAAGACACAATGAAAGGCGCATTTTCGGGCGGTGTCCTTGTCGGCACGTTAGAAAATGGCGGCGTCGATCTTGCCCCGTTCCATGACATGGGAAGCGCAGTTTCAGACGGCTTGAAGGCCGAACTTGACGCCCTTCGCGCCGGGATTATCGACGGCAGCATCTTGGTCTCGGACTAGGTCGGGATCATGCGGGTCGAGCTGAAAAATATCACGAAACGGTTCGGCCCGGTAGTCGCGAACAAGGGGGTCAACCTGACGATTGAACCTGGTCAGGTTCTGGGGCTTCTTGGCGAAAACGGCGCGGGCAAATCAACGCTTATGAACGTGCTTTGCGGCCTTTACAGCCCGAACGAGGGTGAGATCCTGATTGACGGTCAACCGGTGCGCTTTGCCGGACCGGGCGATGCGATCCGCGCAGGCATCGGCATGGTGCATCAGCACTTCATGCTGGTGCCTGTTTTTACGGTCGCGGAGAACGTGATCCTTGGGATCGAACCGGTTGGTCGGTTCGATCATCTGGATCTGGCGACGGCGCGGTCCGAGGTCAGTCGTCTGAGTGCCGATTATGGTCTGGCTGTCGACCCCGATGCGATCATCGAAACACTTCCCGTCGGCATCCAGCAACGGGTCGAGATCATCAAGGTTTTGTTTCGCGAGGCCGACGTCTTGATCCTGGACGAGCCAACAGCGGTTCTGACCCCGCAAGAGGTTGACGAGTTCTTTCAAATCGTCCGGTCGCTTTGCGAGGCGGGCAAGGCGATCGTCTTCATCACCCACAAGCTGAACGAGATTCTTGACATATCGGACCGTATCGCCGTCATCCGCCGTGGCGAGATTGTCGGAACCGGCGATCCGAAAAAGCTGACACGCCCTGATCTGGCTGAGATGATGGTCGGTCATCCGGTCGATTTCGACGTTGCCCGCGCCCCGTTTGCGCCCGGCGACGTCATTCTGGACATTCAGGATTTGACCGTTCTCAGAGATGACGGCGCCGTGGCTGTCGACGACATCTCGATTCAGGTGCGAAGTGGCGAGGTGGTCGGCATTGCTGGGGTGCAAGGCAATGGACAATCGGCACTGATCGAGGCGTTGGCGGGTCTGCGTCGGGTCGTATCTGGTCAGGTGCGGTTCGATGGCACGGATATCACCCACGCTTCGCCACGTGAACGCCACCGTATGGGCATCGCGCATATCCCCGAAGATCGGCAGCGTGCGGGGCTGATCAGCACCTTCACGGTTGCCGAAAACATGGTTCTGGACAGCTATTATGCCCCACCTTATTCGGCGGGCACCAGCATCGACTGGGGCCGCGTTCATACCGACGCCGCGACCGTGGCCGAGCAGTATGACGTGCGCACGCCCTCGGTTCATGCGGCGGCGGCGCATTTGTCGGGTGGCAATCAGCAAAAGCTGGTCGTGGCGCGGGAGCTGTCGCGCGACACCCGTTTCGTGATCGCCGGGCAGCCGACACGCGGGCTGGACGTGGGGTCGATTGCCTTTGTCCACGAACGCCTGATGGCTGCGCGCGACGAAGGCGACGGCCTGTTGATCGTGTCGTCCGAACTGGACGAGATCATGGCGCTGTCCGACCGGATCCTTGTGATGTTCAAGGGTCGGATCGTGGCGGAGTACGCCCCGCATGACGCACCTGTCGACAAAGGGGACATCGGACTTGCTATGGCGGGGGCGGGGGCATGAGCGACATGACCGATCACGCCACGAAAGGCAGGCTGCTGGGACGCAGCCAAGTCGAAGATCTGGTGATCGTGCCGGTGTTCGCCCTTGTCGCGGCCTTGATCCTTGGGGCCGTGGTGATGGTCGCCACCGGGGTTGATCTGGCCACAATCGGCCGGTCCTATCTGGCCTTGCTGCAAGGCTCGGTCGGGTCGGTCAATGCGATTTCGGAAACGCTGACGGCCGCGCTGCCGCTGGTCCTTGCGGGTCTGGGGCTGGCACTTGGTTTCCGCGCCGGGCTTTTCAATATCGGGGCCGAGGGGCAAGTTGTCATGGGCGGGCTTGCCGCCGTGGTCGCCGGGGTGGCTCTGGGGGATCTGCCCGCCGTCATCGCGCTGCCCGGTGCGATATTGGCCGGTGCCGTGACCGGCGCATTTTACGCAGGCATTGCAGGCTGGCTTCGTGCCGCAACCGGTGCGCACGAGGTGATCTCGACCATCATGCTGAATTTGATCTCGTATCGGCTTCTGGATTATCTGCTGCGCACGCCGCTGATCCAAAAGGAAGGGCGCGCCGATCCGATCTCGAAATCCGTGCCTGAGGTCGCCGAGCTTCCCAGACTTCTGACTTTCATCGACCCCAATCTGCGCCTCCATGCGGGCATCTACCTGACGCTTGCCATGGTGGCGCTTGCCTATTGGTTGCTGTTTCGCAGCAAACTGGGGTTCGAATTTCGCGCCAGTGGCGAGAATGCCGTGGCCGCGCGGTTTGCAGGCATGAACGCCAGTCTGACCATCGTGTTGGCCATGGCGATTGCCGGGGCGCTTGCCGGTATCGCGGGGGCGAACCAGACATTGGGTGTGCTTGGCCGCGCCACGCCGGGGTTCTCGGCGGGGATCGGCTTTGACGCGATTGCGGTCGCACTTCTGGGCCGATCACACCCGGTCGGTGTGCTTTTTGCGGGCATCCTGTTCGGCGCGTTGGAGGCGGGCGGGCGGCAGATGCAGGTGGACGCGGGCGTCAGCATTGATCTGATCGGCATCATCCAGTCACTTATCGTCGTCTTTATTGCGGCACCTTTGCTGGTCAAAGCGCTCTTTCCATGGGGATTTCGCCGCAACCAAGCAAAGGAGGGCGGATCATGAGCGCCCTTCTGGACAAAGTCCGTCAACGGCAAACCCGCATCAGCGGCGCAATCCTGATCGCGCTTGGTGTTCTGCTGGCCGTTTTCATGGCCCCGGATGCAACCGGGGTTGCCACCTTTCGCCTGTCACGACCGACTGATGTCTGGCCTGTGCCGAACCTCGTGGTGCCCGGTGGTCCGTTCATCTATGTCGTTTCGGCCTTGCTGGCCTTTCTGGGCGTGCGCCTGTTTCTGCGCGGGGGCGCAAAGTGGGCCGCCATGATCCTGGGCATAGGCCTTGCCATCGCGGTTGCCGCGTTTCTGGTCTGGGCGACGGCAGGCAAGTCCTTTTCGCTGACCGGCATGTTGCAGGCGACGCTGGTACGCGCCGTCCCCATCGCGCTTGGAGGGTTGGCGGGGGTGTTGTCCGAACGGGTGGCCGTTGTGAATATTGGCATCGAGGGGATGTTGCTGGCAGGCGCCTTTACCGGCGCGCTGGTCGGATCGCTGGCGGGCGGGATCGCCGGGCTGGTCGCCGCCGTCGCGGTTGGCGGCATGTTCGGGTTTATTCTGGCCGCGCTGGTGGTGACGTACCGGATGGATCAGATCATCGCGGGCGTCTTCATCAATCTATTCGTGCTGGGGCTGACCAGCTACATCTCAAGCCAGGTGTTTCAGGAATACCGCGCGCTGAACAATGCGCCCGTGTTCCGGACCATAAAGATACCCCTTCTCAGCGACGTGCCGGTGATTGGGCCGGTGTTCTTCAACCAGAATATCTTTGTCTACGGCGCTTTCATTCTGGCGGGGCTGGCAACTTATTATCTGTTTCACACCCGCCACGGGCTGCGCGCGCGTGCCGTCGGGGAACAACCACGCGCCGCCGACACGCTGGGGATCGACGTCTATCGCACGCGCTATGTCAATGTGACGGTTGCGGGCATGGTCGCGGGGTTTGGCGGGGCGTGGTTCACGCTTGGGTCGGTCGGGCGGTTTGACGAAGGCATGACCGGCGGGCGGGGGTTCATCGGGCTTGCGGCGATGATCTTCGGGCGCTGGCATCCGGTGGGGGCCTTGCTGGCCGCTTTGGTATTCGGTTTTGCGGATTCGTTGCAGCAGAAACTGGCACTTCTGGGCACACCGATCCCGTCGGAGTTTCTGGCGATGGCGCCCTATGTTGCAACGATTGTTGTGGTGGCTGGCGTGGTGGGCCGCGCCCGTCCTCCAGCCGCAGATGGCAAGCCTTACGTGAAAGAGTAGGGCAGGGGGACGATAGGAGCGGCTGATAGCGCCGTCACTTTCCTCGCTTTTCTTCCGCGTCCGATACGTTGCGCAAGACCTGAACGAAGCTGTCCGGCGTCACCGAGATTGAATCGATCCCATATCCGACCAGATGACGGGCATAGGAGGCATCATTGCTGGGCGCTTGGCCACAGAAGCCGACCTTGGAGCCCACCTTATGCGCCTCGCGGATGACCGTTTCGATCATCTGAAGCACGGCCGGGTCATCCTCGCGGAACAAATCTGCAAGCGCATCGGAGTCCCGATCGACGCCCAGGGTCAGCTGCGTCAGATCGTTCGAGCCGACAGAGAACCCGTCAAACCGCGTGGCAAATTCCTTGGCGCGCAAGACGTTCGTCGGGATTTCGCACATCACATAGATTTCCAACCCATCCTCGCCGCGGGCAAGGCCATGCACTGCCATGACAGCCTGAACCTTGTCGGCTTCCTCAGGGGTGCGGCAGAAGGGGATCATGACGATGACATTGTCGAAACCCATTTTCCCGCGCAGTCGCGCAATTGCCCGACATTCAAGCGCAAATCCGTCCCGATACAACTTGGAGTAATAACGCGACGCCCCGCGGAACCCGAGCATCGGGTTTTCCTCGCTCGGTTCAAAATCGCGACCGCCCAGCAGATCGGCATATTCGTTGGTCTTGAAGTCGCTCATCCGCACGATGACAGGCTTGGGATAGCAAAACGCCGCGATCCGCGACAGACCGCGCGACAGGCGGTCGACGAAATACTCGGGCATCGTGTCATACCCCGCGGTCAGCTGTTCGATCTTCGCCCGCGCCTCGGGGTCGCGCACCTTTTCGATATGCGCCAAAGCCATCGGGTGAACTTGGACCGAATTGTTGATGACGAACTCCATCCGGGCCAGCCCGACACCATCGACCGGCAAACGCCACCAGCGCAGCGCCGCACTGGGATTGGCGAGGTTCAGCATGACTTTCGTATTCGTCGTGGGCAAAGTGTCGAGCGTTTCTTCCGTGACCAGGATCTCGGAAATGCCGGCGGTTACGATGCCTTCTTCGCCTTCCGCGCAGGATACCGTGACGTCCTGTTCGTCGTGCAGGATATGCGTGGCGTTGCCGCAACCCACGATGGCTGGCAACCCCAGCTCGCGGCTGACAATGGCGGCGTGCGAGGTGCGTCCGCCATGATCGGTCACGATCGCGGCCGCGCGTTTCATGATCGGAACCCAGTCAGGGTCAGTCGTGCCCGTCACCAACACAGACCCGTCGATGAACTTGTCGATATCGGCAGCACTTTCGATGATCGAAACGCGCCCGGCAACAGCGGCACTGCCCACGCTCAGGCCGCGCAGCAATTCTGCTCCGGCCTCTTTCACCGCATAGGATTTCAGGGTGCCCATATCGGCGCGCGACTGAACCGTTTCAGGGCGGGCCTGAACGATGAACAAATCACCGCTTACACCGTCGCGGGCCCATTCCATATCCATGGGTTGACCATAATGCGCCTCGATCACTTTGGCCTGGCGGGCAAGATCAAGGATTTCGGCATCGCTCAGAACGAAGCTCTGCCGTTCTTCGCGTGACGTGGGGACATTGCGCGGTGTACCGTCGCGGTCGTGGATCATCTTGATGGCCTTGGCGCCCAGACGTTTTTCAAGGATCGGCGCCAGATCGGGATTGTCCAGAAACGGCTTGAAAACCTGATACTCATCGGGGTCCACCGCACCTTGCACGACGTTTTCGCCCAATCCCCACGCGGCATTGATCAGGACCGCATCGGGAAACCCGCTTTCAGTATCAATCGAGAACATGACCCCCGACCCGCCGGTGTCAGCGCGCACCATCTGCTGGACACCAACAGACAGGGCCACCTGATCATGCGCGAACCCCTGCATCTGGCGATAAGAAATGGCGCGGTCGGTATAGAGCGACGCATAGCATCGTTTGCAGGCATCCAGCAAAGCCTCTTCGCCAATGATGTTCAGAAAGGTCTCTTGCTGCCCTGCGAAACTGGCATCGGGTAAATCTTCCGCCGTGGCGCTGGAGCGAACCGCGACCGGCACATCGGTTTCGCCCGCCGCATCACAAAGCGCCCGATATTCAGACCTTATGGCTGCGGCGATATCATCGGGCCAGTCGCCGTTCAGCATCCGCTTGCGAATGCGCTTTCCGGTTTTCTGAAGCGAGGTTTTGCCTGACGACAGCGCCTCCAGATCATTCGCGATCTTCCGGTTCAGGCCATTGCTGACCAGATAGGCGCGAAATGCGTCCGAGGTCGTGGCAAACCCCGGTGGCACGCGGATCCCTTTCGGTTGAAGCGCACCGATCATTTCACCGAGCGAGGCGTTTTTGCCGCCCACGGTTCCGACATCAGTTCGCTTCACTTTCGAGAAATCCACGACGAGCTGCTTGGATTGTGTCATGTGCCACCGTCCTTCGATCTGTTTCGGTCCAAGCATGAAGGTTTTTGGGAATGGCGCGTTGACACAGATCAGCCGGTCAGGGTGCGAAATCATGCTTCGATTGAGAGAGATCATTCGGTTTCGACACCTACCTGTCAGACTTGCTGCATCAAAAATCATCTAGAAATTGCGAGGACGGATCATGGAAAATGTTGAACGCCTGTTGAAAGGCACCGTTGAAGAACTGGACCGGCTGCTGAACGCCAAGAACGTACTTGGTGCCCCCATTGAAAAGGGAAACTCGACCGTTATTCCCATCGTCAGCTATGGCTTCGGGTTTGGGGCCGGTGGCGGTGTGAACACAAAGTCAGGAGACGGAGCAGGCACCGGGGCAGGGGGTGGCATCAAACCATTGGGTGCGATCATCATCGACGATGAAGGCGCGCGTGTGGAATCGGTGCAAGGCCCGATGACCACACTGGCCGAGGTGTTGGGTCAAACCGCGGGAAAAGCCATCGACAAGGCTGCCGTGGCGGCGAAATCCAGCAAAAAAGACGCCTGAGTCAGCGATATGGCAACGGCATTTGTCATCGTGCTGTGGACTTTGGCGGCGCTTCTGGCGCTGCTGTTGGCGGCCATCCTCATGCCGCTGCGTCTTGAACTGAGTGCTACGCGCGAAGAGTGTTGGCACGTCTTTCTGGCACTCAGGCCATTTGGGCGGTTTGGGCCGCGCATTCCGTTGCGGCGTAACGTATCCAAGCGCGAAGAAAAGCCCGAAAAGGTGCCGGGCAAAGCCAGAAGTCGCCGACACGGGCGACGCGATCCACGCAGGCTCGTGCCCGCGGCGATCCGACTTCTAAGTGATGTTCTTGGCTCTGTTCGGGTGCACAAGGCATCCGTGGACCTGCGTTTCGGCTGTGAGGATCCCGCCGATACGGGGCAGACGTTTGGCCTTATGGCCCCGCTGATCTATGGCACAGCAGGGATGTCACGGTTTGATGTCAGGGTCGAGCCGGTGTTTGACCGCGCCCTGCTTGCTGGCCGTGCCGCGCTGGATATCTCGATCATCCCCGCACGTCTGGTGCCACCTTTCATCCGCTTTGGCTGGTCGGCATTTGGTCCGAGGCGATGACTTGGTCCATTGATCCTCCGATACAAGTCGGCGGATACGCTTGTGCGGCTGTTGTCGAGGTCGATTTCTCGGTTCGGCCGTTCGCAGGAATGCTTGCGGGCCATGGCGACAAACGTCCCCTTTTACTGCTTCTTCTCAGGGATGGGGTGGTCAGAGGGTTCGACCTGAACGGGCAGGTCTTTCAAAGGGATGAGATCGAAAACCTGTTTCCGGACGCGATTGTGCGGATGAAAAACCTGTTGTCCGACACGATTTAACGCGACCGCAGACGATTACGCGCCATCCGCCGTCGCGCGATCAATCTGTCTTGCGTGAAAGATACCGCGCCATCGCATCAAAACTTGCCATCTGGGGATAGTCTGCTTCGGGCATCGGAAGATCGAACCGTTTTCCCAATGCCGTGACAAGCCGCAGGAAATCCATCGAGTCGATGTCGAATTCCTCAAGCAGATCAGCGCTCTTGTCGATCTCGTCCAGCGTTACATCGGGCGCGATCTTGTGAAGTTCATCTGCCAGGGCAGTCTGGATGTCTGACTCTGTCATAGGGTGTCTGGCTCCTGTAAGTTGGCGGTGACGGCTTGCAAGAACATGGCCCCCCGGTGCCCGTCGCTGACCCGGTGATCGGCTGCAAGCGAAAGCGTTGCGACACGCCCTGGCACGATCTGACCTTCGTTGACGGTTGGGGCAAATCGCGGTGTGCCAATGCCAATGATGGCGACCTGCGGCGGATAGATGACGCCCACGACCTGATCCACACCCCGTTCCCCCAGACTTGTCAGCGTGACGGTGGCCTCACTTAGCTCGCGCGCCTTGAACCGACCCTTGCGGACACGAGAAACCAGATCGCCAAGATCTTGCATCACCTGATCCGTCGATTTCGTATCTGTGTCGAAAATCGCGGGCGCGACCAATCCGCCAGATCTGATGCGAATTGCAATGCCCAGATGCACGGCGTCTGACGGTTGAAACCCATTGTCGCTGTAATGCCCGTTCAGCTCGGGAAATTTTTGCAAGGCAACGGCCACCGCGCGGGCGTAAACGGCGCCGGCAAGCAGCCGGTCTTCTGGTGTGCGGTCTGCGTTGACCGCCTTCAGATAGGCGTCGACATTTTCAAGATTGACCTGATGCGTCAGATAATAGTGGGGAATTTCACGTTTGGACCGGCTCATCGCTGACGCAATGGCCGCGCGCATGCCTGTTTCAGCCTCGGACGATCGGTCGGTCGTGCCCGGGGGCGAGGCCGTGCCAGAGGTCAGAACCGCTTCGACATCCTTCAGGGCGACCGTCTGCCCCTTGGCCCCGTCTATCGACGCAAGATCAACCCCATGCTGGGCCGCAAACCGCCGTGCTGCCGGTGTGATCCGCCTGCGAGCGAGCGACGATGGTCGTGGGGCAGGGGGGCGCGCGACAGGTCGAGTTTTCCGGTCCGACACAGGGTCGGTGTCCAGCGGGGCGGGAGCGGGTTCGCCAAGCGGTTCGGGGGAAGCAGGTGCCGGAGCGGCCGGGATTTCGGGCGTTTTAGTTTCCGGCTCACCTTCCTTGCGAAGCTGGGCAAGCGGTGCACCGACCGGCACTTTTGCCCCCACCTCGACCAGCCACTGATCCAAAATTCCATCTTCGTAAACCTCGACCTCGATCACCCCTTTCTGCGTTTCGACGGCTGCGATCACGTCGCCCCGGTGAAACGCCTCACCGACCGCAATCGTCTGTTCAACCAGCGTCCCGGCGGTCATATCTGACCCAAGCGAAGGCATCAGGAAAAGTGTCATGGCTCCTCCTTCACCAGTCGCAGCACTGTCGCGATGATCTTTTCGGTTTGCGGAATGGCCGCCTGTTCCAGATGGTGCGGATAAGGGATCGGCACCTCTTCGCTGCAGACACGGGCCAGCGGCGCGTCAAGCTCGAAAAACGCCTCTTCCGCCAAACGCATGCCGATTTCGGCAGAAAGGCTTCCGCTGCGCCAGCCCTCGTCCACGATCACCGCGCGACGGGTCTTCCGGACCGAGGCCAGTATCGTGTCCATGTCAAGCGGTCGCAGCGTGCGCAGGTCAATGACATCGCTGCTGATCTGGTGTTCCTCGCCCAGCCGTTGCGCCGCGATTAAGGTTTTGGACAGGGACCCGCCATAGGTGATCAGCGTTACGTCATCACCAACATGGCGCAACGCCGCGCGGTCGATATCAACCGGCCCCGCGTTCTGCGCAAGTGCGCCTTCGCTGTTGTAGAGCATGACATTCTCGAAGATCAGCACCGGGTCGGGGTCTTGTAATGCCGTCCACAGCATCCCTCGTGCGTCCTCAAGCGTGGCCGGGGCCACCACCCTGAGACCGGGAATATGCGCATACCAGCCCTCCAAACTGTGCGAGTGCTGGGCGGCCAGTTGCTTGCCCGCGCCGGTGGCCATGCGGATCACCAAAGGGACGCCGAACTGGTTGTTTGACATATGCCGCATCGTGGCGGCGGTGTTCAGGATCTGATCCAATGCGAGCAGCGAAAAATTGACCGTCATGATTTCGACGATCGGTCGCAGTCCTGCCATCGCCGCTCCGATCCCGGCCCCGGTGAACCCGGCCTCGGAAAGGGGGGTGTCGCGGATACGCGCAGGCCCGAACTGGTCAAGCAATCCCATGCTGACCGCATAGCAGCCGCCATAGTGCCCCACATCCTCGCCCATCAAAAACACCCGGTCATCACGTTGCAGCGCGTCGATCAGTGCCTCGCGCATGGCGTCGCGATAGGTTGTGGTGCGCAACGTATCGGCGATCACAGGCGACGGCGGGTCAGGTCGGTCGGGGGACATCACGTATCGGGTCAGATCCTCAACCGGTTCGTCGGTTCCCGCTTCGGCAAAGGCAACAGCGGTTGCGATTTCGGCATCCACCTCTGCCTCGATCTGGGACACCTCGTCGTCATGTATCAACCCGTTTTCGATCAGCCATGTCTGGAATCGAACGATCGGCCCCTTGGCGCGCCATTCCGCGACCTCGGCCTTGTCGCGATAAAGCTGGGCGTCAAACATTGAATGGGCGCGAAAACGGTAGGTCTTGCATTCAAGGAAGCGCGGCCCGCCGGTCTCCGAGATGGCGCCGAGCGCCCGGCGCGCTGCGACTTCGACGGCAACGACATCCATTCCATCGACGGTCTCGGCCGCCATGCCGTAACTTTGCGCGCGACTGGTCAGATCCGTCGCAGCCTCGGTTAAGTCCAGGGCCGACCCCATCGCATAGCCATTGTTTTCACAGACAAACAGCACCGGAAGGTTCCAAAGGGCAGCCAGGTTCATCGCTTCGTGAAACTCGCCTTCTGCGACCGCCCCTTCGCCGAAAAAGCAGACGGTGACAGCGTTGGTGTTTGTCATCCGGTCGGCAAGGGCAAGGCCGGCGGCCATTGGCAAGCCACCCCCCACAATCGCATTGCCGCCATAGAAATTGTGATCGCGGCTGAACAGGTGCATCGAACCACCCCGCCCGCCAGAACACCCTTCGCTTTTGCCAAACATCTCGGCCAATACCGGCCCCATCGGCACGCCCTGAACCAGAGCGTGCGCGTGTTCGCGATAGGTCGCGACTATGCGGTCAGCCTTGCCGAGAAGCGGAATGATCCCGGCGGCGATCGCCTCCTGCCCGTCATAAAGATGCAAAAACCCTCGGATCTTCTCGCGGGTGTAGTATTCGGCGCAGGTATCCTCGAACCGGCGAATGCGGATCATCGTTTTCAGAAGCTCGCGCACATGTGCATGGTCGAGACGGGGTTTCAGGTCGCTCTGGCTCATGTCTCGTCACTTTCAAGGGTTGATATGTCGCCTTCGGGCAGGCCGAGTTCACGGGCCTTGAGAAGGCGGCGCATGATCTTGCCGCTGCGCGTCTTGGGAAGGTTCTGCCGAAACTTGATCTCTTTCGGAGCCACGGCTGGGCCAAGCCGCTTGCGTGCGTGCCCGGTCAGGTCCAGTCGCAAATCGTCAGATGCGTCAAAGCCCGGCTTCAGGGCAACGAAGGCTTTGACGATCTCGCCTGCGGTGTCATCCGGTATGCCGATGACGCCTGCCTCGGCCACAGCCGGATGTTCCATCAGGGCGCTTTCAACCTCGAACGGGCCGATCAGATGGCCTGCGCTTTTTATCAGATCATCACCGCGCCCGACGAACCAGAAATACCCGTCGCCATCGCGCATCGCCAGATCGCCTGACAGATACCAGCCGTCCCGAAAACACTTTGCATACCGCGCCTCTTCATGCAGATAACCGCGCATCATCGAAGGCCAACCGGGGCGCAATGCCAGTTCGCCCACCGCCAAGGGTTCAGTCAGTTCCCGAAGCCCTGTGTCGTCAATGTCGACAATCCCCGCGTCGATCCCCGGCAGGGGCTTGCCCATCGACCCCGGACGCACATCCATCGCAGCGTAATTTGCGATCATGATGCCGCCGGTTTCCGTCTGCCACCAGTTGTCGTGAAACGGCTTGTCAAAGGTGTCGTTCGACCAGATCACCGCCTCGGGATTAAGGGGTTCGCCCACGCTGGCCATGAAGCGAAGGGCAGGGAACGCATGTGCTTTCGCAATGTTTGCCCCGGCTTTCATCAGCATTCGAATGGCCGTCGGCGCGGTATACCAGACATTCACCGCTTCGCGCTCCAGCGTCTGATACCACCGCTCGACGTCAAACTCGGCTTCGTCAACGATCATCGTCGTGCGATTGGTCAGGGGGGCGATGATCCCATAGGACGTGCCCGTCACCCAACCGGGATCAGCCGTGCACCAATAGACATCGCCGGGGCGAAGATCGAGCGCCATTTGCCCGGTCGCATGGTGCGCGACCACTGCCTGATGGACATGCACGACGCCCTTGGGTTTACCGGTGGTGCCCGAGGTGAAATGAAGCAGCGCCGTGTCCTCGGGGTCCATGCGCTCGACCGTAAAAGCATCACTGGCCGCTTCCATCGCCGCATTCACAGATATGGTGTCAGGCAGGTCTCCGTCCGTCAGGAAAACGCGACGCAAATCCGGAAGACTGTCGCGTATACTGCTGATCTTGCGTCTGAAAAGCCGCGATGACGTGATAATTGCATTTGCCTGTCCGATCTGCATTCTCGATTGTATCGGCTCTGGCCCGAAGGCCGAGAAAAGTGGGCAGAATACACAGCCCGCCTTCAGGCTTCCAAGTGCTGCGATATACAGCTCCGGCACTCGCCCCAGCAAGGAATAGACCCTGTCTCCGCGCACCAGACCTTCGTTTCGCAGGGCATTGGCAAAGCGATTGGTGCGCCGTTGAAGCTCGTCATAGGTTATGTCCAGGCGGGCGCCAGACTTGGCAATCCAGCGCAACGCGACCTGCGCACCGTGACCGGCCTCAACATGGCGGTCCACGGCCTCGTGTGCGATGTTGAGCCTGCCGCCTTCGAAGCCATCAATGTTAGCTTGCGCCGTCGTCCAGGTGAAGGTGTCGCGCGCGGCGGCATAGTCAGGCATGTTGGCGCTGTCACGCATCTCGCGGGTCTTTTTGATCGAAGGTGTCTGCAAGGCCAATGCTCCGTTGCCGGTTCTGAAAGAAGGCTAACAGTCGGTGGTGCTGTAAAAGTGACGCAGATCAATGGCACAGGCTGGCGTCGCGCCACGCCGGGTTTCAACCGTTTCCATCCGTGCAAGCGACAGATCCACGACCTTCGACCGAAAGGAGAGGAGGGTTTTCACCGATCCCGGGTTCGGATGAACCGCCGAGAGGCCGCAAGCGGTCAGCGCCGTTTGAAGCGCACGCAGGATCGACGGACCGGGAAGGACCGGAAACGCGGCCAGTACGGCACGATTAGTCAAACGTGTCGCAAGTTTCGGGGATGTGGCGATCTACGTTGCGGCATCGACGCCACTGACCCAGCAACGATACCACAATGTGCGAAACACCTCGCGCGGGGGGGCAAGACCGGCCTCACGGAACAGCGCGCGGGTGCGCGACGGCGTGATGATCGGTAGCCGCGATATCGCGTCAGTTTCAAGGTTGATGACGTGCTCAGCGACCCCGGCGGATTTTGCATGAGCCACATATGCCGGGCGCAACGCCTCGAACTCATCCGCCCCGTCGCATGAGACATCCGCGTGGATCAGCAGACCGCCGGGGGCGATCCGGGCTTTCAGGGCTGTAAGATAGTCCAGCTTCGCGCCGTCATCTTGCAGCTGTTGCATGACCAGCAACGACGTTGCGGCATCGAACCGTGGTTGTATCGGCAATGTGTCGATTGTTCCTGTGACAAAATTGACCCTGTCGCATGCCCCGGCTTTTTCGGCCGCCAGCCGCGACAATTTCAGGTTTTCATCGGACGGGTCAAGCGCCACCAGATCGAGCGTCCGCGCCCGTGCCCCAAGCGCCTCGATTTCGCGACCACCCCCGGCACCCGTGATGAGCACGCGGCCACCCGGGGGGACATGTTGAGAAATCAGCGCGGCGGCGAGGTCATACATGCCGCTCAGCCCGGGGACCGAGCGCAGGATATCCCGATATAAAGCCACACGATCAGTGCTTTGTCCGGGTGACTGCGGTTTCATTGGTTTCCCCCCAGATGGCGCACGCGGGTGTCCTTTGCGTCTTTGCGACCGGATTGCGGTCGACGCCGAGATTTTAGCATCCCTGCAGCATTCGGCCAGTTTTTTGACGGCAAGGCATCACTGACGGCAGGTCGCGCCCGTGCGCGACGGGTGATACTTCATCAGATCACCGAAACACCCGTGGAACCAACTTCGGCACGTGTTTTTGATAAACCCGATAATCCGCGCCAAACTCCCGGACCAGATCGCGCTCTTCACAGGTGAGGCCGATCAGTATGTAGGCGAGCATGACGCCGGCCAGAAGCAGACCGTCCACAGTCATTGTGGGCCTGCAGAACAACATCAGGACCAGACCCAGTTGCAGCGGATGGCGGACCACCCGATAGAGCCATGGCGTTCGGAACTCGGGCGTCGCGCGGCTGTGCCCGCGCAGATGGCTCCAGGCCTGGCGCAATCCGGTGAACTCGAAATGATCGAGCGCGAATGTCGACAGGACGATCACCGCCATTCCGCCGAAAAACGCCGCGTAAAGTGCGGCGGCAAACATGCCGTCGGCACACCAGACGGTGCCCCCGATCGGTTGCCAATGATAGATGATCGTGCCGAGCAGGATCGACGATTGCAGCACAAAGGTCGACCGCTCGGCAGCCGTGGGGATGATCCTTGTCCAGACCCGCTTGAAACCGGGGCGCGCCATGACGCTGTGCACCAGCCCGAAAAGCGCGATCAGGGCAACGTCGAAACCAGCCGCAAGCGGGATCGGCAGGCCAAGTCGGGCGTTTTGGATTGTATTTAGACCCAGCAGGAATGCTGCAAACCACAGAAACACGGTCAGGAAGGCCGCATAGGCCGCGATGGCATAAAGCAGGATAAGAAATCTTTGCATCTGATGTCCTTTATTTTTCTGGTGCCGCAGCGCTTCACCGGCCTTTTGGGATTGCCGCTACCAAGTGTTGAGCCGGATCGCTGGGATGCGTCGTTCCTTGACGCGCTCCATTCCGATGTCGCGCAGCAGGTGGTCGGGCAGTTGCGCAAGTGCGTGCATGACGCGCTGATCGCGCCGTCTGCGCGTGGCGCTGCTGATCAATCTGGCGGTGGCGGCCAGCAGGGCTTTTGTCGGGTGAGGTTTTGCACCAGTTTCGATAACATTCATGGTCATATCGTTGATCCTTTGCGTTGCCGCCCGAAAGCGGACCGGTTTGTTCGAGGTAAGACGGGAAAGTGCGTGCATTTTCACTTTGCAGGGGAAGGTTGCGGCGGCAGACCGGACGGGACCGTCGGCGGCACGAGATGGGAACGGTCAACCGCCGTCGGGTCGGTGAGCGTCTCCAGAAATACGAGAATGCTCGCGATTTCTTCCTCGGACAGATCCACCGGTGCAAGCATGTTGGCACTGGCAATCCTGCTTCGCAGCGGTGTCGAACTGTGCACCCAGGTGTCGCGCAGATCATAGGCCCCGCGCTGCATCGGGCTCAGGACCTGATAGCTGACGCCGGTTCGGTTGCGCACCGGCTGGATGACGGTCTCCAACGGCGGAAGATCATTCGGGACGTAACTTGCCAGCGAGGCCACCGTATCAAGATGGTGACGCACCATATCCTCGAGCGATGCGAAGGCACCGTTGTGCCCCCATGGACCGGTGAGCGCGACATTCCTGAGTGACGGGGTGCGAAAGCCAAACAGGTCTGCCGCGTCACTGGTTACGTTGAAGCGGCCTTCATCCTCGACCCTATGCGGGTGCCCGGTATGCGCCGCATAGCTGCCGTCCACCCCCTGATACTTTCCGGGGCCGATTTGTGGAACGGCGATGGCGTGAAATTCATGATCCGTCAGCAAAGGGCCGTTGTGACAGGAACTGCATCCGGCTTTGCCAAAGAACAGCTCCAACCCGGCCTCCTCGGCTGCGTTCATCGGCCAGCCCGCAAGACGTGCGTCGAACCGGCTCTGGTCAGACCGGAACGCCACCGTTTCAAAAGCGGCAATCGCCCTGGCCGCGTGATCGAACCGGATGTCATCCGGTTCCTTTATGTCATCAAAGGCACCGATAAACTGTCGGGCATAGTCCGGGGTCGCGGACAGCCGCTCGGCCAGAAGGCCCCAGGCACGTTTGAAATCACGTCTCGAAACGGCGTCGGCGACCGGATTTTCACCGGGCTGGCCCGCCATCTCGACGGCCGAAAGGACCGGGAACATGGCCTGCGCCGTCAGGGTGTTGTCCAGACCTTCCGGAAACTGCTCGCTGGCAGGGCTTCTCAACCGGCTTGGAAACCCGCCCCAGCGGTCAAGTTCAAGACGCCCGTCATGGAACATCGAGGTATAGGCGCGCGCGCCGATATTGTAGAGCGGCTGCGCATTGCGGGGCACACGCCCGATCACGCCATCCTGTGTGACACGGTCGGGTCCAAATCCCGTGCCGCCTTCGCCGATGGACAGCGCCACCCCATCCCCTGTTCCGCGTGCCGGGTCGTGGCAGGTGGCGCAGGCGATGTTGCGGTTTCCGGACAGAACAGGATCGAAAAACAGGCTTCGCCCAAGCCCATAGAGCTTTGGGTCCGGCGCCCCGTTCCACAGATAATCCCCGTCTGTCAGCGGGCGGGGCAGATCGGCGGCATACGCGCCGACAGCGGCGGTCATGATCAGGGCAATGGTCAGCGGGGCTTTCATGGTCTTGTCCTTGGTTGGGTGCTTTCGCCGCGACAGGGCGGCGAAAGCGGTTTGTGTTCGGGGGATGTGGTCAGTCGCTGCTCACGGGCGCCAGCGCCGCATGTTCTTCCGGCTTGACGTCGATCAGCAGCCGCACACCATAGCCTTCGGACATGCCCAGCAGAACCTGCGTCATCTCGCCCGACATGCCCTCGAAGGCGCCGGTGCCGCCGGTGATCACGCGCGGCGCCCTGACATTGACGTCCACCAGTTCGGTGCCCTGGTTGATCAGGATGTCGCCATTGTTGAATTCAAAGACCTGCCGGGTGATGACAACAGCCCCGGTTTGCGTGCGCATTCCGTCACCCACGAAATACCCGTCGCAGGTCCAGCGGCCGATCACCTTGTCGGGAAAGGCGGGACTGCCATCGGGCAGCGTGCCTTCGACCCCGCTGTCCAGTGTGCCGTCTTCGTAGATGTAGCCCTGCGTGATGAACGCATTGCCATAGGCGGGCATGCCGTCATCGAAGACCGGGGCAGATGCAAAGACGAAGCGGGACATGTCTTCGGCCACGTCGAAAGACATCGGCGTGCCGCCAGCGATGGCGTGGGCCGAGGTCATCGCCAACAGGGCGATTGCAGAGAGAGTTGATTTCATTGTTGAATTTCCTTGTTTGGGTTATGTTGAACGTCAGTGTTCACAGTCCGCGAGCCGATGTGCCGCACGGCGCTGTCTTGGTCGGATGGCGGGGCCCCCGCCAAACGGTTTTCTTGAAAGATCAGGCGATCTGCGTGGCCCGGCACATCTGTTCCACATGGCGGTGATCCGTGCCGCAGCATCCGCCCAGGACGGTCAGGTTGGGCAGCAGGTCCGCAAGCCCTGCGTGAAGCAGGCCAAGTTCCTCGGGATTGCCGTCGTCGAGCGTTTCGGCTTCGTCCAGTTCGGCGTGACTGAGACGCGAGGCATTGGTGCGCAGCCCCATGATGCGCTGCGTCCAGTCTCCGTTCAGAATATGCGAGAAATGCTCGGGATGGGCACAGTTGATCATGTAGTAGGCGGGATAGTCTTTGGTGGCCCTGTCAACTGCGGCAATCGCCTCGGCCAGGGATTCACCCGAGGGCAGGCGACCATCCGTCTCGACCGTGAACGAGATCACGACCGGCATCCCCGCATCCTTCGCAGCCCGTGTGATGCCAATGGCCTCATCGGAATAGGTCAGCGTCATGGCGGTGATCATGTCCGCACCGAATTCTGCGAACCACGCGGGTTGCTGCTTGTGATAGTCAGCAGCCTGATCGGCGGTCAGTTTGGTGCCGGGGGAATAACCATCATCCTGCGGACCCATGATGCCATTGATAACGAAAGGGCATTCGGGGGTTTCATAGGCCCGCCGAAGGTTGTCCAACGTGGCGATGGCCTCGCGGTGGACCTCGCGCAGGTCATCCTGGGTCATGCCCAGTTCAGCGGCCCAGCGTGCACTTGCCCGCCAGGTGGGGGTGTCCATGATGAACCCCCTGCCTTGGGCGACCGCCAGTTTTGCAAACCCCTTCATATAGGTATCCATCGCTTTCAGACCGGCATCGGTTTCAAGCGCCTTGAAGGCTGCAAAAAGCGGCAGGTCGATCCCTTCGAGGAAGACGAGGGTGGTTTCCAGCCCGCCATCCGTTATCATTTTTTTGCCGGCCAGTTGCGGCAAAGCGTTTCGGTATTTCATTGTGTCATCCTTTATGTTGATCCTGCGCAGTGCAGGTTGTGGATGAACCAGGTCCTACCGGGCGGGTGACGGCCAAGCTTGAGGTATGGCTGAGAAAACCCTGAGATAACGTGAGGGATGTGCTAACTCATGACGCATCGGAGCAGCGCATCGGACATGACATGAAGGTGATGATCGCGGATTCAGTGGTCGATTTTGACCGAATGAGTGTTGCGAGCGGCGGGCAAACCCACCGCCTGACGCGGCAGTCCGCAGGCATTCTCAGGGCGCTTTTTGAGGCAGGCGGAGACATCGTCAGCAAGGATGACCTGATCCAAAGGGTTTGGGACGGTCGGATCATCACGGACGCCACCCTGTCGACAGCGATCAAGGAAGCGCGGCGCGCCGTGGGCGACACGGGTGCGGATCAACGGATCATCAAGACCGTTCACGGTATCGGGTTCTGCCTTGCGGTTCCGACCCGTCAGGCACCCGGCGCCCAAGGTATGGATGCTTTGAAACCTTGTGTGGTCGTGCTGCCATTTCGCAATATGGGTGCCAGTTCCGACGATCAGTTCATCAGTGATGGTCTGACAAACGAGATCATCTCGAACCTGTCGCGGTTTCGTGATCTGAAAGTCCTCGCCCGCACCACATCCGAGGCGATTTCCGCCGCCGCGCTGGACCACGCGAAGATGGGAGAGGATTATGGGGTCGGCTTTGTTGTCGAAGGAAGCGTGCGCCGATCCAGCGAACGGCTCCGCGTGACGGTTCAGGTTGCCTCGACCGAGGACGATGCCATTCTGATGACCGAGCAGTTCAACCGCGAGGCGTCGCTTGACGCCTTGTTCGACGTTCAGGACCGGATCGCCGAGCTTTGCGCCGGACGGGTGGCCAGCCCGCATGGCGCCCTGGCCCTTGACGCTGGCCAGCGGGCAGGACGCGCGACAAGCTGGGACATGTACCGGTTGGTTGCGGATTTCCGACGCTTCTATCGGACCTATGACCCGGAACTTCATTCCACGCTGCGCGACGCCTTTCCGGCCGCATTGGCGCGCGATCCGGAGGCGGCGGACGGGTGGAGCGCCTATGCGGTGATCTTGCTGGAAGAACACCGCTATCACGTCAATGAGCGCGCCGGCCTGGACGTTCTGCCCCTTGCGACGGAGGCGGCAGAAAAGGCGGTTGCTGCCGATCCGCGCAGCGCCTTTGCCTACGCCGCTCTCGCCATGTGCCGCTTGTTCGCGCTTGATGTGGATGGGTTCAATCTGGCGGCTGAACGGGCGCTGGACCTCAATCCCGCCAATTCAGACGTTCTGTCTGAAATCGGCCATTGCTATGCCTTTCTGGCCCGCGAGGATGAAGCCATCGCGCTTCTGGACCGCGCGATGGAACTGAGCCCGGTACATCCGGGGTGGTACCATTTCGCAAAGACCTGGCGCTATATCCGGCTGAACATGTATGACGCCGCGCTGCTGGAGATCCAGAAATTCCCGATGCCGGGTTTCTACTGGTACCATGCCCAGTTGGTCTGGCTGCATTCTTTGTTGGGGCAGAGCGATGCCGCAGCGACCGAAGCAGATCTGCTTCGGCAGGTGTTCCCCGAATTTGAAGAGCGTGTCTATGAAGAGGTGTCCATGTGGCAGGCCAATGAAGACCTTGTACGCTCGGCGTTGAAGTCCTGGCAGTCTGCCGGTTTGAAGATCAGGATCGGGCCGGGGTCGGAAGACGGCCCACACCCATAAGACCGGCCATCGCGATGGCAATGGCAAGCCCGATAAAACCGGCAATATGCAAAAGGCCAGCACCTGCTGCCCCTCCCAAGGCAAAGCCCAGAAGATAAATGGCCATTTTTCGTTCGGAAGTGCTGCGCCCGTTATTGGTGCCACGCCCGGCCAGATACAGAGGGAAGTAAAGGTACAGGAAAAACCCGTTTGCCAGAACACTGACCCCCAGCACCGCGAATGTCGGGGCGAGGTAGCTGACCGCGCCTGACATCGCGGCACACAGAAGCGCGGTGTTGGGCAGGTATCGTCCTGACGTGGCCCCGAGTTTTCCTGCAATCAGTGAACCGAGCACCCCCATCAACAGACTGCCCAGCAGCCACAGGGACAGATCGCCAGCAGCCTCCAGCGAGGAGGCAAACAGCTCGATATAGGTCCAGTACGCTCCCATCATCACAAAGAAGGGAAACTGCAGAACTGGAAAGTCCGACAAGACCGAATGACCGTCACGACCAGAAGTCTGGCGCGATACACTGTCGGAACCGCCCGCAGCAACAAGCGACAGAGACAACACTGCCAATATCCAGAGCGATTTCAGGTCGGTCATGGGAAGCAACAGGTAGATCAGAAGAGCGGTCATCAATCCGAAGCTCAGCGCGGTGCTGATGATCTTGTGACGTTCCGCATGACTGCTCGCTTCATACAACGCCTTCGCGGTGAGTATGCCAAGTGCAGCGCCGAGACAGGCGCTCGCGGCCAGCGCAAGGCCTGCTGAGTTGGATGCAAACGGGGCCGCCATGACCACCAGACAGATCGGCACCAAAACAGCGGAGCCACGTGCCAACCCCGCAACCCGCCACGACGCCGCAATGCCGCATGAAAGCGCCGCCGCCAGCAAAGTAACGCTGGCATGCATCCCGGCAGCAGCATCGGACAGTGCATATGCCTGTGAGATCTCGGCAATCCAGATCGGCATGGTGTTTATCAACGCTGCGCCGAAGCCCAGTATCACAATGGCGCGCAGGGAATATCTGGTTGCGGTCATGGTCGAAGGGTAAAGCGTGGAGCGTTTCGTTGGCAAGCAAAGCAGCAATGGAGAAATCGCGCGCAGCTTAAACGGCCATGGTTAAGCTATGGGTTGTCATCTATGCCGATTGATCATTGCCACCTCTGTCGAACCGCGTCGTCCAGACACGTCTGTATCGAGATTGGATACCATAAAGAACGAAGGTGAGGATATCGGCAAACCTATGGGTGATGGCACTGTGACCGCCCCCAAAGAGTTCTGAGTTTGCCAAACTTTTCCGGCCACTCGAAAAAACGGCATTCATTGTCCCGAATATCGAATGTCAATCCTAGATGGACAAGCTCTATTCAGTATCGGAACGGGCACAGAATGGGCACAAGTGCTGCTAATTCAGCACTCGTTCAGCCTCTGTCTTTGTGGGCAGTTTGTTTTAAAGGTTTTTGGCTCCGGCGGTAGGGATCGAACCTACGACCAATTGATTAACAGTCAAGTTTTGGGGCCAAACTGGTCCTAACTGTGTAAAACTATCTCTGCATAAATTTGCGTTGTAATGCAGTTATTTGCTTGCAATGTGAGCCTCTGTTAGTAACTTGGGGTAACGGTCCAAAACCGGCCAATCTGTTACCCCAGTGTTACCCCGGAGGGAAAATTGATTATGGGAAAGGCTCTCACGACCAAGGCGATTGAAGCCGCGAAACCAAGCGATCATCGCCGCGAAATCCCCGACCCGGCACTGTCCGGGCTTTATCTCGTGGTGCAGCCGAGCGGGGTGAAATCCTGGGCCTTGCGCTATCGCTACGCGGGCAAGCCGAAGAAACTGACTCTTGGCCGCTGGCCGGTCATGGGGCTGGCCGATGCGCGCGCCGCTGCGACCGATGCTATCGAGGCGTTGGAACACGGGAACGATCCGAGCGCGGCGAAGAAGGCGACCAAGGCCGCGCGGATGGAAGCGCAGCTGTCCGAGCGCGACAAGATCAAGACGCTGGTGGAGCAATTCGGCAAGCGGCATCTGTCCACCCTGAAATCCGGTGAAACCGTCAAGCGCGAGTTGAACCGGCATGTTGTCGCGGTTTGGGGCGAGCGGGATATTCACGACATTGCCAAGCGCGACGTGATCGACCTGCTGGACGGGATAGCCGATAGCGGGCGGGTTGTGACCGCGAACCGCGTTCGGGCGTATCTCAACAAGTTTCTAAGCTGGTGTGTCGAGCGTGATATTATCGACCAATCGCCCGCGATGGGCGTCAAGCCGGCCGCCAAGGAAAAGAGCCGCGACCGCGTGTTGTCGGATGATGAAATCCGCTTGTTCTGGCAAGCCTGTGACCGCGAGGGGCAACCGTGGGGCCACCTTGGCAAAATGCTGCTGCTGACCGGCCAAAGGCTTGGCGAGGTTGTGAACATGACCGACCGAGAAGTGAGCGGCGATCTGTGGCACCTTGAGGCTGACCGCACCAAGAACGGGCGCGCGCATGACGTGCCGTTGTCAGGCGCCGCGCAGGACGTTCTGGGAGCCATGGAGCGCGTCAAGAGCGATGCGGGCTACATCTTCACCACCACCGGCGAGAGCGCATTGCAGGGCTACCACAAGGGCCGAAATCACATTGCCGACCGGATGACAGAGATTGCGGGGCAGGAAATCCCGCATTGGACTTTTCACGATCTGCGGCGCACGGCGGCAACCGGGATGGCGCGGCTGGGCATTCCGGTGCGCGTAACTGAGGCAGTTCTGAACCATGTAAGCGGCACCGCCGGGGGTGTAGTGAGCGTTTATCAGCGGCACGACTATGCCGATGAAAAGCGGGATGCACTGAACGCATGGGGGCGGCTTGTCGGTGAGCTGGTGGAAGGCACGGCGGATAACGTGGTGCGGCTGGAGGCGAAGCTATGAACCTAGATGCGCTCCATATCTATCATGACGAGGCAGTAAGAAACCGAGTAATCAACATTGCAAAGAATCAACTAGACCCTGACGAAGAGCGCGCCGACAATTACGCTGAAATGATACTTGAAGCGGCTTTTGTAAATGGACGGTCGTTCTTCCATAGGTCTGCCGATCTAAACGCATTGTCTGAGTTGGAAAAAGCGATTGCGAAGCTGGTTTATCAATTAGATTCTTCACTTACGTCCGAGGCGCGCCACACACTTAATATGTATTTCCTATATGGCTCAGCCTTTGACACACTTTACCAAGGTGACAGCATTAATAACGAGAAAGCCAAAGACTATCGTGAAGAAAAAGGGAATACGATAAATCGTGCGGTCAATGAGCTTGTCCGCAATATTAAGGAGATCAGGTGCGCGATCAATCTCACCAAGAAACGGATCGAAAATTCTTCTCAGGCAAAACAATCACCATCAAAGATCAATATCCACGGTATCAATCTAGTGGATATATCGCGCCACGTTTGGGCTGTGGCACACAAGCGAGATGCCCCAAGTTCAGACTTGAACATTGCGACGGCTTTCGGTCATTTCTTATCTGATTTGTTTGATGCTTGCGGTATTGAAGGCGATCCGCGATCTGCTTTCCGCGCATGGGTTCGTGAGCAAGAAGCGCAGTCCCTAGACCGCCCTGAATAAACTGCGTTATCTATGTACGATTAACCCGTTCAAGCTGTCTATCTAAAGCCTATCGTAAAATAACGAGAGGCCACGAAATGGAACATAAACTTATCTCTGCGGCTGCTGTCCGCGATCTTTGCGGCGGTATCTCCGACATGACCCTTTGGCGCTGGCTCAACGATCCTGAGTTGGATTTTCCGAAGCCCGTATACATCGGCAAACGGCGCTACTGGCGTGAGGCCGATATGGGTGAATGGTTGCAGGCACGAGCCGCCGAGGCAGTCTAATGGGCCGCGACCGGCGAAACGAGGGGCGCGGCGAACACTTCGCGGCAATGGTCCGAAACACCATGAGCACCGACGCTTGGCGCGCTCTATCACCGAGCGCGCAGGCTCTGTATCCTTGGCTCAAACTAGAATGGCGCGGGCCGAAGGCGAATAACAACGGGCGGATTGCCCTGAGCGTTCGACAGGCGGCAGAGCGTCTAGGCGTCGGCGTCAATACAGCGGCGCGCGCATTCCATGACTTGCAGGCCAAAGGCTTCCTTGTGGTCAAACGTCCCGCTCAATTGGGCATGAAGGGACAAGCCACGTCGCCAGAGTTCGAGCTGACCGAAATCGCCCTTCCTGGACAGGGTGCAAGGCCGAGGCGCTTGTATGCTGATTGGAAAAAGGGCGGCGATTTTCCCGTGCAGAAAGCAGCCGTTCACAACCCGCGCGGCGTCAAGCAAATGCAAAACCCTGTCATCAATTTGGTGACGGCACGTAACCAATATGGTGACGTTTGATGTATGGGCGTCACCAAAACGGTGACAGGACGTAACCAAAATGGTGACGAAACCGGCAATTTGACCTGACTGCCCGTCACCAAATCAGTGACATCCTTAATATACCATACCCATGAGGGCCTGCCGTCTATGACCTACGGCGTGGGCAAGCGGCGATTGGCTGGCGATAGAATGAGTGAGGCAGTGATAATCTAGGTAAGCATTGCTGACTTTGTTATGATGGCAGCGTCATAGCTTCGAGGCATTCAATGCGGATCATATCGCGCACCCCGATCAGCACGGCGGCACCGGTTGATCCTACGGACTTCACCGATCACATGCGCGTTGACGACGCGCTCGGTTCGCTGCGGTATGCCTTCACGGCGGCGCGGGAGATCGAGGCATACGCGGATATTGCGCTGCTGGATCAGACCATCACGGCGCAGGCCGATCCCCTCACCGGCAAGGTGCTGTCATTGCCCGTTGGTCCGGTTGCCCTGGGCGCGTCTGTCGTGGTGGAGTTGATCGAGTTGGACGGCAGCGCCACCCCGATCCCAAGCGGCTGGTTTCTGGTGGCAGGGCCAAGGCCGCAACTGTTCTTCGACACCATCCCCGGCGGGCCTATCCGCGTCACCTACACGGCAGGCTATGGGGCAGAGGCCAGCACCATCCCCGACGATCTGACACACGCGATCATGGATCAGGCGCTAAAGCTCTACGACATGCGGGGAGACGTGGACGCACCGGCAACGCTGGCACCTTCTGCGGCACGCATCTGCGCGCGCTACAGGCGGGTGAAGGTATGAGAATGGTCCCAATGCCGGGACTTTCGCCAAACACTGAAACCGGTGGTGGACTGTTCTTTTCTCACTCCCGAAAAATTCCGGGGGCGAGGCAATGACGCGGGCCACGAAAGACGCATCGGCGGCGCTGCGGTTCCTTCCCAGGCTGATCGTTCCCGAGGGCAGGCTTGCGGGTAGAAAGCTGCGGCTGGCCAAGTATCAGAAGCAGTTCATCCGGGGCGCGTTCGCGAAGGGCGTCAACGTGGCGTGTCTGTCGATCGGCAGGGGCAACGCCAAAACGGCTATCTCTGCGGGCATCGCCTTGGGGCATCTGATGGGCGAGATCGAGCGCCAGCCGAAACGCGAGATCATCTTCGCGGCCCGCAACCGCGACCAGGCGCGCACGGCGTTCGGGTTCCTGGTCGGGTTCATCGAAGGCTTGCCCGAGGAAGAACAGGAGCAATTCACGATCCGGCGCGGGTCCAAGCTGGAGGTTGAGACGGCGGAAAACGGCGGCGGGCTGGCGCGTGTGATCGCGGCGGACGGCAAGTCGATCCTGGGCGGCGCGCCGACGCTGGCCATTCTGGACGAGCGGGCGGCATGGGAGCGCGAGAAGGGCGACAACCTTGAAAACGCGATCTTGTCGGGCCTTGGCAAGCGCGACGGGCGGGCGCTGATCATCTCGACCAGCGCGCCCGACGATAGCAACACCTTCAGCCGTCACTTGGACGAGCCTTCCCCCGGCACCTACGTTCAAGAGCATCGGCCCGCCCCCGGCCTTCCCCCGGACGATCTGGAAAGCCTGCTGGAGGCCAACCCCGGCGCGAAAGAGGGCATCGGGCCTTCGCCCGACTGGCTGGTCGCGCAGGCACGGCGGGCGATAGCGCGGGGCGGCTCAGCCTTGTCGAGCTTCCGCAATCTCAATCGCAATGAGCGTGTCGCCTCTGACGATAGGTCAGTATTGTTGACCGTTGACGAATGGCTGTCCTGCGAGGTTTCCCCGGACGCGATCCCGCCCCGCGACGGTCCCGTCGTTCTGGGCATCGACCTGGGCGGTTCCCGTTCCATGTCGGCGGCGTCGCTCTATTGGCCGCAAACCGGGCGGCTGGAATGCGTCGGCGCGTTCCCCTGCACCCCGAGCCTTGCGGATCGCGGGCAGGCTGATGGCGTCTCAAACCGCTACACCGAGATGCACGAGCGCGGCGAGCTGGTGACGATGGGCGATACGACCGTTCCCGTCGCTCGGTTCATGGCTGACGTTGTGGACCAACTGGAGGGGCAGGCACCGGCGGCAATCGTGGGTGACAGGTTCCGCCATGCCGAGTTCCTGGAGGCGCTGCGCGACGCTGGCCTTGAACGTGTGCCGTTCATCTGGCGGGGCTTTGGCTGGAAGGACGGCAGCGAGGATTGCGAGCGTCTGCGGCGCGCGGTGTTCGAGGGGCAGGTCAGGGCCAAGCCGTCGCTGCTGCTGCGCTCTGCTTTCGGAGACGCGATCACGCTGGTGGACCCGGCGGGCAATCACAAACTGGCGGCGGGGCGTTCGACCGGGCGCATCGACCCGGTGGCGGCAACGGTTTTGGCGGTAGCGCAGGGCCAGCGCATGAAGCGCGCCCCGGCGAAGGGAAAGGGGCGCATGGCATGGGCGTAGCATCGGCACTTGATCGGCAGGTTCAGTTCCGGCGGTTCGTCGGGGTTCCTGACGGGTTCGGCGGCGAAACAAAGGAATGGCAGGACCACGGCGGGCTTGTATGGGCGCTGCGGCGCGACGTGAAGGACGAGGAAGCCATGCGGGCGGGCGTGTTCGGTTCAAGCCTGCTGACGCGGTTCCAGGTGCGGTATTCGCCCTTCACCCGCGATCTGACGACCGAGGATCGTGTCGAATGCGAGGGCGTCACCTTCGAGATCATCGGCATCAAGGAGCCTGCCACGGGGCAGCGTCGGCAGTTGCTGGAAATCACCGGGCAGACCGCGACAGGGGGCAGCACATGACCGCGCGTCCGGGCAGATGGGCGCTGGTGCGCCCCGAGTGGCAGGCGGTGCGTCATGCCGTGCTGGAGCGCGACAAGTGGTGTTGCCAGCACTGCGGTTCCCGGCGGCGGCTGGAGGTTCACCACGTCAAGCGCGTGGCGGACTTCCCCGAGCTGGCGTTCCAGCCGGACAATTGCCTGACCCTCTGCGGTCCCTGCCACACGCAGGAAACCAATCGGGAATTGGGGCGCGTCCCCGATCCGAAGCGCCAGCAATGGCGCAAAGCTGTCGCTGAATTGGCGACGAAACCAATCGAGCAACAGGAGAAAACACATGCTTGATTCAGTGAAGGTCCAGCGGCGGCAATCTGAAATCCGCCAAGAGCTGGCAGAATTGGCCGGGGCCGAGACCCTGACCGAAGAAACCCGGTCCAGGATGGACAAGCTCGACCAGGAGTATCAGGACGGCGAACGCAAGTTCCGCGCGGCGCTGATTGCCGAGGCCGAGGAACGCGAGAAGGCCAAGGGCGAGCTGGAGACGCGCAGCGATACCGAGTGGTCCGAGATGATGGGCCGGTTCGAGCTGCGGCAGGTGGCCTTTGCCCTGGACGAAGGGCGCAAGCTCGACGGCGCGACCGCCGAGATCATCGAGGAAATGCGCGCGGCTGGCGGGTATCAGGGCATCCCGATTCCCTACGAGGCGCTGGAAACCCGCGCGGGCGAAACCGTCTCGACCGGCACCCCCGAGCCGAAGGCAATCCGCCCGATCATCGACCGCATCTTTCCCGGCAGCGTGGCCGAGCGTCTGGGCGTCCAGCGGATCGGCATTGCGCAAGGCGAGGTCGCATTCCCCGTGGCCACGTCCGGCGCGGTGTTCGGCTGGCAGACTGACGAGCTGGCCAACGTAGGCGCGGCCAATCCCTACGCCACGTCCGAGCGCAGCCTGACCCCGGATCACACCGGCGGCGCGCAGATGGTCATTTCCCGCAAGGCGATGAAGCAATCGGGCGCTGGCCTTGAAAGCGCGATCCGGCGTGATCTGAATGCCGTGATCGGGGCGGAGCTGGACCGCGTTGTCGTCAACGGCAGCGGCGCGACGGGCGAGCCTCTGGGCATCGTTCCGGGCGCGGCAACCTACGGCATCACCGACACCGATGTTGCGGCGGCGGCGTCCTGGTCGGCGTTCCGGGCCGAGATCGTGGCCTTCATGGAGGCCAATGCGATCAGCAGCGCGGGCGCGGTGAACCTCGCCTTTGATCCGGCGATCTGGGCCACCCTGGACGATACGCTTATCAGCGGCACCGCGACGAGCGAATGGGACCGCCTGACAAAGCATGTCGGCACCCCGGCGATCAGCAACACGATTCCGGCGGCGTCCGCGATCATGACTGCCAATGTGCAGGGCGTGGCACCGGGCTACCTGGGCGTCTATGGCGGCGTCGATCTGATCCGCGATCCCTACACCAAGGCGGGTTCCGGTTCGCTGGTGCTGACCGGGCTGGTGACGGCGGACTTCACGGTTCCCCGCGGCTTGCAGACCCGTATCCTGAGCGGGTTCCTCTGATGCTTTGGGGCGCAGCATCTGGCGCGCTGGAGCTGCGCGCCGACAACAAGGGAGGCGTCCGGGTTTCCGGGCGCTTCCCCTACAACCACGAAACCGAATTGGCACCGGGCAGGGCCGAGCGGATCGAGGCGCGGGCCTTCGCGGCCCGGATCGAGGCGGGCGAGGATATTCACCTGCTGTTCGGCCATGACTATCAGCGCCCCCTTGCCAGTCGGCAGGCGGGTTCTCTGGAGATCACCGATACCGATGACGCGCTGGAGTTCCGGGCCACCATCAACGGCAGCACGAGCTGGGCGGCTGACTTTCTGGCGGCGCATGAGGCTGGCCTTATCCGGGGCATGTCACCCGGTTTCAGGGTTTCCAAGGGCGGCGAGCGGATCGAGCGGCGCGGCGATGGCTTGTTGCGATCCGTGAGCAAGGCCGAGTTGTTCGAGATCAGCGCCGTCACGCGCGGAGCCTACGGGCAGGCGCAGATCGAGGCGCGGGCGTGGGAGTGCGATCAAGACGAAAAGTTTTCGTCTTGCACCGGCCTTCACCCGCTCAACCGCTGGAGGCTTTGAGCATGTGGCCATTCACGAAACGGGCCGAGCCTGAAACGAGATCGAGCGGGGCCAACTATACCGCGTCCATCATCGCGGCACGGGCCAGCTACTTCGCAGGCGGCGGCGAGGTTGCCGAGCTGACAAGCGCGGTGCAGACCTGTGTGAGTCTGTGGGAGAGCGTTCTAAGCGGCGCTGACATATCCGGCACCGATCTACTCGACCGGCGCACAATGGCGCTCATGGGGCGTTCGCTGGCGCTGCGGGGCGAGTTCGTCGGTATCATTGGCGGGGGCATCATTCCGGCAACTGACTGGGACGTTTCCACCCGCAACGCCAAGCCGGTGGCCTATCGCGTGAGCATCCCCGAGGCATCGGGCGGGCGCAGCGAAACCCGTCTTGCGGGCGAGGTTCTGCATATCCGCATCGGATCCGATACCGCGACCCCGTGGGCCGGGACGCCACCCCTGCGGCGCGCGGCCTTGTCGGCAAATTTGCTGCACGAGATCGAAACCGCGCTGCGGGACACGTTCCGCGATGCGCCGATAGGTTCGCAGGTTTTGCCCCTGCCGGATTCCAGCGCCGAGGACATGGAAGCCATGCGGCAGGCGATCCGGGGCAAGCAGGGCCAAACCCTTGTGATCGAGGGCGTGGCGCAGGCGACGGCGGCGGGCATGAATCCGCAACTAGGCCAGCGCCGGGACGATCTGACACCCGATCTGCACCGGGCCGAGGCGGCAACCCTGCTAGAGAGTTCGCGCGGCGCGGTGGCTGAGGTGTTCGGCGTTCCGCGCGCATTCTTCAACCCGGCATCAACCGGGCCTGTATTCCGCGAGGTGCAACGGCATCTTGTGCAATACACCTTGTCACCCCTTGCCAAGCTCATCAGCGATGAGGCCAGCACCAAGCTAGGCGGGGCTGTGTCTGTGGACGTGGAAACCCCAACGCAAGCCTATGACACCGGCGGCAGGGCGCGGGCCTTGTCTGGCATCGTTAAGGCGATGGCCGAGGCGCAAGAGGCGGGCATTGATCCTGAGAAGGCAATGCGGCTGGTGGGATGGGAGTGATTCCATGGTTGAGGCCCAGACATGAAACCGGCGGCAGCGCCACACCATCGCCGGACACGTTCGGGCCTAAAGTTCCCGCAGCGCTTGAAAATTGACTTAACACTACATAACGTAGGGCAAGGCAGCCTAGGCACAATATGAGGGTTTTTTATGGCGAAGTGGAAGAAGGGATTTCGGAAGACGCCAGCAAAGATTTTAACCAAGCTGGAAGGGTTTGATGAACGAAACGTACGTGTCATTGCTGGAAAGGTCATTGGCAGTGATGCCGTAGATGCCGGGACGTATCAGCATCTCGGTCTTACGCAGGACACGCTTGAAGTTGGGAAGGTCTGGACGATCATCCCACCTGAGAGCAGTGGAGCCACCGCGAAAAAGAACTCGGAGGGCTGGACCGTTGTTCGCAAAGACCTGCCGAAGTTCAAGAAGTACTTTTATCAGGATGTGCCGATCTACGGGGATGCTGCGCGAAACGGCTGGACTACTGCTGCTATCCCCCGCGAGGTATACGTGAGGGACCAAATTCCTCCGTACCTCTTCGAGCTTTCAATCGAAGTGAGGGAACAGCATCAAGATGGACGCTATGGGATCGTATTCTCGATCAGCGACGTCCTTGATAGAGAAACGACATCGTTTTCAGATGATTTGCTCTTCGCATTGAACTTGCTGCAAGAGTGTACCGGGGTCAGCGATGTTGCACCCGGAAGTAGCCAAAGCGTTGTTTTCACGTCGTCACTGGACTGGCAACTCTTCCCGCCGGGCGATCTGGACGACTTGGTTGATCGTCTCACGAAGGGGAACAACGGTAGAGGCGGCGCTGATCCAGAAACAGTTCGCGAGCGACTTGAGCTTTTTGAGCAGTACCAGCCGACGGAGTATCTCAAGGGCATGGGCGGAAACGATCACTACATCGGCGCAAAGTTTGCCGATGATTTGGTGGCCTTTGAGAATCTTAAGTATGGCAATGCCCTCTATGTTCTCTACGGCGACTGGGTGGAGCTTTCGCAGCGTCCGAGAAGCGAGCTACTGAAGCTAACGAACGCGGAGTTCGATAGGATCGTACATCGCAAGGGCTGGGAACTAGAGTTCGCAAAACTGATGCAAACCGAACTGCAACAACGGGGCGTTCGCATTCGGATAGGCCGCAACGTGCGCCGTAGGCAAGCACAGTAGGTCTATATCGCGGCCTTCGGCTTGTTACCCCAACCGTTACCCCGGCGCTTCACAGGCCGAAGCTCAAAAACAAAAAAGCCCTCTAAGTCTTTGACCTAGAGGGCTTTTTATGGCTCCGGCGGTAGGGATCGAACCTACGACCAATTGATTAACAGTCAACTGCTCTACCGCTGAGCTACGCCGGAACACGAGGGGCGATATAGCAAGAGCGATTTCGGGCTGCAAGAGGGATTAGCGTTTTTCTTCAGTCTATCCTACGAAAATCTGCATTGGCGTCCAGGTGCGGTTCCGCCGTGACGATTTTGCGCATCGCAAGGTCGATCAGGTGCGCGAAAACGTTGCGTTCGGCGGCGGGAATCAGGGTGGTTTGTGTGTCGGTATAGATCGCGCGGGTCAGGGTGCGGACGGATGCCGGGCGGCCGTCCGACAGGGCAGTCAGTATCTCGGTTTCGCGCGATTGTCTGTGCGCGATCAGCCAGGCCAGGCGGGCGGCAGGGTCGGGGATGGATGCGCCATGGGCTGGCAAGTAAAGCCGATCCTTCCGGGCGGCGAGTTTCGCGCAAGAGGCCATGAAGGCGGTCAGATCTCCATCCGGAGGCGAGACCAGTGAACTGGCCCATCCCATGACGTGATCTCCTGTAAAAACAATATCCTGCCAGGCAAAGCTTATGTGGTTCGAGAAGTGGCCCGGGGTCCAGATCGCCTCGACCTCAAGCCCTGCGGCGCGAAAGACCTCTCCGTCTTCCAGCAGGATGTCGGGGCGAAATCCGGTATCGACGCCTTCGCCACCCGAGGTCAGGCCACGTGCAACCAGATCGCGCATGATCTCGCTGCGTCCGGATTGCGCGTCGCCAAAGGCCATCACCGGCGCGCCGGTGGCATCGGACAGGGGGCGGGCCAGGGGGGAATGGTCGAGATGTGCGTGGGTGACAAGGATATGCGTCACCCGTTCACCGCGCTGAAGTCCGGACAGGATCGCCTTCATGTGGGTGGGGTCTGCCGGGCCGGGGTCGATCACCGCCACATCGCCTTCGCCCAGAACGAATGTGTTGGTCCCCCAATAGGTCATGGGCGAGGGGTTGGGCGCGATGATGCGACGGATGCCCGGCTCCTGCCGGGTCATCACGCCTGTGGGTGGTCGGTCTGTCATGTCGATCCTGTTGGCCACGCGCGGGCCCCCCCGAGTTTCGCGAATCTCCCCCCTCAGTAACCCCGCACGGTCGCCGCTTGGCAAGACGGGCGCTGCGTCATAGGGTCTGGCCATGGTTCAATTGCCCAAGAACAGATTTCTCGATTTCGGCTGGTTGAAGCAATTCATGCCGCGGGGCCTTTATGGACGGGCGGCACTGATCCTGATCGTGCCGATCGTGACCTTGCAACTGGTCGTTTCGGTGGTGTTCATTCAGCGGCATTTCAACCGGATCACGGTGCAGATGACATCGGCGGTGGTGCTGGAGCTGGAATATCTGTTGGAGGAGGTGAATGCCGCCGCCACCTCCCGGTCCGCGCTTGACCGGATCGCGCCGGTTATCCGGCCGCTGGCGATGTGGGTCGAGCTTCCGGGGGCGCCGGTCGACACGTCCATCCGGCTGACCGACCTGACCGGATCATGGGTGTCGCGCACCTTGCAGGCGGGGTTGCCGAACCTGACCGGGGTCGATCTGTCATCGACGCGTGATGGCGTGATCGTGGGGGTCATCACCAGTCACGGGCCGATGCGGGTGGGGTTTTCGCGTGATCGGGTGTCAGCGTCGAACCCGCATCAACTGCTGGTGCTGATGGTGGCCACCGGTATCCTGATGACGCTGATCGCCTATCTTTTCCTGCGCAACCAGTTGCGTCCGATCCGCCGGCTGGCCACGGCAGCCGAGGCGTTCGGCAAGGGGCAGGTGGTGCCTTACAAGCTGGCGGGTGCGACCGAAGTCCGGTCGGCGGGCAAGGCATTTCTGGATATGCGCTCGCGCATCGAACGGCAGATCGAACAGCGCACATTGATGCTGTCGGGCGTCAGTCACGACTTGCGTACACCGCTGACCCGCCTGCGGCTCGGGCTGGCGATGATCGAGGACGACAGCCGCGAAGATCTGGAGCGGGATGTGGAGGACATGGAACGTCTGGTTGATCGGTTTCTGAGTTTTGCCCGCTCGGACGCGCTGGAAGATGATCCGGAACCCGTCGATCTGGCAACTCTGACCCGCCATCTGGCCGAGAACGCGGCGCGGGCGGGTCAGAATGTCGTATTGGGCGACGTGGCCGAACCCGGCACCTATCCCGCACGCCGCGCGGCGCTTGAGCGGGCGTTGGAAAACCTGCTGGGCAACGCCACGCGCTATGGCTCACACGTGCGGCTGTCGCTTGTCACTGGGCGCGGCGACTTGCGCCTCGTGGTCGAAGATGACGGGCCGGGCATCCCGCCCGAGGCGCGCGAGGAAGCCTTGAAACCCTTTGCGCGTCTGGACAAGGCGCGCAATCAGGACAAGGGGTCGGGCGTGGGTTTGGGACTGGCCATCGCCAGCGACATCGCGCGCGGTCATGGCGGGCATTTGCGGTTGGGCGACAGCGCCGATCTGGGTGGGTTGAAGGTGGAACTGGTGCTGCCAAGATAGCGGGGTGACAGCCGAGCCAGTGCAGGGCATGGTGAGGTTTGCCTTTTGCTCACTCTGCTTTGCGTATCCGTGCAGCGGTCTGGGTCAGGTCATGCCGGTCGAAGGGCTTGGTATGCATGTAATGCAGATACTGTGGCTGTACTGCATTGTTTCCAAGCATAAATGACTTGGAGGACATTGGAATGTCAGGTCAAAGGATAAATGTGGAAAACGTTTGGCGCGATTCCGAGTTTCCAATGTGCCATGCAGTCGTTGAACCGGAAGGAAAGCGCGTTCATTTAACCGGACAAGTCGGCTGGACCGAAGATTTCAAGGTCATTGGCGAGGGCGACGCGGGAAAGCAGGCGCACGCCGCCATCGACAACATAGAGAGGGTGCTCGCTGGATTAGGCGGGAGAATCGAGGACATTGTATCGACTACGATGTATTACGTACGGGACGAAGACCTTGCAGCCATCCAAGCGGCAAGGCGAAGCCGTTTTTCGTTTGATGCGGGACCGGCGGTGACAGGCGTGAGAGTTGCGTCACTCGTCGACAAGGCGCTTCTCGTCGAACTGACTGTAATGGCTGTCATTCCGCATGAAAGGTTCAGAACACCATCGGATGGGGAAGAGTAGGATTACGCCCGTTCACGACTGTCGATGTGCCGGGGCGCATGTCGCTGTTGAGCATGAAAGCAAATCAACGCAACACATTGTGCATATATGTCAGATAAGTGTGGTAGGCCCGGAGGGATTTGAACCCCCAACCAAAGCGTTATGAGCGCTCTGCTCTAACCGTTGAGCTACAGGCCCACTGTATTCCCCGGTGCCACCCTTGCTAGCAAACTGGCGCGCGGCGTCAAGCGAGGCGTGGACTCTTTGCCCCCCTTAAGCTATCGCAGGCGCAACTTTTATGCAGGTCAATCGGGGGACCAGATGAGCGACGCATCCAAGGGCATCACCTATGCCGACGCAGGCGTGGATATTGACGCAGGCAATGCACTGGTTGAACGGATCAAGCCCGCCGCCAAACGCACCAACCGTCCGGGCGTGATGGCAGGTCTGGGCGGCTTTGGTGCGCTGTTTGACCTGAAGGGCGCGGGGTTCAATGACCCGGTTCTGGTGTCGGCCACCGATGGCGTCGGCACCAAGCTGCGCATCGCGATTGACACAGGCAATGTGGATACGATCGGGATTGATCTGGTGGCCATGTGCGTCAATGACCTTGTCTGCCAAGGGGCCGAGCCATTGTTTTTCCTGGACTATTTCGCGACCGGGCGTCTTGAGACCGACAAGGCGGCGCGGATCATCGAAGGGATCGCAAAAGGCTGCGAGCTTTCGGGCTGTGCCCTGATCGGGGGTGAAACCGCCGAGATGCCCGGCATGTATGACGATGGCGATTTCGACCTGGCAGGCTTTGCCGTCGGCGCAATGGAGCGTGGTGAAGATCTGCCGAAGGGCGTCAAGGAAGGCGATGTGCTGCTTGGCCTTGCCTCGGACGGCATGCATTCGAACGGATATTCGCTGGTGCGCAAACTGGTCGAGGTCTCGGGGCTTGGCTGGGACGCAGACTGCCCATGGGATGCGCAAATCACCTTGGGCGAGGCGCTGCTGGCCCCGACCCGCCTTTACGTGCGTCAGGCGCTTGAGGCCGTGCGGGCAGGGGGCGTGCATGCGCTGGCGCATATCACCGGCGGCGGTCTGACAGAAAACTTGCCGCGCGTGCTGCCCGAGGGGCTGGGCGCGCTGGTTGATCTGGACGCATGGGACCTGCCGCCCGTGTTCAAGTGGTTGGCCGCAACTGGCGGGATGGATCAGGCGGAACTGCTGAAGACCTTCAATTCCGGTCAGGGCATGGTGCTGGTCGTTGATGCCGCGCAGGCCGCGGCCGTGACCGAGCGTCTGAAGAATGCGGGCGAGACGGTGACGCAACTGGGCCGCATTCAGGCGGGCGAGGGCGTCAGCTATCTTGGCTCGCTTCTGTGACAGAGAGGTCCGGGGCACATAAGCGGGTCGCGATCCTGATTTCAGGCAGCGGCTCGAACATGCTGACACTGGCGAACAGCATGACTGGCGACCACCCGGCGCGGCCCTGTCTGGTCCTGTCCAATGTGCCGGATGCGGGCGGTCTTGCAAAGGCGCAAGCCCTTGGCATTCCGACCGCTGTTGTCGACCACCGCGACTTCAAGGGCGACCGTGCGGGGTTCGAGGGCGCATTGACCACCGCGCTGGAACAGGCCCGCCCCGACATCATCTGTCTGGCCGGGTTCATGCGTATCCTGACCGAAGGGTTTACAGGAAAATGGTCCGGGCGGTGTCTGAACATTCACCCGTCACTCCTGCCGAAATACAAGGGGCTCAACACCCATCAACGCGCGCTCGACGCCGGCGATGCGGAAGCTGGCTGTTCGGTGCACGAAGTGACGGCAGAACTGGATGGCGGCCCGATTCTGGGTCAGGCCCGGGTGCCGATCCTGCCGGATGATACGGCGGCGACCCTGGCTGCCCGGGTGCTGGAACAGGAACATCGCCTCTATCCCGCCGTGCTGCGCCGTTTCGCAAGTGGCGACCGCACGCCGATATACCTGCCCTGATGCGCCCATGTCGCCCAAGGCTTCCCTTTTTCCCGGTTTCACCGTAAACCCGTCGAACGGCCAGAAGGCACACGAAAACGAGCAGAAAGACCCTGTATGATAACGATCACCACGACCGAGGCGCTGGCCGAGTTTTGCACCCGCGCCGCCACCCATCCCTATGTCACGGTCGACACGGAGTTTCTGCGCGAACGCACCTATTATTCCAAGCTCTGCCTTGTGCAGCTTGCCGTGCCCGGCGATGCGGATGACGATGCGGTGCTGGTTGATCCGCTGGTCGAGGGGCTGTCGCTGGAGCCGCTCTATGACCTGTTTCGCGATGAAAACGTGGTCAAAGTGTTCCACGCCGCGCGCCAGGATCTTGAGATTTTCTTTGTTGAAGCGGGCGTCTTTCCAAAACCCCTGTTCGACACGCAGGTGGCAGCGATGGTCTGCGGTTTTGGCGATCAGGCCGGGTATGAGACCTTGGTGCGCAAGATCGCGCGCGCGCAGATGGACAAGTCCAGCCGTTTCACCGACTGGTCGCGCCGCCCGTTGACCGAAGCGCAGAAGAAATATGCCATTGGCGACGTCACACATTTGCGCCAGATTTACGAATACCTCTCTGCCGAGCTTGAGAAAAGCGGGCGCGGTGCATGGGTCCAGGAAGAACTGGCTATTCTGACCGACCCCGAGACCTATACCATCCATCCCTCGGACGCGTGGAAGCGTCTGAAAACCCGCACCAATTCGTCGCGTTTCCTTGGGGTTGCCAAGGAACTGGCCCGGTTTCGCGAAGCTTACGCGCAGTCGCGCAATATCCCCCGGAACCGGGTGATGAAGGATGACGCGCTGTTGGAACTGGCCTCGACCAAGCCCCGCAGCATGCAGGATCTGGGCCGGTCGCGTCTGCTCTTGCGCGAAGCCCGCAAGGGCGAGATTGCCGAAGGGATCCTGAACGCCGTCACCGCTGGCGTTGAAATGGCGCAAGAGGATCTGCCGCGCGCGCCTGACAAATCACGCGACAAGCTGCAAGTAAACCCGGCACTGGCGGATCTGCTTCGCGTGCTTCTGAAAGCGCGATGCGAGCAGGAGAAGGTGGCGCAGAAACTGATCGCTTCAGCCGCCGATCTGGATGCGCTGGCGGCCGGCAAGCGCGACGTGCAAGCCCTGCGTGGCTGGCGGGCCGAGGTGTTCGGAAACGATGCGCTTCGCCTGTGCGAAGGAAAACTGGCGCTGGCCGCCAAAGGCCAGCGGGTCGAGGTGTTCGAGGTCTGAAGTCCGGTCGTTCTGACCGCCGGGTCAGCGGCTGGAGGATCGGCTGTTGCGTTCACCCACCACGCGGATCGTGCGCACGCCCTGCAATTTGGTGTTCGACACGAAATGTCCCACCAGCACCTCGCGCTGTTTCGGGCGCCCTGCAATGGTGTGATAGGGTGGTTCGCTGATGCGGAACATATAGGTCAGAACACCATCAACAGGGCGTTCGAAGTTCTCGGGCACCAAGTCGGCGTCCCAGTATCCAAGGCGGGGCGGCAGGCCGGTCGCCCGCACAATGGCCCCTCCGGTGCTGCGCTGCACCTGCAAATCAATCACTTGCGTGACCAGCCCGCGAAACTCCTGATCCTCCAGAAACCCGCCTTCGGGAATGACCGCCACTTCTTTCACGCCATCCGATCTGAACCAGTTGAACGGGTTCAGGTTCGACGTGCTGCCACAGGCGCTCAGCCCCAAGACAAGGCTGGTCATCACGGCGGGCAGGGCAAAACGGCGCAGGGTCATGGTCGCTCCTCTTCTTCTGACCAAAGGGTTAGCCCATGCGCGGGGCTTTGAAAAGAGAACACTGCGCCGTTGGCCGGGGGTCTGGACCTTTCGCGCGGTTCGCCCTAACTGATGAAGGGTGAAGCAGAAGGACCACCCCATGGCCAGTCAAGCCTTTGAAGAGATTGTCGACGATTTTGCCTTTCTGGACGAATGGGAGGATCGCTATGCCATGGTCATCGACATGGGCAAGGCCCTGCCGCCCTTGGAAGACGCGTTGAAAGTGCCGTCGACCAAGGTGGAAGGTTGCGCCAGCCAGGTCTGGTTGCATCCTGAGATCGACGGCCAGACCTTTCGTTTTCGTGGAGACAGCGATGCAATGATCGTCAAGGGGCTGATTGCTGTCCTTGCGGCACTTTACAATGACCTGCCCCTGTCCGAAGTCGGCAAGGTCGACGCGCCCGCCGAGCTTGCGCGATTGGGGCTGAACGAACATCTGTCATCGCAACGGTCGAACGGGCTGCGTGCGATGGTCGAACGCATCCGCCACCACGCAGCCGAAGCGGTGTGATCACGCCAACGTCTGCAACGCCGTTGCCAGATCGCCAAACCCGGTAAACTTGCGCTCGTATTTCAGACCCAGCCGGTCGGCCGCGTCCTGTGCCATGCGGTCCAGGTCGGGATTGTCCGTCTGCGCCAGATAGATAAGCCGCGTATAGTGCTGGAAATACATGTCGCGCAGTTCGGGGTGTCGATCCAGACCCAAGGGCTTGATGACGAAGTTCTCAAACCCGCGCGCCAGAAAATCGGTCAGATAGAAGACGTCGATTTCTCCGTCCGCGTGGGCGGCGAAGGCGTCGTTGCCTTCAAAAAAGCTGTAACAATGGGGGCCGCGGATCATCTCGATCCCGAGTTCATCGCATAGCGCCGCCAGTTGTCCGCCGGTGCCGCAATCGGCATAGGCCAGAAAAACCTGGTCGAAATCCGCTTTGTGCTTGTCGAATGCCGCGCGCACCGCCGCGGGGATGCGGTCGGGTGTGTTGTGCAGAATGGCGGGCAGGCAGGTCAGGCTCATGTGATCCCAGCCGTTCAGGCGGATCAGCGCCAGAATTTCGTTTGCCAGCGCCCCGCAGGCTAGCACGAGCACTCTGGCCGAGGCATCCGTTGGTGCCAGCCCCGTGCGTGTCAGTTCCTCGTCCGTCGGTTTCATCTTCCTTTGCGTCCCGATAAGGCCCGAACACCGATCGAGGCCAGCATCAGCAAAGGCAACAGTGCCATTGCGACCCGACCATCCAGCTTGCCCGACGCCATCGCCAGACCGGCCACAAAGATCGTCAACCCGCCCGACAGGATCACAAGAGTGATCAAAAGGATGAAGCGTGTCTTGCTCATGACCCTCATCTGGGGGTTCGGGGTTCAAAAGAAAAGGCCCCGCCGCGCGGGCAGGGCCTGAGAGGCGTTTGATGCGGCTTAACCTGCGGCAAGCTGGTTGTGCTTGCGGGCCATGTAATCCTTGGCGGTTTCCACCGCCACGGCCGCGTCGCGGCAATAGCTGTCGGCACCGATGGCCTTGCCGAATTCCTCGTTAAGGGGCGCGCCGCCGACCAGGATGGTATAGTCGTCGCGGATGCCTTTCTCGACCAGCGTGTCGATCACCACCTTCATATAGGGCATGGTGGTTGTCAGCAGGGCGGACATGCCCAGAATGTCGGGCTGTTCGGCCTCCAGCGCCTCAAGATAGCTTTCGACAGCGTTGTTGATGCCCAGGTCGATCACCTCGAAGCCAGCGCCCTCCATCATCATCGACACAAGGTTCTTGCCGATGTCGTGGATATCGCCCTTGACCGTGCCGATCACCATTTTGCCCATGCGCGGCGCACCGGTTTCGATCAGAAGCGGTTTCAGGATCGCCATACCGGCCTTCATCGCGTTGGCAGCCAGCAGAACCTCGGGCACGAACAGGATGCCGTCGCGGAAGTCATGGCCCACGATGGTCATGCCGGCGACAAGGGCTTCGGTCAGGATGTTGTAAGGCTCCCACCCGCGTTCCAGCAGGATGTTGACGCCTTCCGTGATCTCTTCCGCAAGACCGTCATACAGGTCATCATGCATCTGCTGGACAAGCTCTTCGTCGTTCAGCTCGCTCAGGATGATATCGTCTTCTTGGTCGGACATGGCTGTCGTTCCCCAGCTAAAGGTCGTTGTCTCAATTCTCACATGCGACGATTTCGCACGTCTGGTCTGAACCGATTGCGACACTGAGTGCCCTTTGACCGACCTAATGGCAAATGAATAATTCGCGGATAGATCGTGAATTTGCTTCATATGTTCCTGTTATGTTCCTATGATGAACCATGGAGTCGGATCAGGACAGCAAGATCAGGGCCGAAGCACGGCGGGGGCGGGGCGCCGTCAGCAATGCCAGCGGGCGGTTCGAGCCTTATCAAAGGGTTGCGATCGACGACGGTTGGGACCAAGAGGTGCCGCGCGCACTCAAGACCCATGTGGCAATCGAAAATCCACGAAGTGTGATCACGCACAACCAATCGCCCGATATCGGGTTTGACCGCTCGATCAACCCCTATCGAGGCTGTGAACATGGCTGCATCTATTGCTTTGCGCGTCCGACCCATGCCTTTCTTGGGTATTCCCCCGGGTTGGATTTCGAAACGCAGCTGATTGCCCGCCCGAACGCCCCGCGGCGACTGGAACAGGAACTGTCGCGCCCGCGCTATCAGGTGGCGCCGATTGCCATTGGCACCAACACCGATCCCTATCAGCCGATCGAGGCACAATATCGTGTGATGCGCGGGGTGATCGAGGTGCTGTCCGACTTTCGCCACCCCGTGACCATCGTCACCAAAGGCACGCTGATCGAGCGTGACCTTGACCTGTTGGCGGACATGGCGAAGGCGGGGCTGGCGCATGTGGGGATCTCGGTCACGACACTGGACGCAGGCCTGTCGCGAAGGATGGAGCCGCGCGTGCCCAGCCCGGTGCGACGACTGAGGCTGATCGAACGGCTGGCCGGGGCGGGGATCCCGGTGCGCGTGATGGTCGCGCCCGTCGTGCCGGGTCTGACCGATCACGAGCTTGAGGCGATCTTGAGCGCAGCAAATGATGCAGGTGCCCGCGCGGCCAGCTATATCCTGCTCAGGCTGCCCGGCGAAGTGTCGGGACTGTTTCAGGACTGGCTGGCAGAACATGCGCCCGACCGTGCCACCCGCGTGATGGGACGAATGCGCGAGATGCGCGGCGGGGAGGATTATGACGCGGCCTTCGGCACCCGGATGGTCGGGCAGGGGACGTTTTCGGCGCTATTGCGCCACCGTTTCGCGATTGCGCGAACGCGGCTTGGGTTGAGCAGGGATCTGCCGGCGCTGCGCCGCGACCTCTTTGCGGTGCCGCCCAGGGCGGGCGATCAATTGTCGCTGTTTTGACGCCACATGCGCATGGCCTGAAAAGTAAACGAGGGCATTGGTGCCCTCGTTCCCGTGACCTATCCCGTCCGTGTGGTTAACTACGCCGACGACGCGACCGGCGGTCCGGTCGCGGCCCGGCATCGTCGCCCGTGCCATCGGACGCTGATGAGAAGCCGCCAAGGGCAGATGCGATTTGATCCAGTGTCGGGCGCATCTCGCCGCGTGGCCGGGTTTCCAGCGCCTCGCGCATCGCGCGCAGGTGGTCAGGCGTCGTGCCGCAACAGCCGCCGATGATCGTCGCCCCGCAATCGCGCGCCAGAACGGCATAATCGGCCATCAGGTCAGGCGTGCCGTCATAGTGAATATGCCCATCCACATATTGCGGAATGCCTGCGTTGCCCTTGGCGATGATCGGGCGCTCGCTGCCTTGGGCTGCAAAGCCCAGCACGGTGCGCAACAGGTCGGCCGCGCCAACCCCACAATTCGCCCCAAACGCCAGTGGCGGCAGGCTGAGCGTTTCAACCATCTTTGCCAGATCGGCCGAGGTGACGCCCATCATGGTGCGCCCGGCGGTGTCAAAGCTCATCGTGCCGCACCACGGCATTCCGGCCAGTTCGGCGGCGCGGGCAGCGGCCTTGTATTCCTCGGGCGCCGAGATCGTCTCGACCCACAGCACATCCGCGCCGCCCTCCTTCAGCCCTTCGGCCTGTTCGTGAAACATCTCGACCGCGCTGTCGAAGGTCAGGCTGCCCATCGGCTCCATGATGTCGCCGGTCGGCCCGATGGACCCGGCAACCACCACGGTGCGGCCCGAGGCATCGGCAACCTCGCGCCCCAGTTCGGCGGCGGCGCGGTTCAACTCACGCACCCGGCTCTGCGCATCATGCAGTTTCAACCGCGACGCGTTGCCCCCGAACGAGTTGGTCAGGAAGATATCCGACCCGGCATCCACGGCCCCCTTGTACAGCGCGCGGATATTGTCAGGTTTGTCGACATTCCACAGCTCGGGCGCATCGCCCGAGGTCAGGCCCATGTTGAACAGGGTGGTCCCGGTTGCTCCGTCGGCCAGCAGCCAATCGCGTTCGGTCATCAGTTGGGTCAGCGCGTCCGTCATCGGGGGCTCCGCTTGTTGTGAGACGAGGTTTGGCCGCTACCTGCCACGGATTGCGTGCAGGCGCAAACCCAATGCGTCAACCATGCGCGGGGGGAACAGGAAAAATACTTGTTGCGACTGGATATGTCGCCTGCGCGCCCACCTCGCCCTGTTGTGGCGGGGTGGCACAGGAACCCCACTGGAACACCACGGGAGTGTCATGGGCGCAAGATCATGGACGCAGGTTTGGATGCGCTCACCTTGCCTTGGTCTGATGAATTTCGCGCATGACATCCAATGCCCCAATCCCCAGCGCAACGGCCGAGGGGGCGGCGGCATACAGGGTTTCCCAGTGGGGCGAAAAGGCGGATTTGAACTGGCGCAACCCGTCTGCACCGCAGGCTGCATTCAGAACCCGCCGGATGAGTTGAAAGGCGGTGCGTTCGTTCCGGCAGGCACCCAGCGGCACGGCGGCCAGTGAAAACCGGGCAATGCCATCGGCCTTGGCCGCGGCAATCGCCTGCGTCACAAGCGCGTGCATGGTGCCGTCCGGGGCCGACGGGTCGATACGCATCAGGTCCAGCGCGTGTTCGTTGGCATTTGCGTGCAGGGTCAGGAAGCCGACCAACCGCCCATGATAATAGGCCAGAAATACTTGCGCAAAAGGCAAGGTCGCGGGGGACCAGACCCCCATGGAAAACCCGCGCTCGCCACCATGGGTGGCAGACCAGCGTGCCGCAATCCGGTCCATATCGGCAAATGGCAGGTCGACCCCACCGGGCTGAATGACGACGCCTGCCTTGTCGGCTTGCCGCAATTTGCGGCGCAATTGGCGCTTGTCGGATCCGTCCAGGGTAAACCGCTGGGGGTCAAGGGTGGCCTCGCGCGCAAGCGGCAACACCCGCCAACCCGCCCGCCGTGCCGCACAGGCTATGCGCCCGCCGATCTTGTACAGGAACGGCGCATGAAATCCGCGCCGGGCAAGGTCTTCAAGCTCGGACAGGAATGTGTCCGGCGACAATGCGGGGTCCATGGGATCGGACAGCACAATCAGGCTCTGCCCGCTTGTGGTCCCCATCGCAACCGGGGTCGCATTGCCACGCTCGATCAGCGAAAACCGACCGTGGCGCAGCAGCCCGGCTTCCGCGCGCGGGGCGGTGCGCAGGGCCTGGGCGACATGCGTGGGCAGGTGTGGGCCGAATGGCGGGCGCAATCTGGTTGTGGCGGGCTGGTTGGCCTGGCCACGCCGATGGCTCAGCACTGCACGTGGCCCGCGAATGGTCAGCGCGGCGGCCAACAGCGCCGGCAGGGCGAAATAGACCGCCCGAAACGCCAGAATTGCGGCCAGAAGCGGTTCAGGCCCGGCTGTGGGCAGAGCTGCCAAAAGCGTCAATTCGAACGGACCCATTCCGCCCGGTGTGCCCGAGATCAACCCGGCACCAAGTGCCAGCATATAGGCGGCAATCAACTGCAAGGGTGAGATATCACAGCCCGCGGGCAGCAAGACCCACAACGCCGCACCCGCCGCCACCATATCCAGAACCGCCAGAACAAGAAACGCGCCAACCGCGCGCAGCGGGGGCAGGCGCACACCTGACAACAGGCGCGGTCGCAACAGTGAGGCGACCATCGCCAGCGCGGTGACGATCAGAACCGTTCATGCGACCCCCTGAACCCAATCGCCCAAGGGCAACGCCACCGGCACCACAACGACCACCGCCGATGTGATCACCGCCCAGGCCGCCAGAAACGATGCCGATACGATGGCCGTCAGCCGTACCGCCTGGGTCAGGCTGGCATCGGGCAACATGCGCCAGCGCACGAAGCTGGCCGAAATCACCCCCATGCCGACCGTCTGGGAAATCGCGATCGCGGCGATCCCTGCCTGTTCGGCCTGTTTCATGTCGGCGGATGTGCGCAGCAGGCGGTGCAGCACGCGATCATATCGCCCCAACGCCCAGAAAGAGACGGCGGTGAACCCGCACGCGGCCAGCCATTGCCAAGGGGCCACCGATTTCAGCGCCGCGCGGATGGTGTAAAGGTCAAGCTGTGCAATCTTGTCCCACATCAGGACGATCACACCCAGCACCAGCAACGCGGCCAAGAGCTGGCGCAGCGCGGTTTTGCGCAGGTCGATCCCGTCCGCGATCGACAGCGCCCGCGTCGCGCGCCGCTTTTGCAAGATGTCTGGGTGATCCCGCAGGATATCCGTGTGTTCGTGCATGGCGTCACCCCTTTCCGATCCCGTCATCAGGGTTTCGCAAAGACACGAAGATGCTGTTAACAGATCATGTTTTAACGACTATTGCCGATCGACCTGTCCCGCCGGACGTCGAAATGGAAACGGGCGCATCCCCGGAAGGTGCGCCCGTTGGCGTGTGTCGTTTTAAGTGTCATTGGACACGCGCGTGGTCCGGGGCGATCAGGCCTCCGAAACCAGTTCGGCCTTGGCAATGGCCAGCAACTCGGCCCGTTTGGCGCGGACTTCGTCGGCGCTGACGGTGTTCAGGTCGCCGGTGACCTTACGTACCACGTCTTCGTGGCCAGCCTCTTCGAAATCGGACTTGATCACTTCGCTTGCATAGGCCAAGGCGTCGTCCCCGGTCTTGCCCAGTTTCTCTGCAGCCCACAGGCCCAGCTTCTTGTTGGCGCGTGCTTCTGCCTTGAATTGCATTTCTTCATCATGCGCAAACTTGGCCTCAAAAGCGTTTTCGCGATCATCAAAGGTGGTCATGGCGTTCCCTTGTTCATGGTCTGGTGCCCTCGGCAGGCCGAACGGCGCTTGTCGATACTGATATGCCAATGGCGGACGTTCATCGCAACCCCGGTTGCGCTCTCAATGCCGGGAAATTGTACCGGATCGGCGATATTCTTGCCCAGCGTCGGGCTTTCACGTATAGGGCGGGCAATGGCGGGAGTCGCACGGGCAGGGGGCCCGTCCAAGGTTGCATCCCGCACCGACCGACGGAGGTCTTATGGCACGGCGCAAGAAACTCTATGAAGGCAAGGCGAAGATCCTGTATGAAGGCACCGAGCCGGGCACCATCGTGCAATATTTCAAGGACGATGCCACCGCTTTCAACGCCGAAAAGAAGGACGTGATCGACGGCAAGGGCGTTCTGAACAACCGCCTGTCAGAGTTCTTCATGAAGGGGCTGACGCAATTGGGCATCCCCAACCATTTCATCAAGCGGCTGAACATGCGCGAACAGTTGGTGCGCGCCGCCGAAATCATTCCGCTTGAGATCATCGTGCGCAATGTTGCCGCCGGGTCGATTGCCAATCGGCTGGGGATCGAGGAAGGCACACCGCTGCCGCGCCCGATTGTCGAGTTTTCCTATAAGGACGACAGCCTGGGCGACCCGCTGGTGCCCGAGGAATACATCGCCGCCTTCGGTTGGGCCAGCCAGCAGGAGATGGACGAGATCGTGTCGATGGCGCTGCGCGTGAACGATTATCTGTCGGGTGTGATGTATGGCGTCGGCATCAAACTGGTCGATTTCAAGATCGAGATGGGGCGCGTTTACGAAGGCGATTTTCCGCGTCTGATCGTGGCCGATGAAATCAGCCCCGACAGTTGCCGTCTGTGGGACATCGAAACCGGCCAGAAGCTGGACAAGGATGTGTTCCGTCGCGACCTTGGCAATCTGGCCGATGCCTATACCGAGGTGGCGCGCCGACTGGGCGTCATGCCGTCGAACGTGACCCACACCCCCACCAAACCGACCCTGATCAACTGAGGATTTGCCCCGATGAAAGTTCGTGTAGACGTGATGCTGAAAACAGGCGTTCTGGATCCGCAGGGCGAGGCCGTCCGCCACGCGCTTGGCAATCTGGGCTTTGACGGAGTCGAGAAGGTCCGCCAAGGCAAGGTGATCGAACTGGACCTGGCCGATGGCACCTCGGAAGATGACGTGAAGAAGATGTGTGAAAAGCTGCTGGCCAACACCGTCATCGAAAACTACGCCATCAAGGTGCTGTGATGAAGGCGGGCGTTATTGTTTTTCCGGGGTCCAACTGCGATCGTGACCTGGCTGTGGCGTTCGAACGGGCCGGCGCACAGGTCAAGATGATCTGGCACAAGGAAACCGAACTGCCGGATGATCTGGACATCGTGGGCGTGCCCGGCGGTTTCTCGTTTGGCGACTATCTGCGCTGCGGGGCCATTGCGGCACAATCGCCCATCACCCGGTCGCTGATCAAACACACCGAGCGGGGCGGCTATGCCATCGGCATCTGCAATGGGTTTCAGGTGCTGACCGAAACCGGTATCCTGCCCGGTGCGCTGATGCGCAATGCCAACTTGAAGTTCATTTGCAAACCCATTGATCTGAAAGTTGAAACCACGGATTGCGATTTTCTGTCCGGCTATGTAAAAGGGCAGGTAGTCACCGTGCCGATCGCCCATCACGACGGCAATTACAACGTCACCGACGAGAAACTCGCGCAGCTGCGCGACGAGGGCCGGATCGCCTTTACCTATCTGGACAACCCGAACGGGTCGACGGGTGACATCGCGGGGGTGATTTCCAAAAACCGGCGTGTGCTGGGCATGATGCCGCATCCGGAACGCTGCGTGGATGAAATGCATGGCGGCACGGATGGCGTGGCGATGTTCCGCTCGTTGGTGGACAGCGTCGTCGCTGCGTGATTGCGAAGCGGGTCGCGCGGACTTATCTTCAAGCCATGGTCGACCTAAAGAAACGTCCAGTGCCGCCCCCGCGCCCGGGGGTCAGTCTTCGCGCACGCCTTGTGCTTGTGGCGTTGATTTCGCTTGCTGTTTTCGTGGTCTTCTTTTCAAACCGCCTGCTGACCGAACGCTACACCGAAACCACCCGCAATCGGGCTGAACTACGCGTGGCGCTGTATTCGGGCAACCTGCTTAGCGAATTGCAGCGCAACTCGGTCGTGCCGCTTCTGCTGTCGCGCGACCCGGCGCTGATCAACGCTCTGAATTCGGCCGATTATTCGCAAAGCACGGCCCGGCTGATTTCCTATCGCGACGAGATCGAAGCCGCGTCGCTGATGCTTCTGGACAGTGACGGGCGCGCCGTGGCCGCCACCACGCGCGAGGCCCTTGGCTCGCAACACCGCACCAACCCGTATTTCGTCGAGGCGCTCAGAAGCTCGGAAACCGTGTTCACCACCGTGCAGACTGAGGCCGGGTCCTACGAGTTCTCTTATTCCCGCAAGATCGAGGACAGCGATGGCGTGATCGGGGTGATCGTCGTGAATGTCGACCTGCGCAAGTTTGAAAGCAGTTGGTCGGGGATTTCGGACGCGGTGCTTGTCACCAACAGCGAAGGCAACGTCATTCTGGCAACCGAACCGCGCTGGCGCGGCAAACCGGAAGGCGAGGCGCTGGCCACCGTGTCAGCCACCGACGCGATCAGGCGCAGTGTGCGCGATGCGGCGGATTGGTCGGGCCTGCCGTCGGACGTGTTGTTTCTGGGCGAAGAGGTGATGCGCCACGAAAGCCGGGTGCCGTTTCAGGGCTGGCGGATTGCGTCTTTCACCTCCTATGCCTCGGTGCGCGAGAAGGTGAACGCGGTTCTGGCGCTGGAAATCATGGCCTTCGCGATGCTCCTGTCGCTGCTGTTTTATCTGATCAGCCGCCGGGCGCAGTTCCGTTCGGTTCTGTTTGCGCAGGAATCGGCGGATTTGCGGCAGTTGAACCTTGCCCTGCAACGCGAGATTGCCGAACGCAAACGCGCCGAAGAAAACCTGCAAGTGGCCGAACAGACGCTGGCGCAAAGCTCGAAACTGGCTGTGCTGGGCGAAATGTCGGCGGCGGTCAGCCATGAATTGAATCAGCCTCTGGCCGCGATGAAGACCTATTTGGCCGGCGCGAAACTTCTGTTGCAACGCAAGCGCCCCGATGAAGCCCTGTCCAGTTTTCAGCGGATTGACGACCTGATCGAACGCATGGGCGCGATCACGCGGCAGTTGAAAAGCTATGCCCGCAAGGGCGGTGACGCATTCGAGCCGATGGATGTGCGCGAAAGCGTGTCCACCGCCTTGTCGATGATGGAACCCCAACTGAAAAGCCGCGAGGTGCGCATCACGCGCAATATTCCGCGCGAACCCGTCATGGTGATGGGTGATCGCTTGCGTCTGGAACAAGTGTTGATCAATTTGCTGCGCAACGCGCTGGACGCAACAAAAACCGTTGATTTGCCGCAGGTTGATATAATTGTCAGCCGGGGTGATTATGTGTTGATCACGGTGCGCGACAATGGAAACGGAGTGGACGATCTGGATAACCTGTTCGAGCCTTTCTACACCACCAAGGCGCCGGGCGACGGGGTCGGGCTGGGTCTGGCCATTTCATCCGGGATCGTCACCGATCTGGGCGGGCGTCTGACGGCGCGCAATGGTCAGGATGGCGGGGCTGTGTTCGAGGTCGAACTGCCGATTCTGGATGACAAGAATTTGGACGTGAAAGCCGCTGAATAGGGCTGTCACGCAACTGGAAATCAGGAGGCTGCGATGGCGCAGGCAATGAAAATCGCGATCGTCGACGACGAACAGGACATGCGACAATCCATCTCGCAATGGTTGTCGCTGTCGGGGTTCGAGACGGAAACCTACCCCTCGGCCGAGGATGCCCTGAAGGTGATCGGGCAGGATTATCCCGGGGTCATCATTTCGGACATCAAGATGCCAGGGATCGACGGCATGGGATTTTTGAAGAAACTGATGAGCATCGACAGTTCGCTGCCCGTGATCATGATCACCGGCCATGGCGATGTGCCCATGGCGGTCGAGGCGATGCGGGTCGGGGCATTCGATTTCCTTGAAAAACCGTTCAACCCCGATCAGTTGACCAGTCTGGCGAAGAAGGCGACGCATAAGCGACGTCTGGCCATGGATGCGCGCGCGCTGCGCCGTGAACTCTCGGACGGGTCGACCATCATGAAAAAGCTGATTGGCGCCTCGCCTGTCATGTCGCGGTTGCGCGAGGATATTCTGGACATCGGTCAGTCCGAGGGTCACGTGCTGATCGAAGGCGAGACAGGCACCGGCAAGACATTGGTCGCCCATGCGCTGCATGCGGTCGGGGCGAAGGCGGGCAAGAAATTCGTCGTCGCAACCTGCGCAGGGCAAGACGAAGACGACCTGACGCGCCGCCTGTTTGGCCCGATGGAAGAGGGCGGCCCCCAGCCGCTGGTCGAAGAAGCCCGCGGCGGCACGCTGGTGCTTGAGGACATCGAGGCGTTGCCGATGGGGCTTCAGGCCCGCTTGCTGACATGGATGAACGATCAGGGCACGCCCGCCGAAACCCGTGTTGTGGCGATCTGCAACCTGCAAGAGCAGGGCAAGACCTGCGAAGATTGCTTGCGGCCCGATCTGTTCTATCGCCTTGCCGCGATGAAGATCACCCTGCCACCCCTGCGCCAACGCGGTGAGGATATCCTGATGCTGTTCACCGGCTTTGCCGACCAGTTCGCCGATGAATACGGCTGCGCGGCCCCGACCGTCAGCGCGCAGGAAGCCGCCCAGCTTCTGCAAGCGCCGTGGCCCGGCAATATCCGACAGTTGATCAACATTGCCGAACGCGCCGTGTTGCAGTCGCGGCGCGGCACCGGCACGATCTCGTCGCTTCTGATGTCGGACCATGACGAGGTGCAGCCGGTGATGACGACCGAGGGCAAGCCTTTGAAGGAATACGTGGAAGCGTTCGAACGGATGCTGATCGACAACACGATGCGCCGCCACAAGGGCTCGATCGTCGGGGTGATGGACGAGTTGTGCCTGCCGCGCCGGACCCTGAACGAGAAGATGGCGAAATACGGTCTGCAACGGTCTGACTATCTGCAATAACCGTGAACGAATACAGTTAACGAGGCGCGACCGATCCATTCCTCTTGTGCTTGATCGCAGGGGCAGGGGTGGCTAGGCTGAGCTTGTTCACGTGTTAAATAATTTGCGGGGCGGTATGAAAGCACCAAAAAACCGGCTGAAACGCGCTTTGGCTGCGGAAGAAATGCAGATCGGGCTTTGGCTGAACCTGGCCAGCCCCTCCGCAACCGAAATTGTTGGGGGCACCGGCTATGACTGGGCGCTGATCGACGGTGAACATGCCCCTTTCGATCCGACCATGATCCAGACGCAGCTTCGGGTATTGGGGCAGTTCGATATCTCGCCCATCGTGCGGGTGCCCGTGGGCGAGGATTGGGTGATCAAACAGGTGATGGATCTGGGCGCGCAAAGCCTTCTGGTGCCTCTGGTGGATACTGGTGCGCAAGCCGAACGCATCGTTGCCGCCACCCGCTACGCGCCCGAGGGTCGGCGTGGCATGGGGGCAGGGGTCGCTCGTGCGGCACGATTTGGTCAGATGGATGAGTACTTGACCAACGCCAATGACGAAGTGTGCCTGATCGTGCAGGCCGAAACCCGTCTTGCCGTTGAAAATATCGACAAGATTGCAAACACTGCGGGGGTCGATTGTGTCTTTATAGGCCCCGCGGACCTGTCGGCCGATATGGGCCATCGCGGCAATCCGGGCCATCCCGAGGTGAAAGCGGCGATTGCCCACAGCGTCGCCCGGATCCGCGCCGCCGGAAAGGCCGCGGGTATTCTTCACTATGACCATGCCGATTTCCGGTATTACACCGATCTTGGCGTGACTTTTCTTGGGGTGGGGTCCGAGGCGACACTGTTGCGCGCCGCGCTGGCAGACAATCTGCGCGCCGCCCGCAAGGAAACAGTGGTTTAGAGGCACCGCACGACGACAGACCCGGCCTGCGGCAATCCGGACGCGATCGAGGTCTTTTTTTGTGCGGCCACACGGGTTAAATGGGCGTCGTTGTGTTCAGCGATTGCATTTCAAGGATTCCGCCGATGGCCAAAGCCCCGTATTTCCCGCCGCCGCCGCCCATCCCGCCGAAAACCAGGATGTTCCAGCGGATGCCCCCTGCCGTTTTCACCCCGATCATGGGCGTGTTCGGGTTGGGTCTGGCCTGGCGCCGCGCCGCAGATACGTTTTCCGCGCCCGGTGCCATCGGTGAGTTGATCCTGGGGGCGGTGACGCTTCTTTATCTCTTCAGTCTTGCGGCTTATGTCATGAAATTCATGCAGCGCTCTGGCACGTTCATCGAAGATCTCAGGGTGCTGCCCGGTCGCGCGGGGCTGGCTGCGATGGTTCTGACCGGGTATCTTCTGTCTGCGACGGTTGAACCGTTTTCGCTGGTCCTGGCGGGGGCGATCCTGCTTCTGACCTTTGCGGCGCATGTGTTGCTGGCCCTGCGGGTCATCCACATGCTGATCACCGGCCCCGTTGAGGCGCGGATCGTGACCCCGGTCTGGCACCTGCTGTTCGCAGGCTTCGTGCTGATCCCGCTGGCTGCCGTGCCGCTGGGATGGGTGGGATTTGCCGAAGCGGGCTTCTGGGGCGGTTTCTTTGCCGCCGCGATCATCTGGGGCGCCAGCGCCGCCCAGTTTCTGCGCACCCGCATTCCACCGCCGCTTCGTCCGCTTCTGGCAATCCATCTGGCCCCGGCCAGCGTCTTGGGCACCGGGGCCTTTTTGCTGGACGAAACCGGACTGGCGCTGGTGTTCAGCGTCATCGCCATCGTGATCCTGAGCGGATTGATTGGCCGTATCCGGTGGCTGCTGAAGGCGGGTTTCAGCCCGCTTTGGGGCGCGTTTACCTTCCCCCTGGCCGCATTTGGCAGCCTCATGCAACTGGGGGCAGTGGTCAATGGCGGCGACATCCTGCGGATCGTGGCAGGGGCCAGTCTGGTGGCCGCGACGCTGATCATTCTGCCGATCATCTATAAGGTTGTTCAGATGTGGACCAAGGGCGAATTGGCTGTGAAAACCAACGCGGCGATGGCCTAGGTGTCGGGATCAAACGGCGCCAGCGCCGCTTGCGCCTTTTTTGTCAGACTGGCCCGGATCAGCGCATAGGACCGGTGAATGCGGTAGGTCAGTTCGTCCTGCCCGGCATCGAAGGGCAACAGCACCCATGACCGGTGGAAATAAGGGGCTTTTGAGCCGACACCCGCTTCAATCAGCATAGACGCGGTCTCAACATCCGGCGTCTTGACCGAAACCCCCTCGGTCACAGCCCCCATCGCCGCAAAGATCTTGCCGCCTACTTTCCAGACGTCATGCCCCGGCCCAAACGGTTCGGACCATTCCGCGCCGGGCAGGGCAGCGCATATCTTGTTGATGGCGTCACGTGTCATGCGGTCACGATAACCCGCTTGGCAGGCGTGGGGAAGGGTGATAGCTTACGGCCCATGAAACGGACACGCATCATCATTATCTGCTGCATTACCCACTGAGATACTCAGGCGGGCCGTTCTTCTATTCCATACATGTCAGGAACTTGCTAAGCCCGCCCGGGATAATTCTGCGGGAACGCATATGCGCAGCTTTGCGAGGGAACCATGACGGACATCAGGCTTTACAACACGATGGCGCGGAAGAAGCAGGACTTCATCCCGATCGACGCAGATAATGTCCGCATATATGTCTGCGGGCCGACGGTCTATGACCGCGCCCATCTGGGCAATGCGCGGCCCGTGGTGGTGTTCGATGTGCTCTATCGCCTGCTGCGCCATGTCTATGGCCCGGATCATGTGACCTATGTGCGCAACTTTACCGACGTGGATGACAAGATCAACGCGACCGCGCTGGCCCGCAAAGAGGCGGGCGCCGAGGGTACGCTGGAAGAACTGGTTCATCAACGCTCGGACGAGACCATCGGCTGGTATCTGAACGACATGCGTGCCTTGCGCGCTCTGGACCCCGATGAAATGCCCCGCGCGACCGAGTTCATCGGGCCAATGGTCGCGATGATCGAGGACTTGATCGCCAAGGGCCACGCGTATGAGGCCGAGGGCCATGTGCTGTTCGCGGTCGAAAGCTACAAGGAATATGGTCGTCTGTCGGGCCGGTCGGTCGATGACATGATTGCGGGCGCGCGGGTCGAGGTCGCGCCTTACAAAAAGAACCCGATGGATTTCGTGCTGTGGAAACCGTCCTCGGACGAACTGCCGGGGTGGGACAGCCCGTGGGGTCGGGGCCGTCCGGGCTGGCATATCGAATGCTCGGCCATGAGCTATGAATTGTTGGGGGCAACCTTCGACATTCACGGCGGCGGCAACGATTTGCAGTTCCCGCACCATGAAAACGAGATCGCCCAGTCGAAATGCGCACACCCCGACGCGGGGTTCGCCAATTACTGGCTGCACAACGAGATGTTGCAGGTCGAGGGCAAGAAGATGTCCAAGTCGCTGGGCAACTTCTTCACGGTGCATGATTTGCTGGAACAAGGCGTGCCGGGCGAAGTGATCCGGTTTGTGTTTCTGGGCACGCATTACCGCAAGCCGATGGATTGGACTGAGAAGAAGCGGGTGGAGGCGGAAGCGACGTTGCGCAAGTGGAAAGAACTCACAAGCTTGCTCTATGATGAACAGCTTGATGAAGCCAAGAACTCACCGGTCCCCGATGCGGTTCTGAACGCGGTTGCAGACGATTTGAACACCGCGTTGGCCGTTACAGAGCTTCATAGGATCGCGAAAAACGCGAAGGATGATGTGCGTTCTCGTTTGCAGTTGGCGGCATCCATGCAGTTTCTCGGCTTCTCGTGGGAGCAAAGATGGGATCATTCTTTTGGTCATTCACTTGAGAAGATTTTGGGAAGCCCAGTTGATTTGTCGGCATATGAAAAGCATCTAGCAGCGGTCCGCGAACAAGCGATGCTGTCCAAAGACTTCACAGAAGTTGATCGACTCAAGCTGATGCTTGTGAATGCCGGTGTGGAAGTCCGAATGTCCAAAACTGATGTCACGCTCGATGCAACAGAATCTTTCGACCCTTCGAAACTGGAGGATCTGTGATGCTGAAATGCGCTGAGGACAGCGTCCGGCCCTGGGTGGGCGTGAAGCGCCCTCCCGTGGGGAGGGTCGGGCGCTGTCCGGTCTATCGACCGGACGGGACAGTTGGGGAAGGCGCCTCATGACCGATCGCCTCTACCTCTACGACACAACCCTCCGCGACGGCCAGCAAACCCAGGGCGTCCAATTCTCGCTCACCGAAAAGCAGCAGATCGCCGAGGCGCTCGACGCGCTTGGCGTGGACTATATCGAAGGCGGTTGGCCCGGCGCGAACCCGACTGACAGCGACTTTTTCGCCGCCGCCCCCAAGACCCGCGCCACATTCACAGCCTTTGGCATGACCAAGCGGGCCGGGCGCTCGGCTGACAACGACGATGTGCTGGCGGGCGTGATGAACGCGGGCACGCCTGCGGTGTGTCTGGTGGGCAAAAGCCATGATTTCCACGTCACCACCGCGCTGGGGATCACGCTGGACGAGAATGTCGAAAACATCCGCGCCTCGGTCGCGCATCTGGTCGCGCAGCGGCGCGAGGCGCTTTATGACGCGGAACATTTCTTTGACGGCTACAAGGCCAATCCCTCTTACGCGTTGGAGTGCCTGAAGGCGGCATATGATGCGGGTGCACGCTGGATCGTGCTCTGCGACACCAATGGCGGCACGCTGCCCCAAGAGGTGCACCAGATCACCAAAGCCGTGATCGAAGCTGGCATCCCCGGCGACCATCTGGGCATTCATACCCATGACGACACCGGCAACGCGGTCGCGTGCAGCCTTGCGGCCATCGACGCGGGCGCGCGGCAGGTGCAGGGCACGCTGAACGGCTTGGGCGAACGCTGCGGCAATGCGAACCTGACGACGCTGATCCCGGTGCTACTGCTGAAAGAACCCTATGCCAGCCAGTTCGACACGGGCGTTAACCACGACGCACTTCAGGGGCTCACGCGCCTGTCGCGCCAGTTGGACGATATCCTGAACCGGGTGCCCAACAAAGCCTCGCCCTTTGTCGGTTCGTCCGCCTTTGCGCATAAGGCGGGGTTGCATGCCAGCGCCATTCTGAAAGACCCGACCACCTATGAACACATCCCGCCCGAAACCGTGGGCAACACGCGCATCGTGCCCATGTCAAACCAGGCGGGGCAGTCGAACCTGCGCGCGCGGTTGGCGGATGCAGGAATCGAGGTTGCCAAGGGCGACCCGCGCCTGGGCGACATCCTGAACCGGGTGAAGGAACGCGAGGATCAGGGCTATGCCTATGACAGCGCGCAAGCCTCGTTCGAACTGGTCGCGCGCGAGGTACTGGGACAACTGCCGCAGTTTTTCGAGGTCAAACGCTACAAGGTCACGGTCGAGCGGCGCAAGAACAAGCGCAACCAGACCGTCAGCCTGTCCGAAGCCATCGTGGTCGTGAAAATCGGCAACGAAAAGAAACTGTCCGTGTCCGAAAGCATGGACGCGACCGGCACGGATCGTGGCCCGGTGAACGCGCTGGCCAAGGCGCTGGCGAAAGATCTTGGCCCCTATCAGGACATCATCGACGATCTGCGACTGGTCGATTTCAAGGTCCGCATCACCCAGGGCGGGACCGAGGCGCAAACCCGCGTCATCATCGACAGCGAGGACCGTGACGGCCACCGCTGGTCGACCGTGGGGGTCAGCCCCAACATCGTCGATGCCTCGTTTCAGGCGCTGCTTGACGCGATCACATGGAAACTGCTGCGTGACGGGGCGCGCCCGGCATGATCGAGCTGAACCCGCGCGACCCCATCGCCGCTTGCGCCGAGATGGTGCAGAAGGGCGATCCGGACCGGTTTCTGGCGACCATGACCGGCGCTGTGGAGGAACGCAAACGGCTGTTCCCGCTTTATGCGTTCAATCTGGAAATCTCGCGCGCGCCGTTCATGTCGCAGGAACCGATGGTCGCCATGATCCGCCTGCAATTCTGGCGCGATGTGATCGAGGCGGCAACCGATGGGCGCGAGGCTCCGAAGCATGATGTCGCGACCCCGCTGTCGCAACTGGTGATCTGGGGCGATCTGCGGGCAGCGCCCTTGTTGACCATGCTGGATGCGCGCGAGCGGGATGCGCAGGGCGCGCCGCGTCGCGACGCCGGGCAAATCCGCACCTATCTGCGTGACAGCGCGGGGGCGTTGATGCTGGCAGCGGGGCAGGCCACGGGGCTTACCGATTTTGAAGGCGACCATGCCCGGGATCAGGCGCTGACCGATCTGGGCGAGGCGGCGGGGATTGCCAACTGGTTGATGTCTCAACCCGCGCTGAAAGCGGCAGGGCGGGGGCATGTCGTGCCTGATGACGGCACGATCCGCGAACTGTCCGAAGCCGGATTGGCCGCGATTGACCACGCATATACCGTGCTGGGCAAGGATGGCAACGCCGCCTTGCGCAGCGCATGGCGAAGCCGCGCGATCTTGCGTCAGGCGCAGAAATCCCCTCATTCGGCCGTGGACGGGACATTGGGACAATCGGAGTTTTCCCGCCGGGGTAGCCTGTTGTGGCGCAGCCTGTGGGGCCGGTGGTAGGCACACCGACACCCCAACCCAGGCGCGCGCCCATCACAACGCTTGCCAAGAATCACATCCTTGCGTCAGCTAGGCTGAATTGTGATGACTTATCTTGCATGGGGGAGGAACAGGATGGACGCAGCGAAGCTCTGGTTCACGCGGGACGAATATGCGGAACGCCTGGAAAAGACGCGGCGCGAGATGGCGCGGCGAGGTCTCGACCTTCTGATCGTGACCGATCCGTCAAACATGAACTGGCTGACCGGCTATGACGGGTGGTCGTTCTATGTGCACCAATGTGTGATTATCACGACGGACGGCGCGCCGATCTGGTTCGGACGCGGGCAGGATGCGGCGGGGGCGCTCCGCACCTGTTACATGACGCCGGATCGCATTATCGGCTATCCCGACCATTACGTGCAATCGACGGAACGCCACCCGATGGATTACCTGTCGGCGCAACTGGCGGATCGCGGGCTGGACAAGGGTCGGATCGGGGTCGAGATGGACAATTACTGGTTCACGGCGGCCGCCTTTGCGTCGCTACAGACCCATCTGCCAGACGCACAGTTCATCGACGCCACCGCCTTGGTGAATTGGCAACGCGCGGTGAAATCCGAGGCCGAACTTACCTATATGCGGCAGGCCGGGCAGATCGTCGGCAAGATGCACCAGCGGATCTTCGATAAAGTCGAGCCCGGCTTGCGCAAATGTGACCTTGTGGCGGAAATTTACGATGCCGGTCTGCGTTACGACAATACGCTTGGGTATGGTGGAGATTATCCGGCCATCGTGCCGCTGTTGCCCTCGGGCGCGGATGCCGCCGCGCCGCATCTGACATGGGACGACCAGCCGATGAAATCCGGTGAAGGCACGTTTTTCGAGATTGCGGGCGTCGTCCACCGCTATCACTGCCCACTGTCACGCACGGTGTTCCTGGGCAAACCCACCCAGACCTTTCTGGACGCCGAAAAAGCGGTGTTGGAAGGGATGGACGCGGGATTGGACAAGGCCCGCGCGGGCAATACCTGCGAAGATATCGCGCTGGCCTTCTTTGATGTGCTAAGAAAATACGGGATCGAGAAGGACAACCGCACCGGCTATCCCATCGGTCTGTCCTATCCGCCCGACTGGGGCGAGCGCACCATGTCACTGCGCCCGGGTGACAAGACGGTGCTTGAAGAAAACATGACGTTTCATTTCATGACTGGTCTATGGATGGAGGATTGGGGGTTTGAAATCACCGAAAGCATACGCATCGGTATGGATGGCCCGGAATGTTTGTCCGATGTGCCGCGCAAGATGTTCGTGAAGGATTGAGCCATGATCAAGAACCCTATTACGCCCACCATTCCGCTGGATCAGGACGGCGCGCATCACGGCTTTCTCAGGCTGCCCTACAGCCGTGATGACAGCGCCTGGGGGTCGGTCATGATCCCGATCACGGTCATTCAGAATGGTCCGGGACCCACCGCGCTTCTGACCGGGGCCAATCATGGGGACGAATACGAAGGGCCGATTGCGTTGCAGGAGCTGACGGTGACGTTGAAGCCCGAGGACATTACCGGTCGCGTCATCATCGTGCCCGCCTTCAACTATCCCGCCTTCCGCGCGGGCACCCGGACATCGCCTATCGACAAGGGCAACATGAACCGATCCTTCCCCGGCCGCCCGGACGGCACCCCGACCGAGAAGATTGCTGACTATTTCCAGCGCGTGCTGCTGCCCATGGCCGATATCGCGGTCGATTTCCATTCCGGCGGCAAGACGCTGGATTTCCTGCCCTTCGCGGCAGTGCATATTCTGGACGACAAGTCGCTTGAGGCTGCTTGCGTGCGGGCCATGCAGGCTTTCAACGCGCCTTATTCGGTCCGGATGCGCGAGATCGACAATGTGGGCATGTATGACACCGCGGTCGAAGAGATGGGCAAGGTGCTGGTCACGACCGAATTGGGCGGGGGTGGCACCTCCACCGCGCGGTCGAATGCGATTGCCAAGAAGGGTGTGCGCAACGTGTTGATCCATGCAGGGATCCTTGATGCCGAAATGCAGATTGACGACACCGTGACGCTGACCATGCCGGATGATGACTGTTTCCTTTTCAGTGAAGGTGAAGGGCTGTACGAGGCGTTGGTCAATTTGGGCGATCCGGTTCGCAAAGGCGATGTGGTGGCGCGGCGCTGGCCGGTAGACCGAACCGGGCAGGTGCCGGTGGACTATCACGCCCGCCGTGACGGCATATTGATCAGCCGCCATCATCCGGGCCTGATCAAATCCGGGGATTGTGTTGCCGTGATTGGCGATGTCGTGGGCTGAGCAGGCTGGATTTCACGCTCGTCTTGCGTTATCCGGGAAAAGACCCAAGCAATAAAGGCATTGCGCGCTGCTGCTGGGGCTGAGCGGAGCCGACCCGCCCGACCCAAAGCCGCAAGACGCAAAGGGTCCATGCGCAAAAGCTCCTATCGTTATCAAACCCGGCGGCGCGCCCGCCCGAACGATTGAGGTAAGCCATGCTTCACAATAACCAACTTGACCAGTGGGATCGCGAGAGCTTTTTCCATCCTTCAACCCATCTGGCCCAACACGCGCGCGGCGAAAGCCCGACCCGCGTGATCCGCACCGCGTCCGGCGTGCATATTGAAGATCGTGACGGCAACAAGCTGCTGGACGCTTTTGCAGGGCTTTACTGTGTGAATGTCGGCTATGGCCGTCCTGAGATCGCGGATGCCATCGCCGAACAGGCGCGCGAGCTGGCCTATTATCACTCCTATGTCGGCCACGGCACCGAGGCGTCGATCACCCTGTCGAAGATGATACTGGACCGAGCACCTGCGCATATGTCCAAGGTCTATTTCGGGCTGGGTGGGTCCGACGCGAATGAAACCAACGTGAAATTGCTGTGGTATTACAACAACATCCTTGGACGACCCGAGAAGAAAAAGATCATTTCGCGCTGGCGTGGCTATCACGGGTCGGGGCTTGTCACCGGGTCGCTGACCGGGCTTGAGCTGTTTCACAAAAAGTTTGACCTGCCGCTGGCGCAGGTCATTCACACCGAGGCCCCATATTACTTCCGCCGAAATGATCTGAACCAGTGCGAGGCGGAGTTCGTGGCCTATTGCGTGGCAGAGCTTGAGGCGTTGATCGACCGCGAAGGGGCTGACACCATCGCGGGGTTCATCGGTGAGCCGGTTTTGGGCACGGGCGGGATCGTGCCCCCGCCGGAAGGCTACTGGGCCGCCATTCAGGCGGTGTTAAAAAAACACGATATCCTTTTGATCGCGGATGAGGTCGTGACCGGGTTTGGGCGGCTGGGCAGTATGTTCGGGTCAGACCACTACGGCATGACGCCCGATATCATCACGATTGCGAAGGGGCTGACGTCGGCCTATGCGCCACTGTCCGGGTCCATCGTATCCGACAAGGTGTGGCGCGTGTTGGAACAGGGCACGGATGAAAACGGCCCCATCGGCCATGGCTGGACCTATTCGGCCCATCCCATTGGTGCTGCGGCAGGGGTGGCGAACCTGAAGCTGATTGACGATCTGGGCCTGATCAAAAATGCAGGCGAGGTCGGCGCGCACTTGCAAAAAGGGCTGAAAGACGCCCTGTCGGATCACCCCCATGTGGGCGATATTCGCGGCGAAGGGATGCTGTGCGCCGTCGAGTTCGTGAAGGACCGCGACAGCCGCACGTTCTTTGATGCAAGTGACAAGATCGGGCCGCAGGTCTCGGCCAAATTGCTTGAGCAAAGCAAGGTGATTGCCCGCGCCATGCCGCAGGGCGACATTCTGGGCTTTGCGCCCCCTTTCTGCCTGACCCGAAACGAGGCCGACACCGTAATTGCCGCCACAACACGCGCGGTGTCTGAGGTGCTGGGCTAGGGGCCACCCGGCAGCGCGCTTTGTGCGCATGTTCCGATCGGTCCCGGTGTGGATTGACGTGTCGTCCGTTTTTTTTGTGGAAAGGCGTGCCGAGTTCGGGAATGTTCAATGAACCGGCACACATACAACTCGGACGACACGCATGACCAAACCACCCCCCTCCAGGCCACCTCAGATCATCGGCTGGCGCGAACATATCGCCTTGCCGGATTTCGGTATTCTCGACCTGCCGGCCAAGGTGGATACGGGCGCGCGGACCACGGCGCTTCACGCGGTGGACCAGACCCTGTTTGAACGCGATGGCGCGACTTGGGTCGAATTCATGGTCCCGTTGAAAAACCGCCGCACGACCCGCCGCCTGTCCGCCCCTGTGCTAGAGGAACGCGACATCAAGAACACCGGCGGCGTGCCGGAGCGGCGACTGGTCGTGCGCACCACGCTGGTGATCGGCAAGCGGCATTGGCTGATCGACGTTTCGCTGGCCAATCGTGAAAAGATGGAGTTTGATGTTATCCTTGGCCGCAGTGCGATCCGCAGGCACCGTTTGCTGGTGGACCCGCGCCGGTCCTATCTGGCCGGAGCACCCGTTCTGACGCGGCCCGGTCAGCCGATCAAGACACAACCCACATCCGACCCGCGCACAGGAGAAGTTGAATGAGAATTGCCATGTTGGCCCGCAATGCAGGTTTGTATTCCCACCAGCGTCTGAAAGAGGCTGCGGAAGAGCGGGGACACAAGCTGGACATCATCGACACGCTCAGATGTTACATGAACATCGCGTCGCGTCGGCCCGAAGTGTACTACAACGGTGAAAAACTGCGCCACTACGATGCGGTGATCCCGCGCATCGGGGCGTCCGTGACGTTCTATGGCCTCGCCGTTCTGCGCCAGTTCGAGATGATGGGCGTCTATCCGCTGAACGAATCCGTGGCCATTGGCCGGTCGCGGGACAAGCTGCGCTCGATGCAGCTTTTGGCGCGGGACGGGATCGGCCTGCCTGTCACGACCTTCGCGCATGATCCCAAACAGACGGATGAGGTGCTGAAACTGGCCGGAGGCGCGCCCTTGGTGGTGAAACTGCTTGAGGGCACGCAAGGCATCGGTGTGGTGCTGGCCGACACCAACCGTTCGGCCAAATCGGTGATCGAGGCGTTTCGCGGCGCCAAGGTGAACATTCTTGTGCAGGAGTTCATCAAGGAAGCAGGTGGCACCGATATTCGCGCGCTGGTGGTCGGCGGACGGGTGATTGCCGCGATGAAACGCACGGGGGCTGCCGATGATTTCCGGTCGAACCTGCACCGGGGCGGCAGTGCCGAGGCGATCAAGATCTCGCCCGAAGAACGGTCGACTGCTGTGCGCGCGGCCAAGTCGATGGGTCTGAATGTCTGTGGTGTCGACATGCTGCGCGCCAATCACGGCGCGGTGGTGATGGAGGTAAACTCCACCCCCGGTCTGGAAGGGGTCGAAAAGGCCACCGGCATCGACGTGGCCGGAAAGATCATCGAGTTTCTGGAAAAGGACATCAAGCGCGGCTCGACCCGGACCAAGGGCAAAGGCTAGTGGCGCGGCGCGAACCGTTTCGTCTGGGTGGGGTCGATGTCGCACCGGGCAGCCGTCAGACCATTGACCTTCCGGTCAGCGTATTGTCAGACCATACGCCGGTCACGATGTCGGCCCATGTGATCCACGGGCGCAAACCCGGACCCACGATCTTTGTCAGCGCCGGCATACACGGGGACGAGGTGATCGGGGTCGAGATCGTGCGCCGCCTTCTGACGATCAAGAACCTGCAAACCTTGCGCGGCACCTTGATCTGCGTGCCGATTGTCAATGCACCCGGGTTTCTGATCCGGTCGCGCTATCTGCCGGACCGGCGCGATCTGAACCGCAGCTTCCCGGGGTCGGGCACCGGGTCGCTGGCCTCGCGGCTGGCGGATATTTTCCTGCGCAAGGTGGTGTCGCGTTGCGATCTGGGCATCGACCTGCACTCGGCCGCGGCGCATCGCACCAACCTGCCGCAGATCCGCATTTCGCCCGGCAATAGCGAAACCCGCCGTCTGGCCCGGCTGTTTGGTGCGCCGGTGGTGCTGCGCTCGCCCTTACGCGATGGCTCGTTGCGGGCCGCAGCCCATGAGATCGGCGTTGATGTGTTGCTTTACGAAGCGGGCGAGGCGTTGCGGTTTGATGAAATGTCGGTGCGCGCGGGCGTGATGGGCATTCTGCGGGTGCTTCAGGACAAGGGGATGATCAGCCGCCGGGGCGTGTCCCGGGCCAAGGCCGATCCGGTGTTCTGCACCACAAGCCGTTGGATCCGGGCCGGGCAGGGCGGACTTTTGCGCACCTATAAATCCGAAGGCGACACGGTGGGGCAGGGCGACGTGCTGGCCGTCGTCTCGGACCCGTTCGGCGAGGTCGAGGCCGAGGTGATCGCTACCTTGCCCGGCATCATTGTGGGGCGCGCGGTCATGCCCATCGTGAATGAAGGCGACGCATTGTTCCATGTGGCCCGCGTGGAAAACGGCCAAGAGGCCGACGACAAGATGACCGCCCTTTCCACCCAGCTTGAGGATGATCCGCTGTTCGACGAGGATGAGATCATCTGATCCCGCGCGGCAAAAGGGCACCAACAGTGAGCGAATATGAACTTCCAGCCACCGAAGCGCCCGAAGATGACGGGCTGGTCTTTGCCATTACCCTGACCGGCGACGGGCGCGGTTCGTTTGCCGATTGGCAGGCCGTCGAAAGATGGCGTGCCCCGGATGGCCCGATCTGGGTGCATCTGGACCGTGCCAGCACGCGGGCGCAGACCTGGGTGCGCCACAAAAGCGGTCTGTCCCCCGCTACGGCCGAGGCGCTGTTGGCGGAAGAAACCCGCCCCCGCGTCTTTCACGGCAAGACCGGTCTGACCACGGTGATCCGTGGCACCAATCTGAACCCCGGTCAAAGGTCCGAGGACATGATTGCCCTGCGCATCTGGTCGGACGGGATGCGGGTCATCACGCTGCGCGATCAGCGTTTGCAAAGTGTTCGCGATATTCTGGCGGCGCTGGTCGATCATGGCACCGGACCTGCAACCATTGCCGAGACCTATGTCCGTCTGATCGCGCGCGTCAACGAAAGGATCGGCCCGGCGATCGACGATATTGAAGACCAGATCGACGATATCGAAAGCAACCTGGGCGACCGCGAGGCGTCAGAGACACGCAGAGCCGTCGCCGATATCCGTCAGAAATCGGTGATCCTGCGGCGCTATCTTGCGCCGCAACGTGCCGCGATGGGCGAGTTGCTGGCAGACCCGCCAGCCTGGGCAGGCGACAGTTGGCGCACCAGCCTGCGCGAAACGACCGATCAGGTGATCGGCTATGTGGAAGAGCTGGACCAGGTGAAGGAACGCGCCCTGGTGATCAAGGATGACATCGTCAACGAGCTTGCAGAAAAGACCAACCGCACGCTTTACGTGCTGGCCGTGGTGTCGGCGATCTTCCTGCCCTTGTCCTTCCTGACCGGGCTTCTGGGGATCAATGTCGGCGGCATGCCGGGGGTCGACAACGACAATGCCTTCTGGGTGTTCAGCGGGGCGGTTGCGGTGCTTCTGATCGTTGAAATTGCGATCTTCAGGCTTCTGAAATGGCTCTAGCGCAACTGCGCCTGTCGCGACCCGGGCGTCACGGGGTCAGCGCCCAAGTTGCGCGGCCTGGGTCGCAAGCCGTGTGATTCCCGCCCAGTCGCCCGATTTGACCAGTTCGCCGGGGGCCACCCATGACCCGCCCACACAAAGCGTGTTGGGCAGCGACAGGTAATCCGTCGCGTTTTTCAGGCTGACGCCACCCGTGGGGCAGAACCGGATCCGGGGCAGGGGTGAGGAAAGCGATTTCAGGAACGTCGCGCCCCCTGCGGCTTCGGCGGGAAAGAATTTCTGCACCGTGTAGCCACGTTCCAGCAGGCGCATCGCTTCCGTGGCCGAGGCCGCACCGGGCAGAAGCGGCAGGTCGTTGGCCTCGCACGCGTCCAGCAGGCGGTCGGTGGCACCGGGCGAGACACCAAAGGTCGCGCCCGCTTTCTTTGCATTTTCAACATCCTGCGAAGACAAAAGCGTGCCTGCGCCGACAGCACCACCTTCGACGCCTGCCATCTCGGCGATCACCTCCAACGCGGCATCGGTGCGCAATGTCACCTCAAGCGCGGGCAGCCCCCCGGCGACCAGAGCCTGTGCCAGCGGGGCAGCATGGGCGACCTGGTCAACCACCAAAACAGGGATAACCGGAGCCAGTCGGCAGATTCTCTCGGCGGCGATGCTTGCCTCTTGCGGTGTCATCTGTGTCTCCTTCAGGACAGGGTGCTGGCGCCTTCGGTCGCAGGGCGGGCTGCGCGACGGAAGGTTTCGAAAAGTTCACGGCCCATGCCGTCAGTATTGGCGCTCAGGTCCACCTGCACGGCGGGTCGATCCATGGCCCCGTCGGTCAGAACCTCAAGTGTGCCCCGGTCGGCGTCCAGACGAATGATATCGCCATCGCGAATGCGCGCGATCGGGCCACCATCTGCGGCTTCTGGGGCCACATGGATGGCAGCGGGCACTTTCCCGGACGCACCGGACATCCGCCCATCGGTCACCAGCGCCACCTGCTGGCCGCGCTGCTGCAGAACCGACAGGGTGGGGGTCAACCCGTGCAATTCTGGCATGCCATTGGCGCGCGGCCCCTGAAAGCGGACGACAACGATCATGTCGCCCTCAAGCTCTCCCGCTTTGAAGGCGGTTTTCACACTGTCCTGATCGTGGAACACGCGGGCAGGGGCTTCGATGATGTGCCGGTCGGGATCGACGGCCGAAACCTTGATCACGCCTTGCCCCAGATTGCCCGACAATTGCACCAGCCCGCCGGTTTTCTGAAACGGGTCAGAGGCCGGGCGCAGGATCTTGTCGTTCAGGCTTTCGCGCGGACCGGGTTCCCAGCGCACGCGGTCCCCATCCAGTTTCGGGTCCTGTGTATAGGCGCTCAGATCGCCCATGATGGTCTTGGCATCGGGATGCAGAAGCCCCGCGTCCAGCAACTCGCCGATCATATAACCCAGACCGCCCGCGGCATGGAAATGGTTCACATCGGCCAGACCGTTGGGATAAACCCGCGCCATTAAGGGCACAATGGCCGAGATGTCGGCGAAATCCTCCAGCGTCAATATGATCCCCGCCGCCCGCGCCATCGCGGGCAGGTGCAACACAAGGTTGGTCGACCCGCCGGTCGCCATCAGTCCGACCAGCCCGTTCACGAAGGCCTTTTCGTCCAGAACATGACCTGCCGGGGTAAACCCTGCCGACCCATCCCTGGTGATTGCCAGCGCGCGGCGGGTGCCTTCGGCGGTCAGCGCATCGCGCAGGTCGGTATGCGGCGTGACGAAGGAGGCGCCGGGCAGGTGCAGCCCCATGAACTCCATCAGCATCTGATTGGTGTTGGCGGTGCCGTAAAACGTGCAGGTGCCGGGGCCGTGATAAGCCGCCATCTCGGCGGCCATCAGTTCCTTGCGGCCCACCTCTCCCGCGGCGAACTGATTGCGGACCTTGGCTTTTTCGTCGTTTGACAGTCCCGAGGTCATCGGCCCGGCCGGGATGAACACCGCCGGGATATGCCCGAAACTGGCCGCAGCGATCACCAGACCGGGCACGATCTTGTCGCACACGCCAAGAAACAGCGCCGCGTCGAAGGTGTTGTGGCTGAGTGCCACCGACGAGGCCAGCGCGATCACGTCGCGGGAAAACAGGCTCAGCTCCATCCCCGTTTCGCCCTGTGTGACGCCGTCGCACATGGCGGGAACTCCGCCTGCGACCTGAGCGGTTGCCCCTTCCGCGCGGGCCACACGCTTGATCAGGTCAGGGAATGTCGCAAAGGGTGCATGCGCCGAGAGCATGTCGTTATAGGCCGTAACGATACCGATATTCGGCGCGCGCCCTTCCGCCAGCCTATCCTGATCGGGGCCGGCCCCGGCATAAGCATGGGCCTGTCCCGAACAACTCAGATGCGCCCGTCGCGGACCGTCTTCGGCGGCACGGTTGATCTTGTCCAGATAGGTTTGCCGCGTGTCCTTCGAACGGTCGATGATCCGTTCGGTCACTTTCAGAAGATCGCTGTTCAGGGTCATGTTCGCGCTCCTGTTCCTGATCGTATCAATATGGCACAGTTGGTTGGGCTTGTGGGGCTTCTATCAGGAAGTGATAGCGCTAACAACGCCCAATTTCCGGGTTTCCATGGGCGCGGGCACAGGCTAGGCACAATTCGACCAATATGAGGGATGATATCACATGGCCCAGCCACACACACCTGATCGTGCAACGATCCGCCTGAAACCCAAGGCGAATGCGCGTGCGATCCGCCACGGGGCGCCTTGGGTCTTTGACAATGAACTGGTGACCGATCGGCGCACCAAAGCCCTTGGCGCAGGTGTCATCGCACGGCTGGAAGAGGCCGGGCGCGAGCCGTTGGGCACGGTGGCGGTGAACCCCCGGTCCCGGATCATCGCGCGGATGCTGGATCGTGATCCGGATGCGGTGATTGATCAGAGCTGGCTGGCTGCACGGCTGTCCGCGGCGGTGTCCCATCGCAATACCCTGTTCGATGCACCCTTCTATCGCCTCGTCCACGCCGAGGCAGACGGGCTGCCGGGTGTCATCATTGACCGGTTCGGCGACACCGCCGTGATCCAGCCCAATGCCGCCTGGGCCGAGTTGCTGCTGGACGATCTGGCCGCCGCTCTCGCGCAGGTGACGGGTGCAACAACCATCTTGAAAAACGCCACCGGCCGCGCCCGCGCGCTGGAGGGGTTGGACGACCAGAACGCCGTGCTTCTAGGGCAGGCACCCGATGCGCCCGTGGCCGTGCCGATGAACGGGGCAACCTATGTGGCGGATCTGACGGGCGGGCAGAAAACCGGCCTGTTCTTTGACCAGCGCCCGAACCATGCCTTTGCGGCGGACCTGTCCAAAGGATCCCGCGTGTTGGACGTGTTTTCGCATGTCGGTGGCTTTTCGCTGGCAGCCCTTGCGGCAGGCGCGTCACACGCGGTGGCGGTCGATGGCTCAGCCCCTGCGCTGGCGTTGGCGGAAGAGGGGGCGCGCCAAATGGGCGCCGAGGACCGGTTTACCACAGCGCAGGGCGATGCCTTCGACATGCTAACCGCACTGACTGATGAAAACCAGACATTCGACGTGGTGATCTGTGATCCGCCCGCCTTCGCGCCTTCGAAAAAGGCGCTGGAACCGGGGCTGCGCGCCTATGAACGTCTCGCCCGACTGGCCGCGCCCCTGGTGGCGCCCGGCGGCTATCTTGGGCTGTGCTCCTGCTCGCACGCCGCCACGATCGACAAGTTCCGCGCAGCATCGATCCGGGGGATCGGACGGGCAGGGCGCAACAGCCAGTTGATCCACACGGGCTTTGCCGGGGCGGACCACCCGATGCACCCGCAGCTTGCCGAAAGCGGCTATCTCAAGGCGCTGTTCTTTCGCCTTCTGCCATGAAAGTTCTGATCGACGCCTGCGTGCTTTATCCCACCGTGATGCGCGAAATGGTGATTGGCGCTGCCGCAGAGGGCTGCTTCACCCCCCTGTGGTCGCCCCGTATCCTGGAAGAATGGGCGCGCGCGGCAGCGAAGCTTGGCCCCGATCAGGACAGTGTCGCCCGCGCCGAGATCGCGCTTCTGACCGATCGCTGGCCGAATGCCAGCGTCCTTCCGCGAGAGCGTGACCTGAGCCGCCTCTGGCTGCCCGACCAACATGACATCCACGTTCTCGCGGCCGCCATCGCAGGACATGCGGACGTGCTGTTGACCCTGAACAACGCCGATTTCCCCCGCCATACGCTGGCCGAAGAAGGCTTGCGCCGCGAAAGCCCCGACCTGTTTCTTCTGACATTTCTCAACGAATACACGGACGCCATCACGACGGTCGCCACCCGCGTTCTGTTTCAAGCCCGCACCTTGTCAGGCGAAGACTGGACCATCCGCCGCCTGATGAAAAAAGCGCGCCTGCCGCGACTGGGCAAGGCGCTTGAGACATTGCTCTGACCCGGGTTTCTTCTGGCCACAAATATCCTGGGGTGAATGCGCGCATGCGCAGAGGGGCAAGGCCCCTTAACCTTAACCCTCAACCCTTAACCCTCAAGCCTTCACTTTACCGAACCCACTTGGCCTCGTTCTTCTCGATCGCGGCGACGCGTTCTTGCGTCTTGGGGTGGCTCATCAGCCAGGCGGGCATGACCCCCGACCGGGACTTCGTCAACGCATCCAGCTTGCCGAACAGCGTCTTTTGCGGCTCGGCCCCGATCCCCGACTTGATCAAGAGCGCAGTGGCATAGGCATCGGCCTCGTACTCGTCGCCCCGGCTCAACCCCGCTGCCACCAGCCGGGTCAGGATGTTGGCAATATACACGCCAATCCCCGGCAACAGGCGCGAGATCATCATCGCAAGCACGGTGCGCATGGCGTTCTGCCCTGCAAAATCAATCATCCGTTTGCGCGCGTGCCCCAGCGCCACATGCCCCAGTTCATGGGCGATCACGCTGGACAGTTCCTCGGCCGATACCCTGCCTTGCCGATACTCATTGTAAAACCCGCGCGTGATGAAAATGCGCCCATCCGGTGCGGCCAATCCGTTCACCGGGTCGATTTCATAGATGTGCACGGGGATCTCCGCGATATCCAGCGCCGCCGCCATCCGGTCCGTCAGCGCCTTCAGCTTCGGGTCGGCCAGTCGCGTCGATTGCGCATCCAGTTCACGATGGGTGCGCCAGACCGAGAAATGATAAAGCACCAGGCCATAAAGAACTGGCAGAAGGATCGGAAGCAGTTTCAACATGAATTAGATATGTGTCCGCTCTGGTCGAAAAGGAAGGGGGCAGGGCGGGGCCGCACGCGCTCAGCGCCCCAGGTCTTTCATCCCGCGTTCGATCCCCTCCAGCGTCATCGGCACCATGCGGCCTTCGAAGATCTGGCTGATCATCTGAACGGACTGGGTGTAACGCCAGTGATGCTCGGGCAGGGGATTGATCCACAGGTTGTCCGGCCACTGTTCGCGAGCCCGCTCCAGCCAGACCTGGCCGGGCTCATCATTCCAATGCTCGTTCGCGCCGCCGCGATAGGCGATCTCGTACGGGCTCATCGAAGCGTCGCCCACGAAGATGCACTTGTAATCGGACCCATAGGTCCGCAGCACCTCCCATGTGGGGATCTGATCGGTCCAGCGCCGCGCATTGTCGCGCCACACACCTTCATAAAGGCAGTTGTGGAAGTAATAGTATTCCAGATGCTTGAACTCGGCCCGGGCAGCGGAAAACAACTCTTCCACCACCTTGATATGCGGGTCCATTGAGCCGCCCACGTCAAGGAACAAAAGGACTTTCACCGCATTGTGCCGCTCGGGCCGGGTTTTCACGTCAAGATAGCCGTGTTCGGCGGTGGCGCGAATGGTGCCGTCCAGATCCAACTCTTCGTCTGCCCCGGTCCGCGCCCAGTTGCGCAGGCGTTTCAGGGCCACCTTGATGTTTCGTGTGCCCAACTCAATTGAATCGTCCAGATTGCGAAACTCGCGCTTGTCCCAGACTTTCACCGCGCGTTGGTGGCGGGATTTGTCCTGCCCGATCCGCACGCCCTCGGGGTTATAGCCATAAGCCCCAAAGGGCGAGGTGCCCGCCGTGCCAATCCATTTGTTGCCACCCTGATGGCGCCCTTCCTGTTCTTTCAGACGCTCTTTCAGGGTCTCCATCAGCTTGTCGAACCCGCCCAGGGCTTCGATCTCGGCTTTTTCTTCGTCGGTCAGGAACTTCTCGGCCATTTTTTCAAGCCATTCCTGCGGGATGTCCACGGCCTCTAGCATTTCTTCTGAAGAGATCGCTTCAAGCCCTTCAAACGTCATGGAAAAGGCCCGGTCAAACTTGTCGAGGTTGCGCTCGTCCTTCACCATCGCAACGCGCGCGAGGTAGTAGAACCCTTCGATGTCATAGGTCACAAGCCCGGCCTTCATCGCCTCCAGAAACGCCAGAAATTCGCGCAGGGAAACAGGGACCTTGTTGGCGCGGAGGTTTTCAAAGAAGGGCAGGAACATCGCGCAAACCTAGCGGCTGATGAAGATCGAGGCGAACAGTGCGATCAGCGCAAACACAAGCGCATGCACCGCCGCATATTGCGCGATGTCCAGCCGGTTTCCACCGCGTTTGCGGGCGCGCATGACCCCGACCAATGCCCCGAAAACAAGTGCCGCGATGACCAGCATAAGCATAAACCCCTTGCACGGGGGCCGTCACAACAGCCCCAATCCGTCTAACCCGGCGATATGGCTGCGATTTCGCTGAGCCGCGCGCCGACCTGCTCGTTCGAGCCGAAGCCATACCGCGCCCAGCCCAGACTGTCGAGCCTGACAAGCTGTGCTTCACGCGGGCGTCCTTCAAGGTCAAGCGCCTCGGCCTTGATCATCATCAGCGTGGCCAGCAGGGCGGCATTTTCGGCGCGCATCACAGGGGCGATATGCGTGTTGACGATGGCAATTGCCTGATCCGCCTGACCGGCAGACAGGGCATAGGCGGCCAGTTGCACCCCCATATGGGCCGCATGCAGCGCGGTTTCCGGATTGGTGCGATAGATCGCTTCGGCCTCGCGGAAGGCGGCGAAGGCGTCCTTGTTGCTTTGGCGCATATGCAGGCGGCCATAGGCAAACAGACTGAAGGCCAGCCGCGTGTCGCGCCATCCCATCTTGCGGGCGAGCGCGACGGCAGTGGTGGCAGCTTCGCGGCGGCGGTTGGTCGAGGCGCCCTTGCCCAGCGCGGTCGCGATGGCGTCTTTCCACGACTCGGGGGACCGGCCTCCCATGCGGGGCGCTCCGGCGCCACCTGCCGGGTTCAGCCGTGCCAGTATGGCGGGCAGACGGGCCGCCACGTCGCCACGGCTCATGCCGGACGTCAGTTCCGGGGCGTAATAGGCGCGCAGGATCAGCATGTCGAACCCGGTCAGCACGGTATGGAAGTTGTCGTCGTTGAACACGCTGTCATGCAGGCGATACAGGTCATTCACCGGCCCCAGCGCCTGCGCAACTTCTTCATGCAGGCAATCGCGCAGCTCTTGTGGGCTGACATCGCCGGGCAGGAACACGGCCATTTGGGTTCGGGTGCGCAGGCGTGTCCAATCCAGCCGGGCGGTGCCGCGCGCCGCCTTGTAGTCCTGCCAGCTTGCCACATTGGGCGCCACGAAACAGGCCGCATGGGGCACGAGGCGTTGCAGTTGCCGTTTCGGAATGATCTCAAGCGTGATCGAGGCGGTCTTGTTGGCGGCAACTTGCCGGATATTGATCCCGGCCTCGATCCGAAGTCGGGACAGCAATCGGGTCAGGTCTGCCGTCATGTAAGGCGGCGCATCCCCTGTGACGCGCAGGGTAACCGGCCCCTCGAACCGGGTCAGAACGGGCAGGGGGCGTCCGCTTTCCAGCTGGAAGGACAGGTCCAGGAAGTCCCCGGCAATGACGCTGTTGGGTCGTGATGGCCGGATGATATGGGTCGAGCCGAAGGCCTTCATCGGCGGCAGGGCCGCAGGCAGGGCGATGCGGCGGGCGGCGACTTCCTCTCGTGGACTGTTCGCGGTCATCGGAATTGAACACCCGCTGATGGTGAACGCGGCCAACAGGGTCGGCAGGATCATCATTCGCATCGTCACGCCCTCCCATACCGGATGAAGGGCGTCTTGACGCCAATCCGGTCATAGAGTTTGCGGGCGGTGTGGTTGAAATCCTGCGTCAGCCAATAGACCGACGGTGCGCCAGCCTGATCGGCGGCGGCATAGACCGCTTCGATCAACGCCCGCCCGACGCCTGTGCCGCGCACGGAGGGATCGGCATACAGGTCTTGCAGATAACAGACGTTTTCGATTTTCCACGCGTGACGATGGAACAGGTAATGCACCAGCCCCACGGGCTGATCCCCCACGCAGGCCAGAAGCCCGTGGAACTCGTTCGGATCCTCTGACAGAAGCCGGGCGAAGGTGGTTTCATAGACCTCCGGGGCGACTTCGGTCTCATAGTAGCGCAGGTAGCCTTCCCACAGGCGCGCCCACGCATCTCTATCAGACGGCGTCAATGGCCGAACGGACATGTGCGCATTGCTTCCCATAACAACACCGTCACACCCGCATTTGTGCCCCCCCAGGCAAGGGTCAGAGTTTATGGGGGCGTTGTGGTTTGACCAAGGGAAATGGCGTGAACCTGGGCGCTTTTCCCGAAAAGCCGTAAAGAAAAACAATATCTTGTGCGGGGTGTTTCATGCGGCACTAGGCCGATAAGGTTGATCGGCGCGGGGTTGGCCGAATCGATACCTATAACCCCACCACGTCAAAATCAGGGCTGCCCGACCATGTGATGTCCCACTTGGCACCGGGGCGCACGTTCTGCACCGCCGCGGGTTCGAAGGCGACAAGGCAGGTGCCACCGGGGTGACGCACGGAGGGATAGACCAACCCCCGATGCCCGTCCGCGCGCAGGTGATTGGCCAGCTCCTGCCCGCGCGGATAACCCCGTGCCGGGTCTTCATGCAGCGCGGGGTGATCAGGCTGGCCGGTCAGGTCGGGGAAGTCTCCGATGAAATCAGCCAGCAATTCGACATAACGCACCTTGGTATCGAAGACGCCAATATACGACAGCTCGCGCGTGTAGTGATATCCGACCTCGGCCAGCGAGGTCATGGCGCTCCAACTGCAATACCATGCGCCGCGTGTTTCGTCATTGAACCGGTTGCCGCCCGCCCGGCGATAGGTGAAGGCCGCGTTCACATGGCTCAAACCATAGATGCGAAGATCGGCAGCACGACGTTCCCAGGCCAGCTCCAGACGGTTCACACCCAGATCGCGCCCACGTTCGGCCATGTGGCGGGCAGAGGTCATGGCCTCGACCTCGGCCAGCAGGGCCATTTCGTCGTCGCTATCGACCAGCCCGCGCAAGACGGGCGGTTTGTGATAGGTGGCGGGGATCAGGCGGACCAGTGCGCGGTCGCTGACCGATCGCAGCGGCAACGGGTCGGTCACATCCCACCCCGCAGCGCATCGACATAATTGCGCACGCGCAGGAATTGCGGCAAGCCATCCTCGATCATCGTGTCGATTGGACGCGCGCCGTCAAACAGCGGGCCGGTATTGGCAAGGGTGATCCACTGATCGGCAATTGCCGCGTCGAAATACAGATGCAGGGACTTGTAAATCCCCACCAGCGCGGACAGCCGCAGCATCTGGTCGCGGGTCAGATCGCCCTTGAAGCCGGGATTGCGCGCGCGCTTCCATGTGGACGTGGACATATCCGCCAGTGCCGCAGCCTCGTCCAGTTTCAGCCCCCAAGCCTCGGCAATCCGGCCATAGGCCTTGAGCGCCACGGCCGCGTGGTCCGAGGTCGGACGGGCCGGGGGCGGGGTGATCGGGTGTGGGGCGGCGTGCATGGTGCATCTCCTGTCGTGTTGATCAGAAGATAAGTTCATATGGTCCGATTGTCAAGATCAGATGGGCTAATGTCGCCCGCCACGCTCCTCGCGCCGGGCCATGAAGGCCAGACGTTCGAACAGATGCACATCCTGTTCGTTTTTCAACAGCGCCCCGTGCAGCGTTGGAAGCGCGGACGCCCCGTCGCGTTTCAGGGTTTCGGGGTCAATATCCTCGGCCAACAGAAGTTTCAGCCAGTCCAACACCTCAGACGTCGAGGGCTTTTTCTTCAGCCCCGGCTGTTCGCGGATTTCATAGAACTGGGTCAGTGCCTCGGTCAGCAGACGCGGCTTGATGCCGGGGTGATGCACCTCGACGATGCGGGCCAGTGTGTCGGCATCGGGGAAACGGATATAGTGGAAGAAGCAGCGGCGCAGGAAGGCGTCGGGCAGCTCTTTTTCGTTGTTCGAGGTGATGATGATGATCGGGCGGTGCTTTGCGCGGATGGTTTCGCCGGTCTCATAGACGTGGAACTCCATCTTATCAAGCTCTTGCAACAGGTCGTTGGGAAACTCGATATCGGCCTTGTCGATCTCGTCAATCAACAGGACGACACGTTCATCGGCCTCGAACGCCTCCCACAGCTTGCCGCGTTTGATATAGTTCGCCACATCATGCACACGCTCGTCGCCCAGTTGACTGTCGCGCAACCGGCTGACCGCGTCATATTCATACAGACCCTGCTGTGCCTTGGTGGTGGACTTGATGTTCCATTCGATCATCCGCGCGCCCAGGGCGCCGGCCACCTGCTTGGCCAGTTCCGTCTTGCCGGTGCCGGGCTCGCCCTTGACCAGCAGCGGACGTTCCAATGTGACGGCGGCATTCACCGCAACCTTCAGATCATCGGTTGCGACATAGCTTTCGGTGCCTTCAAAGCGTTTTGTCATCCTGTCATCCCTTTGCGGTCACGGCGGCGCTTACCGGGGCGAAGTAATGGGACCGGTGGGTTTTGGCAAGGGTTCGGTCGTGCCATTCCGGGCCGCGGTCACTTGCGACAGTTTCACAGCATGACCCGATCGCCGCGCCCCGGTGTTCCTGTGACCCGTTCGCGCGATCCTATTCCCGAGTGTTTTTTTATATATCAGATGTTTGCCCGTTATTGGCGAAAACCTTTCCTGATCCTGCGGTTTGGCTAGTGACAACCGGCAACAGCGGGTGTAAACGGGCGCCACAAGAAGCCGGACTCCTATGGTGCAACTTGGTTGTTACGTCTTTACGGTCCGGTAAGTTGAGGGAGTTGGTATGAAAGCAGAGACTTTCCTGCCCGACGATTACAGTCCTGCCGAAGACGAACCGTTTATGAATGAGCGTCAGACGGAGTATTTCCGTCGCAAGCTTCTGGCCTGGAAAGAAGAATTGTTGGACGAAAGCCGCCATACGCTGGAAGGTTTACAAGACAACACTCGGAACATCCCGGACATCGCGGATCGTGCGTCGGAGGAGACAGATCGGGCGCTTGAACTAAGGACACGTGATCGGTCGCGCAAACTGGTGGCCAAGATTGATCAGGCCCTGCGCCGGATCGAAGAGGGCGAATACGGGTATTGTTCCGAAACAGGCGAGCCGATTTCGCTGAAACGTCTGGATGCACGACCCATTGCGACGCTGAGCCTTGAGGCGCAGGAACGCCATGAGCGCCGCGAAAAGGTTCACCGCGACGATTAGGCCGTGGTTCGGTGAAAATCACACGATGGGCGCACTTGTCGCGTGGCATGTGGCCCTGATCCATGACAAAAGGCGCTGGTGAACCCGGCGCCTTTTTTCTTTGCCTGCCCATGACGTCAGCCGGGGGTGTGTGACCGTTGGGTGAACGCCAGAGGAACGTGCAACCATGATTGCAGGACAGGACGTGACCATCCTTGGCGCGGGGATCGGCGGGCTGACGGCGGCGGTGGCGCTGGCCCGGCGTGGGGCGCGTGTCACCGTGCTGGAACAAGCGCCTGCGATCACCGAGGTCGGGGCCGGGTTGCAAATCAGCCCCAATGGCGTGCGCGTGCTGGAGGCCTTGGGTCTGGGCGAGGCTGCGCGCGACCGTGCCGTGCACGGGCATGGCGTGTGGCTGCGCGATGGAGTGTCCGGCCACGAGGTGATTGATTTCAATTTCGACAAGGTGGCGCCGGGGGCGACCTTTCTGCTGTTTCACCGGGCGGACCTGATCGACCTTCTGGCGGATGCGGCACGTGACGCCGGGGTGACCATTCGCTGCGGCGTGCGGGTCGAACGTGTGATCCCCAGCCTGACCACTGCGCAGGTCCAACTGGTCGGAGAAGGGGCGCAGGAGATGGGGTTCATCATCGGTGCCGATGGCCTGCGGTCGGTGGCCCACCGGGCGATGAACGGGGCACGCGATCCGTTCTTTACCGGGCAGGTGGCATGGCGGGCGACCGTCCCGGCCACAGGCCGCGAACCGGCCGAAGCCACCGTGTATATGGGGCCGGGGCGGCATATGGTGACGTATCCCCTGCGCGGCGGCACCATGGTCAACCTTGTCGCGGTCGAAGAACGCGATGCCTGGGCGGACGAGGGCTGGACCCATCAGGACGACCCCGACAACCTGCGCCGCGCGTTCAGCGGGTTTTGCGACGATGCGCAGGCCCTGCTGGAACGGGTCGACAGGGTGCATCTGTGGGGCCTGTTCCGTCATCCGGTGGCGGTGAACTGGCATTATGGTCACTGCGCGTTGCTGGGCGATGCGGCCCATCCGACCTTGCCGTTCATGGCGCAGGGCGCGGTCATGGCGATCGAAGATGCTTGGGTTCTGGCCGCCTGTCTGGACCGTGACGGGCCAGATGCCGGCCCGGCAAGGTATCAGCAGTTGCGCCGCGCGCGCTGCGAAAAGATTGTGAACGCCGCCAGCCGGAATGCGCGCAATTACCACTATGCCAACCCGGTTGCGCGGCGTCTGGGCCACGAGGCGCTGCGGGTGGCCGGTCGTCTGGCCCCCAGGCAGGTGTTCAACCGGTTTCGCTGGATCTATGACGCGGATGTGACTCAGATCTAGTGCGGTTTGGTAGTCAAAAGGGCATCGACCTCGCCCCCCGGCATGCCCGTCCCCAGCATCGAAAAATCTCCGCTGTCGAACATCGCCTGAGCTGCGTCACGGATCACCCGGTGGGTTACGCGCGCCAGCGCCGACCCAAGCGAGATACGCGCCACGCCAGCCTGCGCCAAATCCGCGCGGCTGACCTGTGAAAGCGGACCCGCCGCCAAGGCGTTGACGGGCAGATCCGTGGCCGCACAGACACGCGCCTGATCGGCCAGCGTGCCGGGCAAGGGAACATAGACGCAATCCGCCCCCGCAGCCTCGTAGGCGATGATCCGGGCCAGGGCTTCTTCCAGATCGTATTGCCCGTTCATCACCCCGTCGGCGCGGGCCACAAGGACGAAGTCACCGGGCAGGGCCCGCGCGGCGGATGCGGCGGCTTTGATCCGTTCGACGGCCTGCGCGCGATCATAGGGCGTGGCCGCAGGCAGGGCGGTGTCCTCGATCGAGATGCCGGCCAGACCGGCCTCGTAGGACAGGCGCACCGTTTCAGCACAGGTGTCAGGATCATCGCCAAAGCCGTTTTCGAAATCGCCCGACACGGGGACCTGCACCGCCGCGACCAGATCCTGCGCATGGGCCAGAGCTTCGTCGCGGCTGACATGCCCCATGTCGGGCCGCCCCAACGTGAAGGCGTGGGCGGCGGACGAGGTGCCGATCGCCTGCGCCCCAAGCCCCGCCAGCATCTTCGCGCTGCCGATGTCCCAGGCATTGGCCAGGATGAACGGGTTACCCTTCTGGTGCAGGGCGCGAAAGGCGGTGCCGCGGTTCTGATCGCTCATCTGATGCTCCGATCCTGTTGGTCATGTCCTGCGCAGAAGCTTTCCGGCTGACGCGGCCTTTGTCAAACACGGGGTTCCCCAACCGGCACGCCGTGAAAAAACCCGCCATGCGCAGAAATGTCGGGCAACACTCTTTCCAAACAGCCCCCGCCATGAGATAGGGACGTGCCAAACGAACACTCCCGAGGAGAAAGCCCATGGAGATTCGCGAGGCGCTCACTTTCGACGACGTCCTTCTGGTTCCGGCCGCCAGCAATGTGCTGCCGTCCACCGCAAACACGACCACCTTCGTCACCCGCTCGATTGCAATGAACATCCCTCTGCTCAGCTCGGCGATGGACACCGTGACCGAAGCGCGCATGGCCATCGCCATGGCGCAGGCGGGCGGCATGGGAGTCATTCACAAGAACCTCGATGTTGACGAACAGGCCGAACAGGTGCGCCGCGTGAAGCGGTTTGAAAGCGGGATCGTCTATAATCCGATCACCCTGACCCCCGACCAGACGCTCGCCGATGCCAAGCAGTTGCAGGAGCGCTATCGCGTGACCGGCTTTCCGGTGGTGGATGAACAGGGCCGCGTGGTGGGGATCGTGACCAACCGCGACATGCGCTTTGCCACCGATGACGACACGCCGGTCAAGGTGATGATGACCTCGGACAACCTGGCCATGCTGCAGGAGCCGGCCGAGTTGGAAGAGGCGAAAAGCCTGATGAAGGCCCGCCGGATCGAGAAGTTGCTGGTCACCAATGGCGACGGCAAGCTGACCGGGCTTCTGACGCTTAAGGACACGGAACAAGCGGTGCTGAACCCGACCGCCTGCAAAGACGATCTGGGGCGGTTGCGCGTCGCGGCGGCCAGTTCCGTGGGCGATAGTGGTTTTGCCCGCTCCGAAGCTCTGATCGACGCGGGCGTGGATATCGTCGTCGTGGACACGGCGCATGGCCATTCCGAAGGGGTGATCGAGGCTGTGAAGCGGATCAAGGCACAATCCAACAGCGTGCAGGTCATCGCAGGCAACGTGGCCACGGGCGACGCGACGCGCGCCCTGATCGACGCGGGTGCCGATGCGGTGAAAGTGGGGATCGGGCCAGGCTCGATCTGCACCACCCGGATGGTGGCGGGCGTTGGCGTGCCTCAGTTGACGGCGATCGGGGATTGTGCCGCGGCGGCGGGCGATGTGCCAGTGATTGCCGATGGCGGCATCAAGTTCTCGGGCGATTTCGCCAAGGCCATTGCTGCAGGTGCAAGCTGTGCGATGGTCGGCTCGATGATCGCAGGCACCGATGAAAGCCCCGGCGAGGTGATCTTGTATCAGGGCCGCTCGTTCAAGGCCTATCGCGGCATGGGCAGCCTTGGCGCCATGGCGCGCGGCTCGGCAGATCGCTATTTCCAGAAAGACGCAGCGTCTGACAAGCTGGTGCCCGAAGGGATCGAGGGGCAGGTGCCGTATAAGGGCAGTGCGGGCGCGGTCATTCACCAGTTGGTGGGCGGTCTGCGGGCGGCGATGGGCTATACCGGCTGTGCCACCGTTGCCGAAATGCGCAAGAACTGCCAGTTCGTGAAAATCACCGGCGCGGGGCTGAAGGAAAGCCATGTGCATGATGTCCAGATCACGCGCGAAAGCCCGAACTATCGGATAGGTTAGGGAACACAATATGTTGCAGCGTGACATTGATGTCGTAAGGTCGGTGCGGTGACGCCCGGCGCCCGCGTCGCTGCGGCGATTGAGATCCTGGACGACTATCTGTCCGGCACCCCCGCGGAACAGGCGCTGACCGGTTGGGCGCGGCGGCATCGGTTTGCCGGGTCGAAAGACCGCGCCGCCATTCGTGATCATGTGTTCGACGCGCTTCGCCGGTTGCGCTCGGCGACGGGGCTGGGCGGGGGAAAGACCGGGCGCGCCATCATGATTGGTCTGATGCGCGGACAGGGAGTCGATCCGGACACGCTGTTCACCGGTGAAGGGCACGCACCCGCTCCGATGACCGATCAGGAACGCAGCTTCACAGCCACGCTCAGCCGCGCCGAACGTCTGGATTGCCCGGATTGGCTCTTGCCGCAGGTCGAAGAGAGCCTTGGCCCTGAGACCGAAGCGGTGCTGGAGGCCTTGCGCCATCGCGCACCGGTGTTCCTGCGGGTGAACACCGCGCGCACGACGCGAGAGGGGGTGCAACGCACACTGGCGCAGGAGGGCATCGTCGCACAGCCGCATCCGCTGGCTTCCACAGCGTTGGAAGTTTTGGAAAACCCGCGCAAAATCAGTGGTTCACAAGCCTTTCTTCAAGGTTTGGTGGAGCTTCAGGATACGGCCTCACAGGCAGTGGTCGAGGCGTTGCAGGTGAAACCGGGGCAGCGTGTTCTGGATTATTGCGCGGGCGGTGGCGGCAAGGCGCTGGCCCTGGCCGCGCTAGGGGCCGAAGTGGTGGCCCATGACATCGCACCAGCGCGGATGAAAGACCTGCCAGCGCGCGCTGAGCGGGCTGGTTGCAAGATAGACATTGCCACTCCGGACACGCTGCGCGATTTTGGCAGCTTCGATCTGGTGTTTGCTGATGCCCCCTGTTCAGGCAGCGGTTCGTGGCGTCGCGCGCCGCAGGGCAAATGGCTTTTGACGCCAGACCGTTTCGCCGCGTTGTTGGACACCCAGCGCATGGTGTTGTCGCAGCTTCCCGCGCTGGCCGCATCTGGTGGGGCGATCGCCTATGCCACCTGTTCCGTTCTCAAGCCCGAGAATCGAGGGCAGGTGGATCGGTTCCTGGCGCACCACGCCGAGTTTGACGTGGTCCGCGAGCAGCAGTTTTCCCCCCTGGACGGGGGTGATGGGTTTTACATCGCGCGACTTGAGGGAAAGTAACGCTTGGCAAGAACAATCTAAGGTTGATAACCTTGATCCCATTAATCGGCGCTTAACCGACCGTGCGTCATAACGGCGGGGCCGATTCTGTAAAAGGGGATCATTGTGTCGTACGTTGACGTGTCGTCCAATCCATTGACCGAAATCGCCCTGCGCCTGTCGCAGCGGGTCGGGTATCTTCTGTTGCTTGCGGTTTTGTCGGTCAGCGCAGCGTGGTTTGTCGCCTTGCCGGTTCTGGGGCTGAGCCTGTTGCTGATCGGGCTGACGTTTCTGGCGCTGGCGCTGACGGTCATGGCGCTGTGCGCGCTTCATCAACGTCGGCAGGATGCGATGATCCGCATGGTGCATCATGTGTCTGACCATGACGGTGCGGCCAGCTTTGCAACGGATGCGGACGGGATGATCCGTTATCAGAATCGCGCCGCGACCGAAGCATTCGGCGATCAGCTCGGCGCGACTTTGGCCGGTGCCGTGAAAGACATGTTTGCCGCCCCGGCCTCGGTTCTGTTTCGGCTGCAGAACAAAGCCCAGGCCAAGGGGGCGGCGTATGAAGATGTCGTCTTGCGGCGCGGGCATGTGCGGCTGTCGGTGCATGTGATGGACGGCGGCGGGTATCTCTGGCGCATGGAAGATTTCGGCGAACGCGGGCAAGGTACGCGCAGTGCTGAACATATCAGTCTGCCGATGATGACAGTGTCGAAATCCGGCACCATCCTGTTCATGAATGAAAGTGCGCGGCGTCTTCTGGGCGGGCGTGAAACCACGCTGGACCGGGTGTTTTCGGACTTGCCGGTCCAGGCAGGCACGGTGGTGCAGGTGTCGGCCCGAAATGGTCCGGTCCCGGCCTTTGTGTGCGAGTTGGAAATCAGCGCGGGCCGGCGCGAGATCTACTTGTTGCCACCCCCGGGCGGCCCGGTGATCACGGACGAAGAATGGGCCTTTATCGAACGCTTGCCCGTGCCCCTGATCAAGTTGGACACCGGCGGTGTCATCGTGCTGGCCAATCGGCGGGCGCGGGCACTTCTGGGCGACGAAGCAGCCATCGGCACCCAGTTGGCCGATCAGGTCGAAGGTCTGGGCCGCCCCGTCTCGGAATGGCTGCGCGAGGCACATGCCGGGCGTCATCTTGGGCGGGTCGAGGTGGTGCGCGCGGTAAAACCGGACGAAGATGTGTTTCTGCAAATCTCGCTGGGTCAAGTGGCTGATGATACCGGGCGGGCGCTGGTCGCCGTGTTGCAGGATGCGACCGAGTTGAAAACCCTCGAGGCACAGTTCGTTCAAAGCCAAAAGATGGAGGCAATCGGGCAACTGGCGGGCGGTGTTGCGCATGACTTCAACAATCTGCTGACGGCCATATCAGGTCATTGCGACCTTCTGTTGCTGGGACGTGACGAGAACGACCCGGAGTATTCCGACCTGTCGCAAATTCATCAGAATGCCAATCGGGCCGCGGCTCTGGTGCGTCAACTGCTGGCGTTTTCGCGCAAGCAGACACTCTGCCCCGAGAAACTGGCTCTGACGGACTCGCTGTCGGACCTGACCCATCTGCTGAACCGTCTCGTCGGGGAAAAAGTATCGCTTGATCTGGACCATGACCTGGATCTGAAGCCGATCCGCGCTGATCGTCGTCAGCTGGATCAGGTGATCATGAACCTTGTGGTGAACGCGCGCGACGCCATGAATGGCGAAGGCGAGATCCGCGTTGAGACACGGAATGTCACCATCGACCAGCCGCTCCATCGTGACCGGGCAACGGTGCCGCCCGGTGCCTATGTTACCATCCGCGTGATTGATCAGGGCACGGGCATCCCTGCCGACAAGCTCAGCAAGATTTTCGAGCCGTTCTTCACGACGAAGGGCGCTGGCAAAGGCACCGGCCTTGGCCTGTCGATGGCGTATGGCATCGTGAAACAGATGGGCGGGTTCATCTTCGTCGATTCGATCCCCGGCGCGGGATCGACCTTTACGCTGTATTTCCCGGTCTGTCAGGACACGGACCAACTGGAACTCGCGCCCCTTGATACGGAAGACGAACAGGTTGAATTGTCCGAAGCCGTAGGAGACGATCCGATCCGGGATACGCTGGATGCCTTGTCGGCCAATGACCAGATCCTGCTTGATGGTGCCTCTGCAAGCGTCACGGGTGCAGAAGGCGCGGCCTCGTCTGACGCGCTCGCCCGAAATGGTGTGGTCGATGCAACGGCGGCGGCACCGCCCGGGCTGCCAGACGCTCCGACACTTCCAATGCCCACTCATGCCCTGAAAGACGGCAAGGACAACATTGTCTTGCTGGTGGAAGACGAAGCCCCGGTGCGCGCCTTTGCCTCGCGCGCGCTGCGCATGCGCGGGTTCACGGTGCTGGAAGCCGAAAATGCCGAGGAGGCACTGAAAACACTTGAAGATACGACACTTTCGGTCGACGTGTTTGTCACGGATGTGATCATGCCTGGCATGGATGGCCCCACCTGGGTGGCCAAGGCGCTTGAGGACCGACCGGGCGTGAAAGTGGTCTTCGTCTCGGGCTATGCCGAGGATTCGGTCTCCGAACACCAGTCGCGCATTCCGAATTCGGTCTTTTTGCCCAAACCATTTTCCCTGACGGACCTGACCGCCACGGTGCAAAGGCAGTTGCATTGACCCGTCCCAGCCTCATGTTTTTGCCGATTTTGCTGTGGTTTCAGCGTTGTTAACCCTTTGCTTACCATTCCCGGGCAAACTTGTTTTGAAAACTTGACTTGAAATGTTCCTATTTTGTGCTCATAACGGGTGATGAGAACAAGAGCAGAACACGAGCATGATTGCCGCCCGTTCGCGGGTGTGAAATAAGGGATGATAACAAATGGCAACGGCGGATATCTTTGACATGAAACGTGACGGTGACAAACAAAAGGCGCTCGACAGCGCGCTGGCGCAAATCGAACGGCAGTTTGGCAAAGGGTCGATCATGAAGCTCGGCGCCGACAACCCGGTCGCCGAGATAGAGGCGACGTCAACAGGCTCGCTGGGTTTGGATATCGCACTTGGCATTGGCGGCCTGCCCAAAGGTCGGATCATCGAGATTTACGGCCCGGAAAGCTCGGGTAAGACGACGCTGACCTTGCATTGCGTGGCGGAAGAGCAGAAAAAGGGCGGGGTTTGCGCCTTTGTCGATGCCGAACACGCACTGGATCCGCAATATGCCCGCAAGCTGGGCGTCGATCTGGATGAGCTTCTGATCAGCCAGCCCGACACCGGCGAACAGGCGCTTGAAATCGTTGATACGCTGGTGCGATCAGGGGCCGTCAACATGGTGGTGGTCGACTCGGTTGCCGCACTGACGCCCCGCTCCGAACTGGAAGGCGATATGGGCGACAGCAATGTCGGCGTGCAGGCGCGCCTGATGAGCCAGGCAATGCGTAAACTGACCGGGTCGATCTCGCGTTCGAAATGCACCGTGGTGTTCATCAACCAGATTCGCATGAAGATCGGCGTCATGTTCGGTAGCCCCGAAACCACGACAGGCGGCAACGCGCTGAAATTTTACAGCTCGGTTCGGCTAGACATCCGGCGCATCGGCGCCATCAAGGACCGCGACGAGGTGGTTGGCAACGCCACGCGCGTAAAAGTCGTGAAGAACAAAGTGGCTCCGCCGTTCAAACAGGTCGAATTTGATATCATGTATGGCGAAGGCATCTCGAAAATGGGCGAGTTGCTGGATCTGGGCGTCAAGGCCGGCGTGGTCGAGAAGTCGGGGTCGTGGTTCAGCTATGGCGACGAACGTATCGGTCAGGGGCGCGAGAATGCCAAGAATTATCTGCGTGAAAACACCCGCACCGCGCTTGAGATCGAAGACAAGATCCGAGCCGCGCACGGTCTGGATTTTGACATGCCCGAAAGCGAAAAAGACGCCGATGACGACGGGCTTCTGGAAGCATGATCATGTGATTGATCGTCACCAAAGACGAAGACAGGTCGGGCATGTCCCGGCCTTTTCTTTTTGCGGCAACAGCCGGTGGACAGGGATGGCTGGCAAAGGTAAACGGATGTGAACGCCCCTTCAGAGACAAGATAACATGGCCAGCCTTAATGACATCCGCTCGACTTTTCTGAAATATTTCGAAACTAACGGACATACGGTTGTCGACAGCTCGCCTCTGGTGCCACGCAACGACCCGACGCTGATGTTCGTCAACTCGGGCATGGTGCAGTTCAAGAACCTGTTCACGGGGATCGAGACGCGCGATTACACCCGTGCAACAACGGCACAGAAATGCGTGCGCGCCGGCGGCAAGCACAATGATCTGGACAATGTGGGATATACCGCGCGCCACCACACGTTTTTCGAGATGCTGGGAAATTTCAGCTTTGGCGACTATTTCAAGGATGACGCGATCCCGTTCGCCTGGAACCTGATCACCAAGGAATTCGGCATCGACCCCAAACGCCTGCTGACCACCGTCTATCACACAGACGACGAGGCGTTTGAAATCTGGAAGAAGGTGGGCGTGCCCGAAGACCGGATCATCCGCATCGCGACGCACGACAATTTCTGGCAGATGGGCCCAACCGGCCCCTGTGGCCCTTGCACCGAGATTTTCTATGATCACGGCGACCATATCTGGGGTGGCCCTCCGGGCAGCGCCGAGGAAGATGGTGATCGGTTCATCGAGATCTGGAACATCGTGTTCATGCAAAACGAGCAGTTTGAAGATGGCTCGATGAAGGCGCTGGACATGCAGTCGATCGACACCGGCATGGGGCTGGAGCGGATCGGTGCTTTGCTGCAGGGCAGTCACGACAACTATGACACAGATCTGTTCAGGGCGCTGATCGAGGCGTCCGCGCATGTGACGAATGTCGATCCCTATGGCGATAAGAATGTGCATCACCGCGTTATTGCCGACCACTTGCGATCAACTTCGTTTCTGATGGCCGATGGGGTGATGCCCTCGAACGAAGGGCGCGGCTACGTGTTGCGCCGGATCATGCGCCGCGCGATGCGTCATGCCCATTTGCTGGGCGCGCAAGACCCGGTCATGCACCGCCTTGTGCCGGAGCTGGTGGCGCAGATGGGGCAGGCCTATCCTGAACTTGGTCGCGCGCAAACCATGATCGAAGAGACCCTTCTGAACGAGGAAACGCGGTTCAAGAAAACGCTGGATCGTGGGTTGAAGCTGCTGGATGACGAAGTGTCCAGCCTGCCCGAAGGCGCTGATTTGCCGGGCGAGACGGCGTTCAAGCTCTATGACACCTATGGGTTTCCGCTGGATCTGACGCAGGATGCGCTGCGCGAAAAGGGGCGCGGGGTAGATCAGGCCGGGTTTGATGCGGCGATGGACGAACAGAAGGCGCGGGCACGGGCCGCATGGTCCGGCTCGGGCGAAGCGGCGGATGCCACGATCTGGTTCGATCTGGCCGAACAGCATGGGGTGACCGAGTTTCTGGGCTATGACACCGAACACGCCGAGGGTCAGGTGCTGGCACTTGTCTCGGACGGCGCGCTGACCGACAGCGCCAAGGCCGGGGACGAGGTTCAGATCGTCGTCAACCAGACGCCGTTTTATGCCGAAGCGGGTGGCCAGGTGGGCGACACGGGTCTGATCCGCACCGATACCGGATCGGCGCATATCACAGACACCAAGAAGGTGGCCGACGTGTTCATCCATTTCGCCAGGGTCGACGAGGGCGAGATTGCGAAAGGGCAGGGTGCTGAACTGGCGGTGGATCACTTGCGCCGCACGGCGATCCGCGCCAACCATTCGGCCACGCACCTGCTGCACGAGGCGCTGCGCAACGAGTTGGGCGATCATGTCGCGCAGCGCGGGTCGCTGAACGCGCCGGATCGTCTGCGGTTCGATTTCAGCCACAACAAGGCCGTATCAGCGCAGGAATTGGGCAATATCGCGCGCGAGGTGAACACCTATATTCGCCAGAATGCGCCCGTGGAAACCCGGATCATGACGCCGGATGATGCCCGCGAGATTGGTGCGCAGGCCTTGTTTGGCGAAAAGTACGGCGACGAGGTGCGCGTGGTCTCGATGGGGCATGCCGCGACCGGCAAGGGCACGGATGGGCAGACCTATTCCATCGAACTCTGCGGCGGCACGCATGTGCGGCAGACCGGCGACATTGGGGTCTGCGTGATCCTGTCGGAAGGGGCCAGTGCCGCTGGCATCCGCCGGATCGAGGCACTGACCGGCAAGGCCGCCGTCGCCTATATCGAGGAGGAGGCTGCGCGGGCATCGGAACTGCAGGGCATGTTGAAAGCCAAACCGGAAGAGGTCGTGAGCCGGGTCAAGGGGCTTTTGGACGAACGCAAGGCCTTGCAGGGCGAGATTGCGAACCTGAAGCGCGAGTTGGCGAAAGCGGCGGGCGCAGGGGCGGAAGCCAAGGATATTGGGGGCGTGAAATTTCTGGCCATGACCATTGCGGGCGTCGCGGGGAAAGACCTGCAAACGCTTGTGAATGAACAGAAAGATGCGCTTGGATCGGGGGCGGTTCTGATCATTTCGGACAATGATGGCAAGGTTGCCGTCGCGGCCGGGGTGACGGCGGACATGACCAACCGTGTGTCGGCGGTTGACCTTGTGAAAGCGGCTGTGCCGGCGGTTGGCGGCAAGGGCGGCGGCGGTCGTCCTGAACTCGCGCAGGGGGGCGGGCAGGATTTCTCGGGGGCAGAGGCCGCCGTGGCCGCAGCCGAGGCGATCATCGCCGGCTGACGCCCATTGCAAAATCTGAAAGGCCGCGTATCGTCCATCGAAACGCGACTTTTTTTTATTGCAGGAGAGACCTATGCCCGCCCTTTGGATTGCCCATGTGACCGTGACCGACGACGACGCCTATGGCAAATACGCCGCCCTTGCCGGGCCTGCGATTGCCAAACATGGCGGGCATTTCATCGCGCGCGGCGGGCGCTATGTGCAGCTTGAAGGCAAGGACCGCCCGCGCAACGTGGTGGCGAAATTCCCCAGCGTCGAGGCTGCTGAAGGCTGCTATCACTCGCCCGAGTATCAAGAGGCGCTAAGTCATGCGCGGGGCGCATCCGAGCGGGAATTGCTGATTGTTGAAACCGACGAGTAACGTGTTGTCCTGAAACGCGAAAAGCCCCGGCAATTTTCCGGGGCTTTCCTGTTTTTGTCGGGGGGATTACTGGTCGGATGACCGCGCCTGTCTTTTCCGCTCATGCGGGTCCAGATAGCGTTTGCGCAGGCGGATGTTGTTCGGCGTGACTTCGACCAATTCATCATTGTCGATATAGGCGATGGCCTCTTCCAGCGACATGGTGATCGGGGTGGTCAGGCGCACGGCCTCATCCGTGCCCGAGGCGCGGACGTTGGTCAACTTCTTGCCCTTCAACGGATTCACTTCCAGATCGTTTTCGCGGCTATGTTCGCCGATGATCATGCCCTGATATACGTCTTCCTGCGCGCCGATGAACATGCGGCCGCGATCTTCGAGGTTCCACAGCGCATAGGCGACTGAGGTACCGTTTTCCATCGAGATCAGAACGCCCGCGCGACGACCGGGGATCGACCCTTTGTGGGGTGCCCAGCCATGGAACACGCGGTTCAGAACGCCCGTGCCGCGCGTGTCGGTCAGAAACTCGCCGTGATAACCGATCAGCCCGCGTGACGGCACATGCGCAATGATTCGGGTCTTTCCAGCACCTGCGGGCTTCATCTCGGTCAGTTCGCCCTTGCGCGATCCGGTCAGTTTTTCGATCACCGCGCCGGAATACTCGTCGTCCACGTCGATGGTGACTTCCTCGATGGGTTCGACGGTCTGGCCATCCTGTTCGCGCATGATCACCTGTGGGCGCGAGATCGACAACTCGAACCCTTCGCGGCGCATGTTTTCGATCAGAACGCCCATCTGCAATTCGCCACGGCCCGAAACCTCGAACGCTTCGCCGCCGGGGGTGTCAGCGATCTTGATCGCGACGTTTGATTCAGCCTCTTTCAGTAACCGTTCACGGATCACGCGCGACTGCACCTTTTTGCCGTCGCGGCCTGCCAGCGGGCTGTCATTGATGCCGAAGGTGACGGTGATGGTGGGCGGGTCGATGGGCTGGGCGTCCAGCGGTTCATCGACGGCAAGCGCACAGATCGTGTCGGCCACGGTGGCTTTCGACATGCCTGCAAGCGAGACAATATCGCCTGCCACGGCCTCGTCAATGTCCTGCTGGGCCAGGCCACGGAACGCCTGAATGCGGGTGACGCGGAATTGTTCGATCTTCTGGCCGACACGCGACAGGGCTTGCACGGTCGCACCCACTTTAAGGCGCCCCGTTTCCACGCGACCGGTCAGCAGGCGGCCCACGAACGGATCGGCCCCCAGCGTGGTCGCCAGCATCGAGAAATCTTCGTCCTGATGGGCCAGTTGGCGCGGAGCAGGGACGTGGTTCACGATCAGGTTGAACAGCGCGTGCAGATCCTTGCGCGGCCCGTCCAGTTCGGCATCCGCCCATCCGTTGCGGCCAGAGGCATACATATGCGGGAAATCCAGTTGGTCATCATCCGCACCGAGGTTGGCGAACAGGTCGAAACACTCGTCCAGCGCCCGGTCGGGTTCGGCGTCGGGTTTATCGACCTTGTTCAAGACCACGATGGGGCGCAGACCCAGAGCCAGCGCTTTCGAGGTCACAAATTTCGTTTGCGGCATCGGGCCTTCGGCGGCGTCAACCAGCAGCACGACGCCATCGACCATCGACAGGATCCGTTCAACCTCACCCCCGAAATCGGCGTGGCCGGGGGTGTCGACGATATTGATGCGCGTGCCTTTCCATTCGACCGAGGTCGGTTTCGCGAAAATGGTGATCCCGCGCTCGCGCTCCAGATCGTTCGAGTCCATGGCACGTTCGGCGACGGCCTGGTTTTCCCGGAACGCGCCGGATTGTTTCAAAAGCTCGTCAACAAGGGTCGTCTTGCCGTGGTCAACGTGTGCGATGATCGCGATATTGCGCAGGTCCATAGGGCCACCTTAAGGGGAAAACGTATCAAACGTATGAGAAGTTAGGGGGGCGCATAGCCCGGTTGAAGGTGGAACGCCACCAAAAAAACAACTCTTGTTAATTTTCTCGCCCGGTCGGGTCCGGTGTCAATGCGGCGTCAATGCTGTGCGGATTGCGAGAAAAGGTGGATGATCAGAATCCCGCCCAGGATCATCGCAAGGCCGAAGATTGCGGGCAGGTCCAGACGCTGTCCGAACAGAGCGTATCCGATAAGGGCAATCAGTACGATGCCCAGCCCGGACCAGATGGCATAGGCCACGCCGACCGCCATGTATTTCAATGCCCAACCCAGAAGCGCAAAGCTGATCCCATAGGCCACGACCACCGTGACCGAGGGCCAGAACCGGCTGAATTGCTGGCTGGCTTGCAGGGCTGTGGTGCCGATGGTTTCCGCAACCACCGCAAAGAACAGGATCAGGTAAGGCATGGCGACCTCGCGTCGTTGGGGTTAGCGGGACTGGTCCCAATCCGGTTTGCGCTTTTCGATAAAGGCGCTGATGCCTTCTTCGGTGTCGCGCAGCATCATGTTTTCGACCATCGCGGCACCGGCGAAAGCATAAGCGGCTTCAAGCGACATATCGGCCTGATCATAGAACCCGGCCTTGCCGATCTTGACCGCCGCGCCCAGCTTCGAGGCGACGGTTTGCGCCAATTCGTCGGTGGCGGCGCGCAAGTCTTCGGGCGGCACCACGCGGTTGACCAACCCGACCTCGCGGGCGCGGGTGGCGTCAATGAACTCGCCCGTGGTCAGCATTTCAAACGCCACCTTGCGCGGCACATTCCGGGTTAGCGCCACCATCGGGGTCGAGCAGAACAGCCCGATATTCACGCCATTCACGCCAAACCGCGTGCCTTCGGCGGCCACGGCCATGTCGCAGGTCGCCAGCAACTGGCATCCGGCGGCGGTGGCGATCCCGTGAGCCTGGGCGATGACGGGCTGGGGGAGGCGGGGGATCATGCACATGACCTCGGCGCAGCGGTCGAACAGGTCTTTGAAGTACGCAGCCCCGCCATCCTCGGCCTGTCGTCCGGCCGTCATTTCCTTCAGGTCATGGCCCGCACAGAACACCTTGCCCGCGCCCGCGATCACGACTGCACGAATGCTGTCATCCTGTGCCAGTGCCTCGAACTCGGCCTTCAGCGCGGCCAGCATCGCATCCGACAGCGCGTTCAGCGCGCCGGGGTTGTTCAGGGTCAAACGCGCAACTGACGCTGCGTCCTCGCGGATCAATAGGGGCTCTGACATCTTGTCCTCGCTCGTTGTTCTGGCCCACGATAGGCGGGAAATTCACGGGGGGAAACCATGCAGTTGGAAATGTCGCGCGACGAGCTTCAGTCTTTCATGGAGACCGCGTTTCCGCAGGTCGCCCCCGACTTCGAAGTGGCGGATGTGGCACCAATGCAGATCACTGTCCGCACCCGGATCGGCGACAAGCATTTGCGCCCCGGCGGTACCGTGTCGGGGCCGACGATGTTTGCGCTGGCGGATGTGTCGATCTATCTGGCGATCCTGGCGATGATCGGGCCGAAGGCGTTGGCCGTAACCACCAATTGTTCGATAGATTTCATGCGCAAACCGGCGGCGGATACCGATCTGGTGGCGCATGCGCGGCTGCACAAGCTGGGGCGTGTGCTGGCGGTAGGGGATGTTCTGATCCATTCCGAAGGCAATGACGCACCCGTGGCCCGCGCCAGTTTGACCTACTCGATCCCGCCGGAACGGGCTTGACCGCCGGCGGGGATTGACGCACCACCATAAGGACGCAAGCGACGAGGCCCCCATGTCCGAGCAGACCACCACAGCCCCCGATCCGATCACGCCCCCGGCCGAGACAAGCCGCCTGGCGCATTTTCCGGTGACGTTCTTTGCCATCGTCATGGGGCTGATGGGCTTTACCCTGGCACTGCATGCCGGGGCGCCCGCCGCCCGGTGGCTCGCCCATGCGTCCTCGCTGATCCTGCTGGTCGGCGGTGCGGTGTTCCTGACCATCGCGGGCTTCTATCTGGCAAAGGCGCTGCGGTATCCGGCGATGGTGGCCGAGGAATGGCACCACCCGGTGAAGCTTGCCTTCTTTCCGACGATCACGGTGTCGATGCTGCTGATGGCCACCGCCGTCTTTCCGTACAACGAAACGGCGGCGACATGGATCTGGCTGGCCGGGGTTGCGGGGCAGGGGGTGCTGACCATCGCGGTTGTGTCGGGCTGGATCAGCCATCGCAGTTTTCAGGTCGGTCACCTGACGCCTGCATGGTTCATCCCGGCGGTCGGCAACGTGATCGTGCCCATCCTTGGTGCGCGTATCGGGTATATCGAAGTCTCGTGGCTGTTCTTCTCGGGGGGCATCATTTTCTGGATCGTCCTGCTGACCCTTGTGATGAACAGGTTGATCTTTCACGATCCGATCGTCGCCCGGCTGTTTCCGACGATGGTGATCCTGATCGCCCCGCCCGCAGTCGCCTTTCTGGCCTATGTCAGCATGACAGGAACGGTGGACGGATTTGCCCGCGTCCTGCTGAACGCGGGCTATATCTTCGCTGCGCTGGTGGTGGTTCAGGTGCCGAAACTGGCGAAGCTGCCTTTTGCGCTCAGTTGGTGGGCGCTCAGCTTCCCGCTGGCCGCGCTGGCCATAGCGTCGCTCAGGTTTGCGCAGCTTGAGGGCGCGCGCGGACATCAGGCCATCGGCATGCTGATCCTGGCGCTGCTGGTCGTGGTGATTGCCGGGCTGATCTGGCGCACCATGTTTGCCATCCTGCGCGGAGAGGTGTGCCGCCCGGAATAGGGCGGCAGTCCGGCTTTAGGGGATCAGCCGCGCCACATAAGGGGGCAGGGCAAAGGCACTCTTGTGCACCTCGGGTGTGTAGTAATCTGTCTTGATCGCGGAGGCCGCAAACCTTTCCTTCAACACCTCGACGGATACGTGGCGCGCATCGCTGTCGGTGCCCCAGCCAAACGCCATCGGCCCGCCCGCATAGGTCGGGATGGTGGCGAGATAGCAGGTTGCGTCCGAGAACAGCGACTGAAAGGCGCGCATGGTGCCGGTCAGCTCGTCGCCTTGCATAAACGGCACGCCGTTTTGCGTGACCAGAATGCCACCGGGGGTCAAGGCCTTCTTGGCGTGACCATAGAAGTGATCGGTAAACAGAACCTCGCCCGGACCGATCGGATCAGTGCTGTCGACGATGATCACGTCAAACCCGCCATCGGTCGTGCGCATGAAATCCGCGCCATCCGCGATCACCAGGTTCAGACGCGGATCGTCAAAGGCCCCACGGCTGAGCTGCGGCAGGTATTCCTTTGAGAACTCCACCACGCCCGCGTCAATTTCCACCATGGTCACCTGCTCGACAGACGCATGATCCAACACTGCGCGCGCCATGCCGCCGTCGCCGCCGCCGATGATCAGCACGCGCTTGGCTGCCCCATGCGCCAGGATCGGTACATGGGTCAGCATCTCGTGATAGATGAAATTGTCGCCTTCGGCGGTCTGCACCACGTCATCCAGCGTCAGAACCCGGCCAAACGTGCCGTTCTGAAACACTTTCAACCGCTGATGCTCGGTCTTGCTGTCGTAAAGCATCTCTCCGATGCGCAGCGACTGGGCATAATCGTCGTGCAGCTTCTCGGTCAGCCAGTCGCTCATGCCGCAACCTCGGCCTGTACGATCCCGTCGCCCCGCAAGAGTTCCTTGACCCGCACGTTATCGGTGCCGAAGGCCGCCTTCAGGACATCCACCGATTTCCACGGCTGCGCGTCACCACACATAAAGACGTCAAACGCGCCATAGCCGATTTCCGGCCAGGTGTGCACCGAGATATGGCTTTCCGCCAACACCGCCACTCCGCTTACCCCTTGTGGGCTGAACTTGTGGGTGTGGATGTGCAGAAGCGTGGCCCCGCAGGTGTCGACGCAATCGCGAAACGCCTGTTGAATGCGGTCTTCGTCGTCCAGCCCGTGGCCGTCCAGAACCTCGATGATCAGATGCGTGCCCGCATAGACCTTGTCACCCTTGCGGATGAAATGGTCATCACGGTCGTCATCCATGAGATCACATGCAATATTTGAATTGGCCGCAATCGGGCCAAGTGAGCCTTCCTCGTGGGCGCCTGTCTCCAGACCGATCCCCAGTTGGAAGAGGTCCGCATCTTTCATAATGCTCCCCTTCGTTACCAGCAGTTCGTTCCAGTCGGTCCCTTAGCGCCCCCCCGTTTGTCCGGGGTTGGGATCGGTCCCTCATGTGGGGCGCCATTTAGGGGGGGTGATCGAGTCGCGCAAGACCTTTCTTTGATTTTACCAGATCCGGCCTTTTTTGGCAGAAGTGCGTCGGGGCAAGGTGGGGTAAAATAATACCATAATTATAAGTGTCTGTAAACGTACATAAAAACCAACACTTTGTCGCTTGACCTGCAGATGGAAATCACTAAAACCACCGCATCCGTAACCCAATCAGGGCTGAACACATGAAAACCTTTTCTGCAACGCCTGCAGATATCGACAAGAAATGGATCCTGATCGACGCCGAAGGCGTTGTTCTGGGCCGTCTTGCGTCGATCATCGCAATGCGTCTTCGGGGCAAGCACAAAGCCTCGTTCACGCCGCATATGGACATGGGTGACAATGTCATCGTGATCAATGCGGACAAAGTGCAAATGACCGGCAAGAAGCGCACCGACAAAGTGCACTACTGGCACACCGGTTATCCGGGCGGTATCAAATCCCGCACCGCTGGCCAGATCCTTGAGGGCGAGCACCCCGAGCGTCTGTTGACCAAAGCCGTTCAGCGCATGCTGCCCGGCGGTCCCTTGAGCCGCAAGCAGATGACCAATCTGCGCGTCTATGCCGGCGCCGAGCATCCGCACGAGGCGCAAAGCCCCGAAGTGCTGGATGTGAAATCCATGAACGCCAAAAACACGCGTGAGGGCTGATCATGACTGAAGAGATCAAAACACTCGAAGACCTGAACGCCGTTGCCGAAGGCACCGAAGCCGTGGTTGAAACCGCTGCCCCGCGCGAGCCTGTTCGTGACGAGCTGGGCCGCTCCTACGCCACCGGCAAACGGAAAGACGCGGTTGCCCGCGTATGGATCAAGCCGGGTTCCGGCAAGGTTTCCGTGAACGGCAAGGACATGGACAAGTATTTCGCCCGTCCCGTTCTGCAACTGATCGTGCGCCAGCCCGAGCAAGTCGCCGGCGTGGAAGGCGAGTTTGACGTGGTTGCCACCGTCAAGGGCGGCGGTCTGTCCGGTCAGGCCGGTGCCGTGAAGCACGGGATTTCGAAAGCGCTTCAACTTTACGAACCCAGCCTGCGCGGCGCCCTGAAAGCCGCCGGATTCCTGACCCGCGACAGCCGCGTCGTGGAACGGAAGAAATACGGTAAAGCCAAAGCCCGTAAGAGCTTCCAGTTCTCGAAGCGTTAAGTCAGCTTCTTTTTCTCGGCAAAACGAAAAACGTCCGCTGTTGCGGGCGTTTTTTTTGGCCGTGAAGCGCGGTGCTTTGTCGCGCTCAAAAGACCTGACTCTGCGGTCTCGGGCTTAACTTACGCTAATTTGGCAACATCATTGCAATTGTTGCGAGATCCTCAACAAACTCGCATTCTTTGAAAACCAAAGCCGATTTTGATCTGGTCTGAACCCAAACCCTGGGCTAAGTTCTACCCGCGAAAATTGTTCAAGTTCGGATGGACCTCGCCTGTGACATTCTGCGCATGGTTGCAATCACGAGGATTCAGCTGTCTGAACCTATAACCAGAGATTGAGTAGAGCATGCAACACAAGTCATTGAGTACGCTGGCAAATTACCTTGTTTCAGGGTTTTGGAACGAACAGGGATATTCGGGTTTGAAGTGGAACCTGACTGGGTACGGCAATGATCCGCAGTATGGCAAACTGACCTATTCGGTCAGTTCGAACTGGTTTGATGGCGATGGGCTTTCGGCAGGACGACGTGAAATGGTGCGCGACGCCTTCGATTACCTGTCGAATGTCACTGGAATCAGATTTGTCGAGACATCGTCATACAACTATGCCGATATCTCCTTCGGTGACGAAGACGGTGGCGCATATGCGGGTCTTCAGGACAGTGACGGTGGCGGCTTTGCGGATTACGGTTATGTAAATGTCAGCAGCTCCTGGGACTCCGGTTCGACCAGCAGGACCAGCTATGCAATGCAGACCATCCTGCACGAAATTGGTCACGCGCTTGGGCTTGGGCATATGGGCCAATATGATGGGTGGGCGGATTATCCCTGGGATGCGAAGTTCACCAATGACAGCTGGCAGAACAGCATCATGTCGTATTTCTCGCAAAGCGAAAACTACAATGTCGATGCCAGCTATGCCTATCTGCAAACCTATATGGCAGCGGACCTTCTGGCGCTGAACCGCATGTATGGCGGACAGTCCCATAATGGTGTCACCTTCGGGACGTCGAACGCGTTCAAGGGCAATACCATCTATGGGTTCAACACGAATATCTCGCAAAACAGTGATCCCTTCTTGGCGCGCTTGAAAAATAATGCGGATACCAACGCCTATACGATCGCGGATGGCGGTGGTTATGACACCTTCGATTTCTCGGGCTGGGATGACAATCAGACGATCAACCTGAACATTTCTTGGCCGGGAAAGGGCAAGCCGACCACCTCCAGCATTGCCGGACTGAAAGGTAACCTGGCATTGTCAGTTGGCACCGTAATTGAAAAGGCAATAAGCGGGGGGGGTGATGACAAGATCTACGGAAACAAGAAGTCGAATACGCTGATTTCAAACGAAGGCGACGACAAGATCTACGACTACGGTGGGAACGACAAGATCTATAGCGGCCCCGGAAATGACAAGATCTATGCCTCATCAGGGAATGATGTGATCAAGGGCGGTAAGGGATCGGACTGGCTACTGTTTACCACCTCGAAAAAAGCGACACTCAATCTTGAAAATACCGGCGCCCAGAATACCGGTTACGGTCGCGATACGGTTTCCAGCATCGAGAATGTGTGGGGCGGTAAATCCGCGGACAAGATTTACGGCAACGATGCCAGTAATTTCCTCGTCGGCAACACGGGCGATGACTCTCTGTACGGACGCGAGGGAAACGACAAGATCTACGGTGGTCGGCATAGCGATAAACTTCTTGGGGGCAAAGGCGCGGATCAGATCTATGGCGGCAAAGGGTATGACGTGATGTATGGGGAGACCGGCGATGACCTTTTGATCGCCGGGCCACATCGTGACAAGCTGTTTGGCGGAAAAGGTGAAGACACATTGGTCGGTGGCGAAGGTTTTGACCGGATGTACGCGGGCATCGACAATGATCGCGATGTGTTTGTTTTCTACGAGGTCGAAGAAAGCGCCACAGGGTCATATCGTGACCAGATTTATCAGTTCGACAGTGGCGAAGACGATCTAGACCTCGCCGCAATTGATGCCAGCGTGAATCTGGCCGGGGATCAGGCTTTCGTGTTCTCCAAATCCGGTGCCCAGGCGCACGCCGTCTGGACTGTGGATGTCGGTTCGGACACATTGGTGCGAGCCGATATCGACGGTGATGCAAAGGCCGATTTTGAGGTTTTGGTGGTCGGCGTGGACACGTTGTACGGGTCCGACTTCATCCTCTGATCAGGGCGTGTCGTTCTGCAGGAGCGTGGGCGTCAGGCATTTTGCACATGGCGTTTCACGCGGGACGGGTCTGCTTGCTCCGCCGCTAAACCGCCGACGGTAAACCAATGTCCGCGCTTGATTTTCGTTGATTGGCGGTCGCCCGTCCTTTTCATGTTGCGGCAGGCAGGGCGATGGCCTATATCCGCGCCAGACCCAGTGTCACTGGCACCCGTAGCTCAGCTGGATAGAGCGCTGCCCTCCGAAGGCAGAGGCCAGAGGTTCGAATCCTCTCGGGTGCGCCATAAACTCTGCTTGGAAAACGTGTGTCGGCGGTCCGGTCAGGCCCGGTACCGCGTCACGAAATTGTGCAGGATCCGTGCGGGCGCGTGGACATTCGCGGCGTGCACCATGTCGACAAGCGCCTCGGCCTCTTCCGGTGGGAAATAACCGTGGTGCTTGTAAATGCCGATCCGGGTTTCGAAACTGTGGGCGTCGGCTTCGGGGTGAAACTGAGTGGCATAGACGTTCTGCCCATGACGTATCATCTGGAACGGGCAACGGGGGGACGCGACCAAATGGTGGCACCCGTCGGGCAGGTGCTGCATGGCCTCCTTGTGGCCCACGAAGGCCTCGAACCGGTCGGGAATGCCGTCGAGCAGCGGATCATTTCGCCCTTCAGGCGTGACCTCGCAGGGGCTGGCGCTGACGGGTTCGCCATATTGGTCTTTTGTCACTGAACCGGGCGCCAGGTGATGGCCCAGTATGCCTATCCCATAGCAGCAGCCCAGAAACGGAATGTCCTGAGCGGTGATCTGCGGCATCAGGGAAAGGCATTGCGCTTCGATCCGCGCCTCGACCGAAGATTTCTGACCGGGCGCATCGGACACGCAGCCCGGCCCGCCCCCGACGATGACCCCGGAATATTCGCCAAGCCGAAGACTGGCGGGAATGTCCTGTTGATCCAGCCGGATGCGATGCACCTGGTCCGGTTCCAGCCCGCCCTTGGACAGAAACGCGCGAAATTCGTCATCCGACGCATCGGTTTCCGGGCGCAGTTGCAGGATCAGAAATGGTTTCATGGCGCCTCTCATCGCAGATCGGCCGACGATGGCAAACAGGCGGGTCCGGGTCAATCGCCCGGCGCGGGTGGTGCGGCATTTTGGCAGTAGGTGTGCTTTGCTGTCTCTGATACATATTAGAATAGCAGAATGTAATCCTCCGCCGCGCGAACCGGAGTTGAGGAAGGCTGAGCCATGAAGAAAATACTTGCACCGATTCTGACGCTTGCCTTGATGGTCGGGGCGGGCGGTTTTGCCGCTGCCGAAGATCAGGCCGCAGCGCCAACCCCGCCAGCCGCAACAGCTCTGTCGATTTCCAGTGCGACGGCGGACCACACGAAATTCGACATCCTGAAAAAGCCCTTTGCCTCGGGGCCGGAAGTGACCGAGGCCTGCGTCAGCTGCCACACGGAAGCCGACGACCAGATCATGCATTCGATCCATTTCGAATGGAAATATAACAGCGATAGCGGCCAGACGCTGGGTAAATCCAAGGTGATCAATGCCTTCTGTGGCAACGTGGCCGGGAACGAGGCCCGCTGCACATCGTGCCATGCGGGTTATGGATGGGACGATATGTCAAAGACGCCCGCGCAGGCGGGGGTTACGCCCGATTGCCTGGTCTGTCACGACCGGTCGGGTCAGTATACCAAGACCGCCACAGGCGCCGGGCACCCGCCGCTTGAGCCGGTGAAGGCCGGCACCAAGACCATCACGGGGGCGGCAGCCTGGCCTGTGGATTTGTCCAAGGCGGCGCAATCTGTCGGGATGCCGGGGCGCGACAATTGCGGGAACTGCCATTTCTATGGTGGCGGTGGCGACAACGTGAAACACGGTGACCTGAGTTCGGCGCTGTATAACCCGCCGAAAGCCGTCGATGTGCACATGTCGCCCGACGGGCTGAACTTCACCTGCTCGACCTGCCATGTGGAGGACAAGCACAACTGGGCCGGATCACGATATGACACGGTGGCCAAGGATGTGATCGGGCGCGGCAAGCCGGGGGCGGTGCGCACGGCGGCGACCTGTGAAAGCTGCCACGACAGCGACCCGCACCCTTTGACCCTCAAAGGTGTGAAGCTGAACGATCACACCGACAAGCTGGCCTGTCAAAGCTGCCACATCCCAGAATTCGCGCGCGGTGGCGTCGCCACCAAGACCTATTGGGACTGGTCGACCGCAGGCCGCATGGGCGCCGATGGCAAACCGATGCACGAGTCAAACTTCGTGCAGTCCGACGGGAAAGAGCTGCACACCTATCTGTCCACCAAGGGTGATTTCAAATGGGGCGAGGACGTGGTGCCGCATTACGCCTGGTTCAACGGTCATGTGGAATATGCGACCGGAGAACAGATCGACCCGACCGCCCCGGTCGAAGTGAACCGCATCAACGGATCCCCCGGCGGCGCGGACAGCCGCATCTGGCCCTTCAAACGGATGGAAGGGCGGCAGGCCTATGACACGGACAGCAACAAGCTGGCGTATTCGCATGTCTGGGGGCCAACCACCGATACGGCCTTCTGGACCAATTTCGATTGGCCCAAGGCGATCGAGGCGGGCATGAAAGCGGCCGGGCAGGACTATTCTGGTCATTTCGATTTCGTCGATACTGAGATGTATTGGCCGATCACCCATATGGTCGCCCCGGCCGAGGACGCTTTGGACTGTGCGGCCTGTCACGCGCAGGACGGGCGGCTGGACGGGATCGCCGCGGTCTATATGCCCGGCACCGAACCGCGTTCGCCGGTGGGTCTGTTGGGCATGGCGCTGGTGGCGCTGACAATTCTGGGTGTGGGGCTGCATATCATCTTGCGCCTTGCTGGTGGCCGAAAAGGAGACACAGATCATGGCTAGGCGCGTCGTCAAGGTTTACCCCCGCTTTGAACGTCTGTGGCACTGGACACAGATGGTGATGATCATGATCCTGATGTTTACCGGGTTCGGGTTGAACGGTGTGCATTCGCTTCTGCCTTTCGGCCCGGCGGTGATGCTGCACACCATCGCGGCGCTGGTGCTGCTGGCGGTCTGGATCTTCGCCACCTTCTGGCTGTTCACCACCGGCACCTGGCGGCAGTTCGTGCCGCAGCTTGAAGGATTGTTTCAGATGGCGCGGTTCTATGCCTATGGGGTCTTTCGTGGCGAGGAGCCACCCTATCGGAAAGTTTTCTGGCGCAAGCACAACCCGCTTCAGGCCCTGACCTATTTCGGGCTGAAAGTGTTGGTGTTTCCGGCCATCTGGGGCTCAGGTCTGCTGTATCTGACCTATAATCTCTGGGCCGCCGAAGAAGGGTCGAGCTTTGCGCTTTATGTGATCGCGAATGTGCACCTGCTGGCCGCCTATGTGATCGCCGCCTTCGTGATCACGCACGTTTATCTTCTGACGGTGGGGCATGGGTTCCGGTCGCATGTGCGCCCGATGGTGACGGGATATGATTTCATCGACCTGACGCCCGAGCAGGAGGCTTATCTGGAATCCAACGAACCCGGTCGCCTGATGCCCAAGGAAAACTGATACACTCGCACAAAAAAGAAAAGGCCCTCGCTACCGGGGGCCTTTTTCGTCTGTGCAATTTTCCGGAAAGGGATCAGAGTAGGGTCAGGGCGGGGCGGTGTCACCGGCCCCAGCTGCGCACCACGCCGCAATCCATATGCACGAAGTTCGACCCGGAATACTTGCCGACGCCACCACCATTGCAGGCAACGGCGGCCTTGAACATCTGGTTGACCGAGCGGGATTTCAGCCGCAGATCGGCCGCCTGGCCCTTCATGTGCAACGAGTTCTTGGCCACCCCGCGCGACCGTGACCGCAGCATCGCGTTGGTCTTGGGCGAGCGATAGCCTGACAGCATCATGTAAGGTTCGCGCACATCCAGAAGCCCATGCGCGGCGGCCATGATGTCCACCGTTCGGGTGTCAATCTTGATCGACTGATCGGTGCGCCAGTCGCGCATGAAATGATTGATCTCTTTCAGTGCGTCCTTGATGTATTTGCCTTCGATCCAATAGATCATGTTGATCGATTCACCGGTGCGCCCGGAATACATGGCGAGCCGGCGAACATCGCCCCCGCCACGCAGAAAGCCTGCGGCATTTGCATACATCGGTGCAGCGGTCACTGCCGTGGCGGCAAAGGCCCCCAGCAATCCGCGGCGTGTCAAAATGGATTTAGATCCGACCGAATTGTCGATAGTCATGTCCCAGCGTGTCCCGTCGCTTGCCTGTTTTAGTGCCTGAAACGGATCGTTGTCCATTCAGGTTAACAAGTGTTTAGCCTCTTCCCCAAGCTTGCCGAACTTATGGCACAACTCGAATCGCGGGCCAAGCGAAGATTTGGGGTGCTTAACCTGTTCAAGCAAAATCGGCAAAATTTTGCTGAAATCACTGAAAAAGTGGTAAATCGTGACCAAAACACGTCAAAGCGCGGGGCGCATGGCACAGGCTTGGAGAACACGCTTTTTAATCGGCTTTGTGAATGGACTTGCGCCTGCCAATCATGGATGATCTGGGATTATACGCAGGTACACTACTATTGGGCGAATTATGATTTCAAACGCGCTGCCACAACGTCGTGCCAACCCCCGTACGACAATTTTTGCGACTTTGATGGGGGCTTTGTTTCTGACCGGATCCATTGCACCGGTTACGGCACAATCCAAGAACAATATGGCTGGTCAGACCAAAGTGTCAGCCTTTGCGCAAGCTGTGGCCGAAGCCGCGGCGCGCGACACTGAAATTGCTGCGTTTTATCGCAACAATGGCTATCAGCCGATCTGGACCGGATCGCAGCCGCAGGATCTTGCACGCCGGGCGGCGCTGCTCAGGGCGCTTTCAGGTGCGGCTGATCACGGCCTGCCGGATTTCAACACGGCCGAGTTGAACGCCCGCCTGCGCAACGTCGCCAGCCTGCGCGATCTGGGCCGCGCCGAGGTCGAGCTGTCGAAGCTGTTTCTCAGCTATGCGCAAGGGGTCAGCAGTGGCGTACTGACACCCTCGAAGGTGGACAGCGGGATCGTGCGCAAGGTGCCCAGACAGGATGGGGCGGCACTGCTGGCGGGGTTTGTGTCCTCGGATCCCACCCGGTTTCTGAAGGCGCTGCCGCCGAAATCGCCGGAATATGCGAGACTGATGAAGGAAAAGCTGCGGCTGGATCATCAGATCGCCCATGGCGGATGGGGTGCGCCTGTGCCTGCCAGTTCCCTCAAACCGGGGCAAGCGGGGGCATCGGTCGTGGCCCTGCGCAACCGCTTGATCCGCATGGGATATCTGAGCCGCTCGGCCAGCCAGTCTTATGATGCGACCATCCAGAAAGCGGTGCAGCAGTTTCAGGAAGATCACGGGTTGACCACCGATGGTGTGGCCGGTCCGGGCACGATGGATGAAATCAACACCACGCCCGAGGCGCGTCTGGCGTCGATCATCGTCGCGATGGAGCGGGAACGCTGGACCAATATGGAGCGCGGCAAGCGTCATATCTGGGTCAACTTGACGGATTTTACCGCAAAGATCGTCGATGGCGGGCGGGTGACCTTCACCACGCGGTCGGTGATCGGCAAGAACATCCACGATCAGCGCAGCCCGGAATTTTCGGATGTGATGGAATTCATGGTGATCAACCCCACCTGGAACGTCCCACGCTCGATCGCGACGAAAGAGTATCTGCCGATGCTCAAGCGCAATCCGAACGCGGTGAGCCATCTGAAACTGATCGACAGCCGGGGGCGCGTGGTCAACCGGTCTGCGGTGAACTTCAACGCGTTTTCCGCGAAATCCTTCCCGTTTGCGATCAAACAACCACCGTCCAGCCGCAATGCGCTGGGGCTGGTCAAGTTCATGTTTCCCAACAAATACAACATCTATCTGCACGACACGCCCTCCAAAAGCCTGTTCGGGCGCGAGGTGCGGGCGTTCAGCCATGGGTGCATCCGGCTGAGTGATCCGTTCGATTTTGCCTATGCACTGCTGGCGCGGCAAACCTCCGACCCTGAAGGCACCTTCCACAAGGTTCTGAACACCGGACGCGAAACGCGGGTTGACCTGGAACAGCCGGTGCCGGTGCATCTGGTCTATCGTACCGCCGTGGCGCCAGCGAAGGGGCGCATGAATTATCGTCGTGACGTTTATGGGCGCGATGCCCGGATCTGGGAGGCATTGCAAAACGCCGGGGTGGCGCTCGGCCACGCAGACGGGTAAATCCTTGGGCAAAGTCGGTGGGGCAGATCGCCTTCTGACAATGGACAAGGGAAACAGATGCGGGATCAGATGCAGTTCACACTTTCAGACATTGCCGCCTCACTGGGGGTCGAGGTCATGGGCAATGGTGACATTGTCCTGGTTGGTGCGGCAGAGCCCGGCGATGCCAGCCCCGATCAGCTGGCGCTGGCGATGGACCCGAAATATGCCGACGGGATTGCCAAGGGGCGCGCCCGTGCGGCACTTCTGTGGGTCGGGGCCGACTGGCAGGCGCTTGGGCTTGAGGGGGCGATTTGCCTGAACCGGGGCAAGGCGGCGATGCCACTGCTGACACGGGCATTGGACCCCGGACTTGGCATTGCCGAGGGTATTCACCCGACCGCTGTCGTTGATGACACGGCAAGAATCGGTCCCGGTGCGCGTATCGGCCCGTTGGCCGTGATCGGCGCGAATGTCACCATCGGCGCACGGGCCACGATCGCGCCTCACGCCTCGGTCGGCTATGGCACGGTGATCGGCGATGACCTTGTGCTGCATCCCGGCGCGCGCATTGCGCATCTGTGCACCATCGGAAATCGTTATATCGGCCAGTCCAACTCGGTCGTGGGCGGGGATGGATTTTCCTATGTCACGCTCGACAAGGAAAGCGCGGTGGAAAGCCTGCGGGGCGGCATGGCCGAAGGCGAAAAAGCTGTCGCTGTCGAGGGAAGCCACCACTGGGCAAGGGTTCATTCGCTGGGCGGGGTCGAGGTTGGGGATGACGTCGAACTGGGGGCGAGTTCGACCATCGACCGCGGCACCATTCGCGCCACCCGCATCGGGCGCGGCACCAAGATCGACTGCCAGGTGCAGGTGGGTCATAACGCCGATGTTGGCGAAGACGTGATGATGTGCGGTAATGTCGGTGTGTCCGGGTCCGCCAAGATCGGCAACCGCGTCGTCTTGGGCGGCAAGGTTGGTGTCAGCGACAATATTTTCATCGGCGATGATGTAATTGCGGGCGGCGGCACCAATATCTACACCAACGTGCCGGCAGGGCGCGCGGTGCTGGGCAGCCCGGCGGTGAAGATCGAGACCGAGATGGCCATTCGCCGCGAATTGCGCCGCTTGCCACGCTTGGCCGAGACGCTGCGTGAGCTTCAGAAAACTGTTTCAAAACTCGTGGACAAGGATTAGAGATCCGTAAAACGCGAAAGGGTATATCATGTCGGACAATATCAAGGACCGCGTGATCGCCATTCTGGCAGAACAGGCCATGTTGGAACCGGGTGATATCTCGCCCGAGCAATCGCTGGAAGACCTGGGCATCGACAGTCTTGGGCTGGTCGAAAGCATCTTCGCCATTGAAGAGGCGTTCGATATCTCGGTGCCGTTCAATGCAAATGACCCGACCGAAGGCGATTTCGACATATCCTCGGTCGATGCAATCATCCGTGCGGTGCAGGGCCTGGTTGCCACGCAGGCTGCGTGACCGTGAGCGGTCACATGCGCCGGGTCGTGATCACCGGTCAAGGCACCATCAACGCATTGGGCCGCAATGTTCCCGAAACGCTTGCGGCGATGCGGGACGGGCGCTGTGGCATCAGTGACCTGGAGTTTCAGGACGTGGAACGGCTGTCGATCCGGATCGGTGCGCAGATCAAGGGCTATGAACCGGAAGCCAGTTTCAACCGCCAGCAGATCGCGCTTTATGATCGGTTCACACAGTTCACTTTGTTGGCCGCCCGTGAAGCCATCGGACAATCGGGGCTGAGTTTCTCGGGCGAGCTGGCGACCCGCTCCGGTGTGGTTCTGGGCACCTCGGGTGGCGGGATGAACACGTTGGACGAGAATTATCGCACCGTCTACGAGGACGGCAAGAACAGGGTGCATCCCTTCGTCGTGCCCAAGCTGATGAACAACGCCGCCGCCAGCCACGTGTCGATGGAATGGAACCTGAAGGGGCCGAGCTTCACCGTGGCCACTGCCTGCGCCAGTTCTAACCATGCGATGGGGCAGGCGATGCAGATGATCCGGGGCGGGATGGCCGATGTGATGATCACCGGCGGGTCCGAGGCGATGCTGTGCTTTGGCGGGATCAAGGCCTGGGAAGGCTTGCGGGTCATGTCGAAAGACGGCTGCCGCCCGTTCTCGGCCAACCGAAACGGCATGGTGCAGGGCGAAGGCGCGGCGGTGTTCGTGTTCGAAGACTATGACCACGCCCGGGCTCGCGGGGCCGAGATATTGGCGGAAGTTGTCGGGTTTTCAATGACATCTGACGCGGCAGATATCGTCATGCCCTCAAAGCAAGGCGCATCGCGGGCGATTGTGGGCGCGATGCGGGACGCGGGCCTGAACCCCGAGGATGTGGGCTATGTCAACGCGCATGGCACCGGCACGACAGCGAATGACAAGACCGAATGCGCGGCGGTGGCTGACGCGTTTGGGCATCACGCCGATGATCTGATGATTTCGTCCACCAAGTCGATGCACGGGCATCTTATCGGCGGCACCGGCGCGGTCGAGCTTCTGGCTTGTATCATGGCGCTGCGGGACGGCGTGATCGCCCCCACGATCGGTTACGAAGAACCCGACCCGGAATGCGCGCTGGACGTGGTGCCCAACGTGGCGCGCGATGTGAAGGTTGAGGCGGCGCTGTCAAACGCTTTCGCATTTGGCGGATTGAACGCGGTGCTGGCCCTGCGCGCGGCCTGATCGACCACGGCCTGAGCAATTAAAAACGCCGCCCGGTTGGGGGCGGCGTTGTCTGTTTCTGAACGCGCGGTTTACTGCTGCGCAGGGACCGGCACGACCAGTTCGTTATAGGAATCGGTGAACCCTTTCAACGACATGGTCAGGTTGACCTTCTGATCAGGGGCCGCTGCCGGAACGATGGTCACGGTGGCGGTCGCGCCGCGTTTGAACCCGTCCACCTCGGCCTGGGTGAAGCCGATATTCGCCACGCAACCGGGTTGCGCGCAGAACCGGAACGGATAGCGTTTGCCTTGCCCGCCATCGACCGCAACGGTCAGTTGCTGGGTCAACAGGGTTTCCAGCGGCACGACCACAGTGGCCCCTGCCACGGCCTGCCCACCATCTGGCAGACGTCCAAGCGAGATTTCGGCCACTGCGTTGCCCTTGTCGTCTTTCAGAAGCTGATACATCTGGCAGGGGTCGTCGCCCTTACCTTCGGGCAGGGTGATGCATTTACGTTCCCAATCGCCAACGACCTTTTCGATATAAGTCTGGCCGGGCTTGCGTTCACCGTCCACCGGCTCACCCAGATCGACCTGCGGTTGGTCCCCAGTGGCTTCGGGTGCGGCCTCGGGAGCAGCCTCTGTCGCTTCCGCTGCCGGGGCATCCTCGGCGGGGGTTTCGGTTGTGTCCTGTGCAAATGCCGGGGTTGCCAGCGCCAAAAGGGCTGCCAGGGGCAGCGTTTTCATCAGCTCAGCCTTCATATCGGATCCTTGTAAATATTTCGGGTCTCATTGGATGCGTGGATAACACGACCAAAATCGGGTGTCAGGTGCAAAACCTCGATCAGAACAGGCAGACCCACGCTCTTCCCCCGATTTGGGCAAAGGATCGCCGAATCCGCTCACAGAGTCGAACGATACGTCACAGCCTTTTTACTGGTCTCTGCCGCTGTCTGCCGGCCTGAAAAAGAAAAGGGCCCGACAGGCGGACCCTTTTCTGTTGTTCTCTCCCTGCCGGACTGACCGGCTTATGGGGCAGACGCTATGTCACTTGGTCGCAGGGGTCAAGGATTTTTGCGACGTGTTTTTTGGGTGAAATGTCGGTTTTTGACGTCGCGGAAGATTTTTATGCCGTGACACGTAATTACTTCACCTTGTTAAGAAAAATGCCCCGCCCGAAGGCGAGGCCAGTCTGACAGGGAGGATGTCAACCCCGACAGTCAACATCTGCCGGGATGAATCCACTCTGGCGCAGAAGGGTTAATTTTGTATTGTTCTGACAGGTGATTTCAGCCCTTGGGGAGAGTGTGAATGGACGGTGCGATTTTTGTGGGTGGTGGCGGAGAGGATTACGCCACCAAGCAGGGGCTTTTGCTGAAATACGCCAACCGGCACGGGTTGGTCGCTGGCGCCACGGGCACCGGGAAAACCGTCACCCTGCAAATCCTGGCCGAAAGTTTTTCCGCCCAGGGCGTGCCGGTGTTCTTGTCGGATGTGAAAGGCGATTTGTCCGGGTTAGCCAAGGCCGGATCGGCCAGCTTCAAGCTGCACGAGGCCTTTACCAGCCGCGCCCAAAAGATCGGCTTTGACGATTACAGTTACGATGCCTTTCCGGTCACCTTCTGGGATCTTTTCGGCGAACAGGGCCATCCGGTCCGCACCACCGTGACCGAGATGGGGCCGCTTTTGCTGGCGCGTCTGCTGGAACTGACCGAGGCGCAGGAAGGTGTTCTGAACATCGCGTTCCGGGTGTCGGACGAACAGGGTCTGCCGCTTCTGGACCTGAAGGACTTGCAAGCTTTGCTGGTCTGGGTCGGTGAGAACGCGAAAGACCTGTCGCTGCGCTATGGCAATGTCTCGACCAGTTCCGTGGGGGCGATCCAGCGCGCGCTTTTGGTGCTGGAAAATCAGGGTGGTCACAAGCTGTTTGGGGAACCGGCGCTGGATCTGGCCGACATCATCCGCACCGATATCGACGGGCGCGGGCGCATCTCGATCCTGGCGGCGGACAAGCTGATGGGCGCGCCGCGCCTCTATGCGACGTTCCTTCTGTGGCTGTTGTCCGAATTGTTCGAGGACCTGCCCGAGGTGGGCGATCCCGACAAACCCAAACTGGTGTTCTTCTTTGACGAGGCGCATCTGCTGTTCGACGACGCCCCCAAGGCGTTGGTCGACAAGGTCGAACAGGTGGCACGGCTGATCCGGTCCAAGGGGGTGGGAGTCTATTTCATCACCCAGAACCCGGCGGATGTGCCCGAGGATATTCTGGGCCAGTTGGGCAACCGGGTGCAGCACGCGCTGCGCGCCTTTACCGCCAAGGACCGCAAGGAACTGCGGCAGGCGGCGGAAACCTATCGTGACAACCCGCGCTTTTCCACTGAAGACGCGATCCGCGAGGTCGGCGTGGGCGAGGCCGTCACCTCGTTTCTGGAAGCCAAGGGCGCGCCGGGCGTCGTGGAACGCACCCTGATCCGTCCGCCCAGTTCACAGCTGGGACCAATTGATCCGGGCGAGCGCAAGGCGCTGATCGACAACTCGCCGATCGCTGGCAAATACGAGACACTGAAAGACCGCGAAAGCGCCTATGAGGTGCTGACAAAGCGCGCCGCCGACGCCGCGAAAGCCGCGGAACAGGCCGAGCGCCGCGAAACCGAGGAAACCCTGACCTTGCGCGAGTTCAACGCCGGGCGCCGATATACGGGCAGCGAAGACGACGCGCGCCCGTCGCGCCGACGGTCGCGCAAATCTTCGGATGAAGGGTTCGGGGATGCGGTTCTGAACGTGGTGGTCAAGGAGTTGAAGGGCACCACCGGCAAACGCATCGTGCGCGGCATCTTCGGGTCGTTGTTCAAGGGGCGCTAAAGTCGCCGCGCCCGACCTATTTCAACGTATAGGTGCGTGTGGTCCCGTCTTCGCTGGTCAGAGTGGCCTGATCGCCGTCGATCGACACCTCCAGACAGCCGGACGAGCGCATCGGCTCGGGGGTCGGCTCGGTCAGGGTGCGGCAGTATTTGCCGTCCTCAACAGTCCATGTGCCAGCAAACTTCAACGCGTCATTGCCGCCGGAAATCGTGCCGTCGGGTTCAAGTTTGATCGCCAACCCGGTTTTGCCGACAAAGGATTTCCCGGCCAGTTGCTGGAACAGGGGGTCTTGGCTGTCGCTTTGGGCCATGGCGGACGGGGCGGCGATCAGCGCCGCGCAAATCGTGGCTGTCGCTTTGAAGAAGGACATCATGCAATACTCCGATACCGGTTCGTGTTGACCCAGCTAACGGCCAAAAGCCGGTCAGGTGCAAGCGTTATTCCAGCGACAATGGCGCGCAGTCCAACGCTAAGTGGCCGGGTTCGGACGGGGATCACAACGGGCGGATTTTCAGCATCGCCACCCGGTTGCCGTCGCGTTTCATCACCTCGAACCGGAAGCCGTGGAAGGAAAACACCTGTCCTTCATTGGGAATCATCTGGGCCTCGTGAATGACCAGACCGGCGATGGTGTTCGCCTCGTCATCGGGCAGGTTCCAGTCATTGGCGCGGTTGATGTCGCGGATTGTCACGGCACCGTCGACCAAAAAATTGCCGTCGGGCGCGCGTTCGATCTCCAACTCGGTCTGGTTGTCGAACTCGTCGGTGATCTCGCCCACGATCTCTTCCAGGATGTCTTCGAGCGTGATCAGACCCTCAAGCGACCCGTATTCGTCCACCACCAGCGCGAAATGCGTGTGGCGGCGCAGGAACTGGCGCATCTGGTCGTCTAGTGTGGTCGTTTCGGGGATGAAGTAAGGCTTCATCGCCACTTGCAGCACGTCAAACTCCTCGATCGGTTTGCCTTCAGCCTGCGCCATGTACATCGCGCGGCTCAGATCCTTGGCGTGAATGACGCCGATGATGTTTTCCGGCTCGTCACGATAGACCGGCAGACGGGTATGGGGCGAGGCCAGGATCTGTTCCAACACTTCGATGGCGGGGGCCGAGGCGTCGATCATCTCGATCTGGCTGCGGTGAAGCATGATTTCCTCGACCGCGCGATCCCCCAGGTCCAGCGCGCCCAGTAGGCGGTCGCGGTCTTCTTTTTCCACCGCGCCCTCGGAATGGCCCAGCGCGATGGCGCCCATGATTTCCTCGCGCACCGCCAGGATATGACTGTCCGGGTCGGTCTTTACGCCAAACAGGCTGAGCAATCCGCGGGTGATCACGCGCACCGCCGCAACGATCGGCGCAAACACCAGGATCACCATGGAAATCGGGCCAGAGGCTTTGGCCGCTGCGTCCTCGGGCCGGGTGATGGCATAGGTTTTGGGAAGCACCTCGGCGAAAATCAGGACCAGCAGGGTCATCACCAGGGTGGCCAGCGCCACGCCGCTGTCGCCGAAGAGCCGTGTGAACAGCGCGGTGGCCAGTGAAGCGGCGAGGATGTTCACCAGGTTGTTGCCCAGCAACACAGAACCGATCAGCCGCTCGTTGTCTTCGGTGATCGACAGGGCGCGTTCGGACCCCCGATCGCCCCGGTCGGCGCGTGACCTGAGCTTGCCGCGCGAGGCTGCGGTCAGCGCCGTTTCTGATCCAGAAAAAAAGGCAGACAAAACAAGAAGAGCCGCAATCGCGGCGCTGCTGATCCAAAATCCGGTATCCATGATGTTCCTGATTGCCTTTCGTATTTCCTGTTAGTGTTATGTAGCGCAACGCGTATGCTTTCAAGGGACGGACAGGAAAGGGGCGTCGGATGGGCGTGGTCATGGAGGAACTTTCGCGCTTCGGCATCGGGCCGGTGCGGGGCGATGCGGGGCACGCCGCGCGCGAGATGATGGCCCTGTCACTGATGGATTGGGCCTCGGTCACGATGGCCGGCACGGGCGAACCCGTGGCGCGGATCATGCGCGACATGGCGGTTGACGACGGGGGCGGGGCACAGGCCAGTGTGGCGGGGCTCGCGCGGAAGCTTCCGGTGCGGGCGGCGGCGATGGTCAATGGCACTACGTCCCATGCGCTGGATTATGACGACACGCATTTCGCCCATATCGGGCATCCGTCCGTGGCCGTGGTGCCGGCCGCGCTGGCCATTGCCGAATGGATCGAGGCGCCGGGCGCGGATATGCTGGACGCGGCCCTGATCGGCGTCGAAGGGTCGATTCGCATGGGGCGCTGGCTGGGACGCAGCCATTATCAGACCGGGTTTCATCAGACCGCCACCGCCGGGGCGTTTGGGGCCACACTGGCGGCGGGGCGTCTGCTGGCGCTCAGTGCCGATCAGATGGCCCATGCGCTGGGTCTGTGCGCCACCCGGGCGGCGGGTCTGAAAAGCCAGTTCGGCACGATGGGCAAACCTTATCACGCGGGGCTGGCCGCCCAGACCGGGGTCGAGGTCGCACGCGCCGCCAAGGCGGGCTTTGTCTCGACCCTTGACGGGATCGAAGGCGCGCAGGGCTTTGGCCGCACTCATGCGGCGCAGGCGGATATCTCGGCCATCGAAGGGCTGGGCCGGACCTGGGATATACTGACGATCAGTCACAAATTTCATGCCTGCTGTCACGGCACGCACGCGATGCTGGAGGCGCTGGCCAAGATCGACATCGCCGCGCCCGACATGGCCGAGATGCAGCTTTGGACTCACCCGCGCTGGATGAGCGTGTGCAACATCCCCCATCCCCGCACCGGGCTTGAGGTCAAGTTTTCCTATGCGCATTGTGCCGCGATGGCCTTGTCGGGGCTTGATACCTCGGCGCTGGACAGTTTCACCGACGCCATTGCGCGGGACAGCTATCTGACGGCGCTTGCGTCACGGGTGCATGTGGTGGCGGATGACAACATCGCCGAAACGGCGGCCCGGATCGAGGTGACGATGCAATCCGGCGCGGTCCACACGTCCGAGCACAATTTGAACCGGGCCATGCCCACCGGTTCGCGTCGCGACAAGCTCGAAGCGAAAAGCCGCGCCTTGCTGGGCGCGCGGGCTGCAGAGCTGATCGACGCGGTGGGCGCGTTGCCCGATCTGCCGACACTGTGTGCGTTGTTACGGGCGGCTTGACGGGCAGGGCGCGGGCCGGGCCTTCCAGGCGCCAGTGGTTGACTTTCAGGGCTGGATCGCGGTGCAGATCAGCGCGCATCTGCCTGTCGGGCGGCGGTCAGCAATAATGATACCGCATGTGCGGCGGCCGCCCGGCGCACCCGGTCACGGCCAATCGCGCCGAACTCCACCGTTTCGGTGGTGCAGCCGCTGCGCGTCGCAAGGCCAAAGCACACACGCCCCTCCGGCTTGTGCTCGGACCCGCCCGGCCCGGCAATGCCGGTGATGGACACCGCAATCTGGGCGTCCGAGGCGGCCAGCGCGCCTTTCGCCATCTGATCCGCCACCGGTTCGGACACCGCGCCATGGCTGACCAGCAATGCCTGGCTGACGCCCAGCATGTCCCGCTTGGCCGCGTTGGAATAGGTGATGAAGCCGCGATCAAACACATCCGAACTGCCCGCGACCTCGGTCAGCCACGCGCCGACCATGCCGCCGGTGCAGCTTTCCGCGGTGGTGACGCGCAGACCCTTGGCGCGGCACAGGTCAAGCAGTTCGGCAACAGCGCGTTGATCGGTCATGGCGACATCAAGGCCGCATGGGCGCCATAGGCGGCAAGGGTCACGGTGATGGCGGCGGCCACTCCGGCATAAACGTCATCCATCATGACCCCCGTGGCATCCCCGCGCCGGTCGGCCGTGCCAATCGGCCCCAGCTTGGTGATGTCGAAGAAACGAAAGGCAAAGAAGCCGACGATCCAGCCGGGATAGAGCGCCAGAATATCCGCACCCATCAGTTTTGCTCCGAACGACACCGGAAACAGGGTGATCCACATGCCGACCACCTCGTCTATCACCACCTCGCCGGGGTCGTGATTGTCCGACCCGGAGGTGTAGGCCTCCGTGGCCTTCAGGCCAAGGTAATAGGCCACGATCGTGGCGCCGGTCAGCAGAACCGGACCGCCGATCAGGTGCAGAAGCCACGCGGCGGGCAGGGCGGCCAGCGTGCCCCATGTGCCGGGGGCGGGCCTCAGCAATCCGGCATAGAAGAAGGTGGCGATCACCTTGGCGGTGGATTTCTGCATCGGATCAGTCCTTGATCAGGGTGGCCGACGCCAAAGACGCGATGCCTTCGGAGCGCCCGGTAAATCCAAGCCGTTCGGACGTGGTGGCTTTGACCGACACCCGGTCCACCCCGATCCCCATGATCCGGGCCAGTTCAGCGCGCATCGCGTCCGCATGGGGCCCGATTTTCGGCTGCTCACAAATCAGCGTCACATCGGCATTGGACAGGCGATAGCCGCGCGTAGCGGCCAGATCGACCGCATGGCGCAGGAAAATATGGCTGTCCGCGCCCTTCCATTTTGGATCAGAGGGCGGGAAGTGCTGGCCGATGTCACCCTCGGCCAATGCGCCATAAATCGCATCGGTCAGCGCGTGCATGCCCACATCCGCATCCGAATGGCCCTTGAGCTTGCGGTCATGTGCAAGACGCACCCCGCACAGGATAACATGGTCGCCGTCTTCGAACGCATGCACGTCGAACCCGTTGCCGATGCGGATATCCATGGTCTGCTCCTTTGCCTGTTCATTCGCCCGTTGGCGGATCATCCGTTCCGCGCGGGTAAAATCGCCCGCTGTGGTGATCTTCAGGTTCCCCTCATCGCCCATCGTGATGGTCACGTCCAGCCCGGCGTTGCGCGCGACCTCGACATCGTCAGCCGCGGGGCCGGCATGGGCGCGATGGGCCGTCAGGATCGGGGCGAAGTGAAAGCCCTGCGGGGTTTGGGCGCGATAGAGCCCGTCGCGCGCCACTGTGCCGGTGACGATGCCGTCCGCGCCACGCCAAAGCGCATCGGTGACGGGCAGGGCGGGGGCGGCGCCTTGCGCTGTTGCCAACGCCTCGATTACCCCGTCGATCACCCCTGCGCTGACCATGGGGCGCGCCACGTCGTGGATCAGCACCAGATCGGGCGCGTCAGCCGCCAGTGCCTCAAGCCCCGCGCGCACGCTGGCGTCGCGGGTGGCGCCGCCATGTACCAGTTCGACCCCCTCGATCGCTTTGGCCTGCGCCCTGTCATCGGGATGGATCACCAAAAGGCAACGGGTGATGTGCGGATGGTTGCGAAACGCGGCCACGCTGCGGGCCGCCACAGTCGCGCCTGCGACCTGTCGCCACTGTTTGGGAAGGCCCGCGCCTGCACGGGTGCCGCGCCCGGCGGCGACGATAAGGGCTGCAATATCCATGGCTCTTGTTTAGGCTGTGCCGAAATGAAGGACAATGGGGCCATTTCGGCCGAAAAAACTGCACAAAAAATAGGCAAGCTGGGAATCTAGTCCTCGCGTGCGCGACGGGAAGTTGCTATTTCACAAGGCGTCTTTCAACGTCACGGGTGTTGCACAAGGATTAGGCATGACAGTCCGCGTCAGGGATATTTCCATTGATCCTCCGGTTTTACTGGCCCCGATGGCTGGCATTACCGATCTTCCGTTTCGCACCCTCGTCTCCGGTTTCGGCGCTGGGTTGGTGGTGTCGGAAATGGTGGCCAGCCAGGAAATGGTACAGGCCAAACCCGGTGTGCGCGAACGGGCGGAGCTGGGGTTTGGGCACGCCAACACCGCAGTCCAACTGGCGGCGCGTGATGTGTATTGGGCCGGAGAGGCCGCGCGGATGGTCGAACAGAACGGCGCGAAGGTCATCGACATCAACATGGGTTGCCCCGCGCGCAAAGTGGTGGGGGGGCTGTCGGGGTCGGCCCTGATGCGCGATCTGGATCGCGCGCTTCGGCTGATCGAGGCGATTGTGGGCGCGGTGTCGGTGCCCGTCACACTCAAGACCCGCCTTGGTTGGGATGATAACAGCCTGAATGCCGCCACGCTGGCGCAGATGGCCGAGGCTGCGGGCATTCAGATGATCACCATTCATGGCCGCACCCGCTGTCAATTCTACAAGGGACACGCCAATTGGGCGGCGATCCGCCCGGTGAAAGAGGCCGTTTCGATCCCGGTGATTGCCAATGGCGACATCGTGGACACAGCGACCGCGCGGCGGGCGTTGACACAAAGCGGCGCGGATGGCGTGATGATCGGGCGCGGCAGCGGGGGGCAGCCTTGGCTGCTTGCACAAGTGGCCCATAACATCTGGGGCACGCCCGCCCCCATCATTCCGCAAGGAATGGCGCTGGCGAACATGGTGACGGACCATTACCTCGCCAGTCTTGATTTCTATGGGCCGGACCTGGGCGCGCGGGTCATACGCAAGCATCTGGGCTGGTATATGGATTGGGCGGGCACCGAGGCCGGGTTGCGCCGGCGCGTCCTGTCCAGCCGGAACACGGCAGAGGTGCTTGCCATGCTGCCCGACGCGGTGCTGACCGAACGGCGCGCGGCATGAGTGGGGACGGACATCTCTGGTCGGCATTGCCCGTGCCGGCGATCGAACTGGATGCGGATGCGCGCATTCTCAGGGTCAACGGAACCGGCGAGATGTTTCTGAACACCTCGGAACGCAGCCTTCAGGGCTCACGGCTTGGGGCAAAGATCGCGCTGTCGATCAATGTCGACGACGCGATTGACCGGATCACTGGCACCGGCGGGCCGCTTTATGTGGACGGTGCCAAACTGACCCTGCCGGGCGGAGAGCTACGCGAGGTCAACCTTCAGTTTTCACCACTTGCCACATCTGCGGGGGACACCGGGCATGTGCTGGTCCTGCTTCAGCCGCGCAGCGGTGCCGAGCATCTGGGCTGGGTGCAAGGCTCGCAGGTGGCGACACGACAAGCCATCGGCATGGCCGAGATGCTGGCCCATGAAATAAAGAACCCGCTGGCCGGGATCACCGGGGCGGCGCAGCTTCTGTCGATGTCACTGTCGACCGAGGACCGGGAACTGACCGACCTGATCGTGGCCGAAAGCCGCAGGGTGGTGGCGCTGCTGGATCAGGTCGAGCATTTCGGCGATCTGCGCCCACCTGCCTGTGCGTCGGCCAACATCCATGATATTCTGGACCGGGCACGGGCCACGGCGCAGGTTGGGTTTGCGCCCGGCATGATGATCGCGGAACACTATGATCCGTCGCTGCCTGACGTCTGGGTCGATAGCGACCAGATGCAACAAGTGTTCCTGAACCTTCTGAAGAACGCCTCGCAAGCCTGCAAAGGGGAAGGGAAAATCGAGATCAGGACCTTCTATGAGGGTGGCCTGCGTCTGCGCTTGCCGGACGGAGGCCATGCAAGTTTGCCGTTGCAGGTCGAGGTGATCGACAACGGCCCCGGTCTGCCCGCCGACATCGCCAATCACGTGTTCGATCCCTTTGTGTCCGGGCGCGAGAACGGCACCGGCTTGGGGCTGGCCCTGGTGTCCAAGATCCTGACCGATCACGGCGCGTTGATCTCGGTCGACAGTCGCCCCGGACGCACCGCGTTCCGACTGTCCCTGCCAATCGCCCCGGCGCCCAATCGAAAAGGAACCTGACCATGGATGGCACCGTTCTTGTCGCGGATGATGACCGCACGATCCGCACCGTGTTGACCCAGGCGCTGACCCGTGCCGGGTGCCGGGTGCATGCCACCGGGTCGATGGCGACCCTGATGCGCTGGGTGGAAGACGGGCGCGGGGATGCGGTGATCTCGGACGTGGTGATGCCCGACGGCAATGGGCTTGAGGCCCTGCCACGGATTGCCAGGATCCGCCCCAACCTGCCGGTGATCGTGATTTCGGCACAGAACACCATCATGACCGCCATCCAGGCCGCCGAGGCCGAGGCGTTCGACTATCTGCCCAAGCCGTTCGACCTGCCGGACCTGATGAAACGCACGGCGCAGGCGCTGGAACGCAAGCGGCTGCGTGTCACACGCGATGACGAGGGGACGACCACAGACGAAGCCGCAACCGACCTGCCTTTGGTGGGCCGCACGCCGGCGATGCAGGAACTCTATCGCTTGGTGGCGCGGGTTCTGAATGTCGATCTGCCGGTGCTGATCACTGGGGAAAGCGGCACCGGCAAGTCACTGATCGCGCAGGCGCTGCACGATTTCTCGGATCGGCGTGACGCCCCGTTCATCATCGCCACGCCTGATGATCTGGCGCCCACTGACGGGGCCAGTGACGTGGTGCGCCGCGCGCGGGGCGGCACGATCCTGTTTGATGGCGTTGGCGACCTTGACGGCGATGCGCAAGCCCGCCTGTCCCGGCTGCTGGACGGGTTGGGTCCGTCCGGTCCGCGCGTTCTGGCCATTTCGCAAGGTGATCTGGCCAAGGCGGCGGCGAAAGGGGCCTTTCGCGAGGATCTCTACTATCGCCTTGCCGGGGTGGTGATCCCGGTGCCCAGCCTGCGTGAACGGATGGAGGATATTCCTGCGCTGTCCGATCATTTCCTCGCCCGCGCCGCGCGCGATGGCCTGCCCGAACGCCGGTTTTCACGCGACGCCGCGCAAACCCTGCGGGCCTTCCCCTGGCCGGGCAATGTGCGCGAGCTGGAAAACCTGGTGAACAGGCTGGTCGTCACCAGCGCCGAGGATGAAATCTCGAAATCCGAGGTGGATCTGGCGCTCGGCGGCATGGCGGCGACCAAATTCGTCGCGACCGATCTGTCGGATGAACGGCTGTCGGATTCGGTCGCGCGCCATCTGCAACGCTATTTCGATTTGCATGGCGGAACACTGCCGCCGGCGGGGCTTTACCAGCGGATTCTGCGCGAAATCGAGCTTCCTTTGATCGAAATCGCGCTGGATGCGACCGGCGGCAATCAAGCTAAATGTGCCGATTTATTGGGAATCAACCGCAATACCTTGCGTAAAAAGATCACCGAGCTCGAAATCGAGGTGACACGCCGCCGCAAATTGATGTAAAAGGGCAACAGAGCGTGGCAATTGGGCACAAGACCCGGGCCACACAGGCGGTCGCCGCGGCAACGCGGCCATGACGAGTAGGGGCGAGCACAGTGGCGCGACGCGCGGTGCGGAAGTCGAGGCTGGATCAATATCTGTCCATGCGCCGGTGGCGCAGGTTCAGGTCCGTGGGGGCCTTTGGCATGGTCGTGCTGGGGCCGGTTCTGACCATCGTGACCTTCCTGACGCTTGGACCCTTTGCACAGCGCGCCGACAGCAATACGCTGCGGCTGATCCTTCTGGCGGATGCGATCTATGTGATCATGGTGGCCGGGCTGGTTCTGGCCGGTGTGAGCCGGATGATCGTGGCGCGCCGTCAGGAAAGCGCGGGCTCGCGTCTGCATCTGCGCCTGACCATGGTTTTCGCGGTCCTCGCGCTCAGCCCGACCATCCTTGTGGCCATCTTTGCCATGCTGACCCTGAATATGGGGCTTGAGGGCTGGTTCTCGGACCGGGTGCGTACGGTTGTCGGCAATTCCCTGTCGGCCGCTCAGGCCTATAAGCAGGAAAGCCGCGACGGGCTGGTGCAGGATGGCGAGGCGCTTGCCCTGTTTCTGGAACGCCAGCGCCAGTCGCAGCTTCTGCTGACCGATGCCGAACTGGGTGCGCTTCTGACGCAGGGGCAGGCGCGTATCCAGCGGGGGCTGCGGGAAGCCTATGTGATCGACTCCAATGGCGAAATCCGGGTGCGGGGCGGTGGCTCTTATCTGTTTGACTATGAAAAACCTGATCAGGCCGCGCTGGACCGGGCGCTGGCGGGCGAAACCGTGGTGATTGAGGATTGGCAGAACAACGAGTTTCGCGTGCTGATCAAGCTGGACAATTTCTCGGACCACCTGATCCAGCTGACCCGCGACGTCAACGGCGCGATCCTTGATCTTGTGGATGAAACGCAAGAGGCCGCACTGGTCTATAACCAGTTGGAAAGCCAGCGTGGCCAGCGGCTGTTCCAGTTCGGACTGATTTATCTGGGCTTTGCCGTGATCCTGATCCTGGCCGCGATCTGGATGGGCATGTCCTTTGCCGAACGGCTGGCCCGCCCTGTCGGACGGCTGGCGGGTGCTGCACAGCGCGTCGGCGCCGGTGATCTGGATGTGCGCGTGATCGAGGAAGAGGGCGATGACGAGATTGCCATGCTGGGGCGCTATTTCAACCAGATGACCACGCAACTGAAGGCGCAACGCGAACGGCTGTTGGAAAATACCGAACAGATCGAACGCCGCCGACGCCTGTTTGACAGTGTGCTTGGGTCCGTGACCGGGGGGGTGATCGGGCTGAACGCTCGCGGGCAGGTGACCTTCGTGAACCGCGCCGCAGAAGACGTGCTGGACGTGCGCGATGAGACCGGCATTGAACAGGAACTGGCGCTTGTGGTGCCCGAATTTCAGCCTTTGCTGGACGAAGTTGCCAGCGGCACCCGTGAAACCGCCCAGACCGAGCTGCGGCTGACGCGCGGCGGCAAACAGGAAAACCTGTTGGTGCGTATCGCCACGCGCCGCTCGGACGAGGGCGGGTTGGAAGGGTATGTGGTGGCCTTTGATGATGTGACCGAACTTGTTTCGGCCCAGCGCATGGCCGCCTGGGGCGATGTGGCCCGCCGGATCGCGCATGAAATCAAGAACCCGCTGACCCCCATCCAACTGTCGGCAGAACGGATCAAGCGCAAGTTCAGCCGTGTGGAGGGCATCGATGTCGAGGCGCTGGAACAATATACCGATGTGATCGTGCGCCAGACCAATGATCTGCGCCGCATTGTCGACGAGTTTTCAAAGTTTGCCCGCATGCCGGAACCCGAACGCCGCGCCACGGATATCGTCACGCTGGTGCGGGACGCGGTGGTGCTACAACAGGCGGGGCAAGAGGGTGTGAGCATCAAGGCCAACCTTCTGAACGGTCCGATTGACGTCGAAATCGACGCCACCATGATCGGGCAGGCGTTGACGAACTTGATCAAGAATGCCGGGGAAGCCATTGAAACCCTGCAGGAAAAAGGTGTGCCAGAAGGACACGCGCCGGAAATCCGGGTGGATATGACCAGCGTTCCCGGCGGGATCGAAATTACCATCGCCGACAATGGCATTGGTCTGCCGGAAGACCGCGCGCGCCTGTTTGAACCTTATGTCACCACGCGCGCCAAGGGCACCGGGCTGGGGCTTCCGATCGTAAAGAAGATTATTGAAGAGCATGGTGGGCGCCTGACCCTTGAGGATGCGCCTGCCTTCAACACGGACAGCGCCCATTTCGGAGCGTTGGCCCGTATATTCCTGCCCACCGAGCATGGGCAGACCGAGCAGCAGAAAGCGGGGGCAATATGAGCGATATTCTGATTGTCGATGACGAACGGGACATTCGGGAACTGATCTCGGATATTCTGGAAGACGAGGGGTTTACGACCCGATTGGCGGGCACCTCAGACGAAGCGGTGGCCGCGGTGAAAGAGGAATTGCCGTCCTTGATGATCCTGGACATCTGGCTGAAGGACTCGGCCATGGACGGGATCGACATTTTGAAGATGGTCAAGCGCGAACATCCCGAGGTGCCGGTGGTGATCATCTCGGGTCACGGCAATATCGAAATTGCCGTCGCCGCCATCAAGCAGGGGGCCTATGATTTCATCGAAAAGCCCTTCAACATCGACCAGTTGATGGTGGTAATCACGCGCGCGATGGAAACCAGCCGTCTGCGTCGGGAAAACACCGAACTGAAACGCCGCGACACTCATCCGACCGAAATGATCGGATCAAGTGCGGCGTTCAAGGCTTTGAAATCACATCTGGACAAGGTGACCAAATCCAACGGCCGCGTGCTTCTGTCAGGCGCAGCCGGGGCGGGCAAGGAAATGGCCGCGCGCTATGTGCACGCCAATTCAGACCGCGCATCAGCGCCGTTTGTGGTGGTCAACTCCGCCTCGATCGAAGCGGACCGGATGGAAGAGGTCCTGTTCGGTCGCGAAAGCACCGAACGCGGGGTCGAGCCCGGCCTGCTGGAGGAGGCCAACGGCGGTGTGCTCTATTTCGACGAGGTGGCAGACATGCCGCTGGGCACGCAATCGAAGATCCTGCGCGTTCTGGTCGATCAGCGGTTCCAGCGGGTCGGCGGGACGGACAAGGTGTCGGTCGATCTCAGGGTCATATCCTCGACCAACCGCGATTTGCAGGCCGAGATTGCGCAAGGACGGTTCCGTGAGGAACTGTATCATAGGCTGAACGTGGTGCCGATCGCCGTGCCGCCTCTGGGCGAGCGGCGCGAGGATATACCGGAGCTCGCGCGCTATTTCCTTCAGGCGTTCAACCGCGATCAGGGTTTGCCCCTTCGCGATCTTGCCGAAGATGCTGAAGCGATGCTTCAGACCATGCAATGGCCGGGTAACGTGCGGCAGTTGAAGAACATGATCGAACGGGTACTGATCCTGGGCGAAGGCACGGGGCCGATCCAGGCATCGGATCTGCCGGGGCAGGACGGTGGTGGCGAGGATAGCGGCGACCAGGGGATCGTGGTGTCCGGCGCGCTGGCGATGATGCCACTGCGCGAAGCCCGCGAGGCGTTCGAGCGGGAATACCTTTTGACCCAGATCAACCGCTTTGGTGGAAATATCTCACGCACGGCAAATTTTGTCGGCATGGAGCGGTCGGCGCTGCACCGCAAGCTGAAATCCCTGGGCGTCGTGACCGGGTCGAAGGCAGGCGCGCGGATTGCCTATGTGGCGGACGAAGCAGAAGAGGCCGGGATCGAGGCCGAGGCCTGATCTTCGGGGCGGATTGTCCACCTTGGGGTGCTGGCGTCCGTGCCCTGCGGGCATTGACCCGGATCGGGCCATCTGCCAAGTGTTTCCTGATGTGACATCAAGGGGAACCGGATGAAGGTCATCATTTGCGGTGCCGGTCAGGTGGGCTGGCAAATTGCGCGTCACCTGTCCAGTGAAAAGAACGATGTGACGGTTGTCGACAACAATGCCGAGCTTGTCGCACGGGCCACCGACACGCTGGACGTACAGGGGGTGTCGGGCCATGCGTCCTATCCCGATGTGCTGGACCGGGCCGGGGCCAGGGATGCCGACATGATCATCGCCGCGACCCATTCGGACGAGGTGAACATGGTCACCTGCCAGATCGCCCATTCGGTCTTTGCCATCCCGCGCAAGATCGCGCGGCTCAGGGCGCAAAGCTATCTGGATGCGATCTATGCCGACATGTATCGCCGCGACCACCTGCCGATTGATGTGGTGATCAGCCCGGAACGCGAAGTTGCACAGGCGGTGCTGAAACGGCTGCAAGCGCCCTCGGCCTTTGACATCGAAAGCTTCATGGACGCACGGGTGCAGCTTTTGGGCATTCAGATTGCCGATGACTGCCCGGTGGTGAACACCCCCCTGCGGCAATTGACCGACCTGTTCTCGACGCTCAGCGCGGTGGTGGTGGGCATTCGCCGCGACGGGTCGCTGTTTGCCCCCGAGGCGGGCGATCAGTTGTTCGGCGGCGACCAGATCTATGTTTTCACCCGCACCGAGGATGTAAACCGCACCCTGGAAGTGTTTGGCAAATCGGTCAAACGGCAGGAACGGGTCGTAATTCTGGGCGGGGGCAATGTGGGCCTGGCCGTCGCGCGCGAGTTGGAAAACCGCACCGACCGCATCCGCGCCAAAGTGGTCGAGCTGAACCGCACTGTCGCAGAACGGGCCGCTGATGCGTTGGAGCGCACCGTGGTCCTGCATGGCGACGCCATGAACATGGAACTGATGAAAGAAGCCGGGGTGCCCCGCGCCGATGCCATTCTGTCGGTGACGGACGACGACAAGGTGAACCTGCTGGCGGCGGTCCGGGCCAAGACGGCCGGCACCGCCATGTCGATTTGCCTGATCAACGACCCGTCGCTGGTCAATCTGCTGGCCCCTTTGAAGATCGACGCCTATATCAACCCGCGCACCCAGACCGTCAGCTCGATCCTGCGCCATATCCGCCGCGGCAAGGTGCGCGAGGTCTATTCGCTTGGCGACGCCGAGGCCGAAGTGATCGAGGCGCAGGTACTTTCGACCTCGCCCATCGCAGGCAAGGCGGTGCGCGATATCGACTTTCCCGAGGGGGTTCTGGTCGGGGCCATTCTGAAGGGCGACAAGGTCGTGAAACCCACAGCCCAGACGCGGATTGACGAAGGCGACGTGGTCGCCCTGTTCTCGATGGCCGCCGATGTGCCCGAGGTCGAACGCCTGCTTCAGGTGTCCATCGACTTCTTCTGATCCCGATGCACCGATAGGGCCGACATCATGCTTGCGACCATCGCCAAACTGCCGCTGCTTGTGATCCTGATGGGGATCAGCGCGCTTGCGATGCTTTTTCCCGCCGGGTTCGGCTGGATGATCGGGGAGTTCTATGAAGCGCGGGTGTTTCTTTATGGGGCGCTTTTGTTCGGGTTCATCACCTCGTTTCTGGCGATGGCGATGGCAGACCGCGAACGCTCGACCCGGCATCGGCGCCACCTTCTGGCGCTGTTGGGCCTGTTCGTGCTGTTGCCGCTGATGCTGGCAGTGCCGTTTCACCAGGCGGTGCGCACAACGACCTTCCTGAACGCCTATGTCGAGATGGTGTCGGCCCTGACCACCACCGGCGCGACCCTGTTCGAGGATGCCAGCCGCATCGCGCGGTCGGTTCACCTGTGGCGCGCGTTGGTCGGCTGGATGGGCGGGTTGTTCATCTGGGTGGGTGCCATCGCGATCCTGGCCCCCATGTCGCTGGGCGGGTTCGAGGTGCGCGCGCGCTTTGGCAAGCGCGGCACATCCGCCCCCGATGACACGCGGTTCGGTGCGGGCATCAGCCAGATTATCCGCGTCGCCGATTTTTCGGAACGGATCCGCACCTATGGGATCCGGTTACTGCCGATCTATGCCGGGCTGACGCTGGCCTTGTGGCTGGGGCTGATCCTGGCCGGCGATACCGCCTTTGTTGCGCTGTGCCACGCGATGTCGACCATGGCCACCAGCGGCATTTCCCCGGTCGGCGGCCCTGTGGGCAGTCAGTCGGGCTATGTCGGTGAAATGATGCTGGCACTGTTCTTCTTCTTTGCCATTTCCCGCGTGACCTTTGCCTCGGACATGCAGGGCAGCGAACGGCGGCGGCGGCTGCCAGAAGATCCTGAAATCCGCTTGGCTCTTGTGATCGTGATCGTCCTGCCCCTGTTTTTGTTCCTGCGCCACTGGGTCGGTGCTTATGAGGTCGACGAGGAACAGAACTGGATCGCCGGGCTGACCTCGCTTTGGGGCAGCTTCTTTACGGTTCTGTCTTTCCTGACGACGACCGGCTTTGAAAGCGCCGCCTGGTCCGTCAGCCGCGACTGGTCCGGCCTTCAGACGCCGGGGTTGATCCTGATGGGGCTGTCGCTGATCGGGGGCGGGGTCGCCACCACCGCGGGCGGCGCCAAGCTGATGCGGGTCTATGCGCTTTATCTGCACGGACTGCGCGAGATGGGAAAGCTGGTCCACCCCTCATCGGTGGGCGGGTCGGGCACCGAGGCGCGGCACCTGCGGGGGCGCGGCGCCTATATGGCCTGGGTCTTTTTCATGCTGATGTCGATGTCCGTGGCGCTGGTGATGGGGCTGTTTTCGCTGCTGGGGCAGGACTTCGAAAGTGCGATGACCCTGACCATTGCCGCGCTGACCACCACAGGACCGATTGCGCAGGTGGCGGCGGCAGAGCCGATTTCCTATAGCACCCTGTCCGACCCGGCCAAGGCGGTGCTGGCGGGGGCGATGATCCTCGGGCGGCTGGAAATGCTGGCGATCATCGCGCTTTTCAGCCCCGAGGTCTGGCGGCGCTGACCCGCCACGCGACATGTGCCACCCACCCTGAGGCACCTGTTCTGCGCGGGGAACGGACGCAGATCAAAGGGTGAAAAAAGGGGTGGAAAAGGACAAAACCACACGCCATAGTGGCGTCACGATGAACTTCTGCCGGGGGTCCGGCAGCACGAGAGAAAAAAGGAAAAAAGCGATGGCTGCCGACAAACAGAACCTTCAGGACGTCTTTCTGAACCATGTTCGAAAATCAAAAGTCCCGGTGACGATCTTTCTGATCAACGGTGTGAAACTACAGGGCGTGATCTCGTGGTTCGACAATTTCTGCGTGCTCTTGCGCCGCGATGGGCAGTCGCAGCTTGTCTATAAGCATGCGATTTCGACCATCATGCCGGGTCAACCGATCAACCTCTATGATGGCGAAGACAGCTGAGCGACTTCATTGACCGGGAAGAACAGCCCACGCGGGCCTGGGTCTTTCACCCTGAACTGACAGCCGACCGCAACCGCCGTGACGCGGCCCCCGCGCTTGAGGAAGCCGTGTCGCTGGCGTTGGCGCTACCGGACATTGACGTGGTCGGGGCCGAGATTGTGCGCTTGCCCACGCCGCATCCGGGCAAGCTGTTCGGCAAGGGCAAATTGCAGGAACTGGGCGCGAAGCTGTACGCCGCAGAAGTGGAGCTGGTTCTGATCGACGGACCGGTCAGCCCGGTGCAGCAGCGCAATCTTGAGAAGGAATGGAAGGTCAAGATCCTAGATCGGACCGGCCTGATCCTTGAGATCTTTTCCGACCGCGCGCGCACCCGTGAAGGGGTGTTGCAGGTGGAAATGGCCGCGTTGTCCTATCAACGCACGCGACTGGTGCGCGCCTGGACCCACCTTGAACGCCAGCGTGGCGGGCTTGGCTTTGTCGGCGGCCCCGGTGAAACCCAGATCGAGGCCGACCGCCGCGCCATTGACGACCAGTTGAACCGGCTGCGCAAGCAGTTGGAAAAGGTCGTGAAAACCCGCGAACTGCATCGCGCCGCGCGCGCCAAGGTGCCATATCCGATCGTGGCGCTGGTTGGTTATACCAATGCGGGTAAATCCACCCTGTTCAACCGGATGACAGGGGCTGATGTATTGGCCAAGGACATGCTGTTTGCCACGCTGGACCCGACCATGCGGCAGATCGAATTGCCCGCCGTGGGCAAGACGCCCCAGCAGGGCGGCGGGCGCAAGGTGATCCTGTCGGACACCGTGGGCTTCATCTCGGACTTGCCGACCCAGCTTGTGGCCGCCTTCCGCGCCACGTTGGAGGAGGTGCTGGCCGCCGATCTGATCCTGCATGTGCGTGACATCAGCCATGACAGCACGGACGAACAGGCCCGGGACGTCGAACAGATCATGGCCGATCTTGGCGTCAGCGACGACACCCCGCAGTTGGAGATCTGGAACAAGATCGACCTGCTGGACGAAGAAGACCGCGAAGCCCGCCGCCGCGAAGCCGCGCGAAACGACACGATCCTGACCCTGTCGGCGCTGACAGGCGAAGGGTTTGACGCGCTGGTGCAGGCCATCGACACGGCGTTGGATGTGCCGCGCCGGACCGAAACGCTGACCCTTGCCTTCTCAGACGGGCGCAAGCGCGCCTGGCTGTTTGACAAGGGCATTGTCGAGGCCGAAGAGCCGGGCGAGGACGGCTGGGCGATCACCGTCACCTGGACCGAACGGCAAGCGGCGGAATTTGAAAAGCTTTAAACCCGATCTCTGATCAGTCTTTCGGCAGCAACTGCGTCACCCCCACCGAGGCTGCCCGCGCCAGCGCCGGGTCCAGCGACATCGGCGTGTATTCCCCGCGCCGCCACAACTCGCCCAGATCGTCGTAATGGCGAGACAGCGGATGGCCCGACTGCCCGGTCGAGATCACAAAGAGCGAACTGTTGGGGTCGGCGAAATCATAAACCCCGCGAAACCCGGCGCCGTGTACGTTGCGATAGGGGTTTTTCCCGGTCCCCGCGGTGCGCCCGCGCAGAAGCGTGTTGTCGCCGCCCGAGGTGGATTGGCGAATGTTCACAAACCATTTCAGGAACGGCACATCCCCCAGAACCGGGTGCTTGTGTGTGGCCTCGTGATAATCGCCCCAACGCAGGCTTTCCTGTGCGCCGCCGGCGTTTTCATTCAACCACAACAGGGCATCGTCCAGCGCGTCGCGGGCAATGTCGGTGCAGGTTTCGATCGGCGCGGACTGGATCACGTCGCACCAGACACCGGCCCCTTCGACATCTCGAAAGACCCGCTCGATGAAGATCGGTTCCACGTGTTTGAACTCGGTCGCGAGCGGCCCAAGTTCGTCCCGGATCAGGCGCGTTTGCAGGGCCCGCAGCCAGGCCGAATAGATCAGCGGCTCGGGCATGTGTTCGTTCATCTCGCCGTTCCAGTTGGCCAGAAGCTCCAGCGCGCGTTGGCGGGCGCGTTCAGGGGTGCCGTCGGGCGCGGCCTCGCCGGTGAACCACAGATCGGCCCCGACCAGCGGCAGCAGCGTGCGCGCCGTGACCGAGACGGGATCAAGCTGCGCCTCGATGAAACTGTCGCGGGTGTGCACCTCGCGCGCCTGCATCAGGCGGCTCCACCGCTGGACGCGCTGGCTGTCGCCCCAGTCATAGCTCATGTGGTTGGGGAAGGGGCGGTCGACCAGCTTGTTGTTGGTATTGCCGACAATACCGCCGGTGGGCTGCACAAACTCGGGGTTGGCGGAATAGCTCAGCACCCCCTGCCAGCGGTTTTCGGCGATCCAGCCGGGGCTGGGGATGCGCCCACGGGTCTGGTGCTGCGCATCGCGCCGGGGCATGGCACCAATCACCTTCATCGCGATGCTGTCCTGATCCGCCAGGGTCAGGGTCAGGCTGGGCGCCACATAGTCCGCCCCCGCCGCGATCCCCTCCATCACGGTTTTTGACCGCATCAGGCGGATCGCCGCGCTCATCGAGCGGTCTTCGCGGGTCAGCAGGGTCCAGTTCAGCGACATGGCATGGCCGGGTGGGGTGATGATCCCCAGATCAAACAGATGCCCAGGCAGGATCGGGCCATTGTCGGACCATTGCAGGTCGAAGGTCACGGGGGCTTCGTCCTTGATCTGCACGATCGAGCCACGTTTGGTCAGCGGTTTGAACCCGTCGGGTGTCTGCACTTCGCTCGGGTTGTCGGGGTTCAGCTTTTCAACATGCAGGTCCTGATCGTCCAGGTAGGACGATGTGATCCCCCAGCCAAAGCTGTCGGACCGGCCGACCATCATCGCGGGCATACCGGGAATGGTGCCGCCGATCACGCCCCCCGTCGACAGCTCCAACCGGGCCAGATACCAGATCGAAGGCGCGTTGAACCCCAGATGCGGGTCATTGGCCAGAAGCGTGCCCCCGGCGGCCGAGCGTTTGGGCGCCGCTGCCCAGGCGTTGGACGCCCCGGCAAGGCCCCGACGTGGGGCAGGCCACAAATCGGGGCGGTCCTCACGGGCGGGCAGGTTGGCGAATTGTGACTTTGGCACACCCAGCAGTGCCGCATAATCGGGCAGGGCAGCGATGCCCGTGCCGGGAATGTCGGGCAGGATGTCCTTGACCCGTTCATCGGGCAGGGCAAGGGTGACGCGGGCGCGCAGCAGCTCTTCTTCCAGATGGCCGGCCAGTTGCACCCCCATCAGCTTCAAAATCGCGATGCTGTCGGCGGGTTGCCAGGGCGACACGTCATTCGAGAACAGGAAGAACTCCGGTGCGCCACGGCCCAGCGCCTCGGCGTTCACGCGGCTCAGATACGCATTGACGCCTGAACTATATGCCTTGAGTGCCACGCGGGCATCGTCATCCTGCACCTCGACCGCCGCCTTGGCCAGCGTGTACAGATCCAGTCGCCGCATCAGCTCGTCCACCTGCAGGGTGCGACGCCCGAACACCTCGGACAGGCGCCCCTGCGCGGTGCGGCGCATCACCATCATCTGCCACAATCTGTCCTGCGCATGTGCATAGCCCAGGCCGAAAAAGACGTCGGCGTCGTTCTGGGCAAAGATATGAGGGATATTGGCGTTGTTGCGCACGATCTCGACCGGGGCAGAGATGCCGGCGGTCTTTCGTGTGACGCTGTAGTCGGGCAGCGATTGCGCCGCCAGGTAATAGACCAGAAGCGTCGCCAGGCTGGCCAGAACCAGAAGGCCCGCCACGATGCGGATCATCCACAGAACGACCTTGCCCATCACACCCTATCCATCACTTGATCTGCATTTCACTCGCGGTCGACGTTGACCTTGCCCGCTGTCGCGGTAACTACTGTGCATCACAGGGGATTTCAACGGAAGGACGCGGTTATGGCGAAATGTGCATTTTTGGGTTTGGGCGTGATGGGCTATCCGATGGCCGGACATCTTGCGGCCAACGGGCACGAGGTCACCGTGTTCAACAGGACCGCCGAAAAAGCCGATCGCTGGGCGGCGCAACATGGCGGCACATCCGCCGCCACCCCGCGCGAGGCCGCCATGGGTGCGGATTTCGTGATGGCCTGTGTGGGCAATGACGATGACTTGCGCACGGTGGTTCTGGGCGAAGATGGCGCTTTGGCAGGGATGCGGAACGGGACGGTCTTTGTCGATCACACCACCGTATCCGCTGCCGTGACCCGCGAGTTGTTCATAGCCGCCGCCGATCAGGGCGTGTCTTTCGTGGATGCGCCCGTGTCCGGCGGGCAGGCCGGAGCCGAGAACGGCGTCTTGTCGATCATGTGCGGCGGCGATCAGGCGGCGTTCGATGCGGCGCTTCCGATCATGCAGACCTATGGGCGCAGCGTGAAGCGGTTGGGCGACAGCGGCGCGGGGCAGTTGACCAAGATGGTCAACCAGATCTGCATTGCCGGGCTGGTGCAGGGCCTGTCCGAAGGATTGCATTTCGCCGAGAAAGCCGGGCTGGACATTCGCGAAGTGGTGGATGTCATTCAAGGCGGGGCTGCGGGCAGCTGGCAGATGGTCAACCGGCACGAGACGATGGCGGATGATCATTTCGATCACGGGTTTGCCGTGGACTGGATGCGCAAGGATCTGGGCATTTGCCTGTCCACCGCGAACGAAAATGGCGCGTCCTTGCCCGTGACCGCGCTGGTGGATCAGTTCTACAAGGATGTGCAGAAGATGGGCGGCGGGCGCTGGGATACATCAAGCCTGTTCAAAAGGTTGAAGGCACTGGGATAAGGTGCTGAGATATAAGGAAAGGGCGGCCTTTTGCCGCCCTTTTTGCGTGTGATCCGGTGTCGGTTCTGTTCCGGTTGGATCAGGGAATGATCCGCGTGTATTTCGCCCCTTCGATCGAGGCACCGGCGATCAGCCCGGCCTGACCGAACACCACGGCCACGACCGGCGACGAGGCCGTGATCGTGTCGGCGGTCAGGCGGTCGCCATCGGTCTGGAAGGCATATTTGATGTCGGCAGATGCGACCCAACCAGCGGCGCTGCGGAAATCCTGCAACGCCTGGTCGGTCATGAAAAACAGCACATGCGCGAATTGCTGGGCGCCGATTTGCAGCCCCGCGCTGGCCTGCGTTAGCAGATAGTAGTCCACCGTCGCGTCATTGATACGCAATGCACCGCGCCCGTAAGCACCGCCAAGACCGAAGCCGGCTTCGGTAACAAGCGGCATGATCAATTGACCTGTTGATTTCGCGGCCAGTTCGCGCGTGCCGGGATAGCGGTTATAGAGATAGTCCAACGTGCTGTCGACGCGGGCGTCGATCCGTTCGCCACTGCGTGACCCAACCCCGTTGGCACAAGCCGCCAGCGACATGCTTGCGCCGCCTGCGGCGATGATGAATCCTCTGCGGGAAAGCCTGTTCTTTTCCATGTATTCGCCTCGTAAGATGCGCCTGCGGCGCGATTGTGTGCTCGTTTGTGGCTCTGGGTCCACTTGGCCACAAGATATAGCGCGTTGTGGCAGGGCTGTCACCCTCAATGCGATGACAGTGCGAAAATTGGCCGATGAAGCGCCTTGGTTTACAAGCCGTTAAGCAAACGCGCCATGCGTGGGGCGAAATAGGTCAGAATGCCGTCGCAGCCCGCGCGTTTGAACGCCATCAGGCTTTCGGCCATCACCTTGTCGCCATCCAGCCAGCCGTTCTGGGCGGCGGCCATCAGCATCGCGTATTCGCCCGATACCTGATAGGCGAAGGTGGGCACCCCGAATGTGTCCTTGACCCGGCGGCAGATGTCCAGATAGGGCATCCCCGGCTTGACCATGATCATGTCCGCGCCTTCGGCCAGATCACGCTCCACCAACCGCATGGCTTCATCCGAGTTCCCCGGGTCCATCTGATAGGTTTTCTTGTCGCCCTTCAGCGCCCCCGATGCCCCCACCGCATCGCGGAACGGCCCATAGAAGGCCGAGGCGTATTTGGCCGTGTAGCTCATGATCGTGACATTCCGATGATCGGCGGCCTCCAGCGCGTGGCGCATGGCCCCGATCCGCCCGTCCATCATGTCCGAAGGGCCAAGAATGTCCGCCCCGGCGTCTGCTTGCGCAAGCGCCATTTTCACCAGCGCCTCGACGGTCTCGTCATTCAGGATCTCGCCATCCACGACGATCCCGTCATGGCCGTTGATGTTATAGGGGTCGAGCGCGACATCCGTCATCACGGCAATCTCTGGCACCGCATCCTTGATGGCACGAATGGCGCGGTTCGACAGGTTGTCCGGATTCCACGCTTCTTCGCAGCCTTCGGTTTTCAGGGACGGATCGGTGTTGGGAAACAGGCAGATCGCCGGAATGCCCAGATCGGCAGCCTCGCGCGCCGCCAGTACCAGACGGTCGATGGATTTACGTGCAACACCGGGCATCGAGGGGATGGGTTCCTCGTGGTCCTGTCCATCCACGACGAAGACCGGCCAGATCAGGTCATCCACCGTCAGCGTGTTTTCCCGCACCAGATTGCGCAGGTTGGCGCTGGACCGCGTGCGGCGCAGGCGAGTCATGGGAAACGGGGCGACCGTGGTGGGGTGGGGGGTGCGGCTCATCTGGGTCTCCTGTGGCTGGGGCAGGGCATGGGCGGCCCCGTCCGCATTGGCTGTGAACTTCCTGCCACGGGATCGCACCCGTCACAAGACTGCAATCGGGTGTCTTTGGGTGCAAAACCGGGCTGGCCTTGACCCGCTGCGGCGGCTAGTCTGACCGAACACAAGACAGGCCCGAGCAGGCATAGCGTCCGATCCCGCACCCGGACCGCCCGGAATACGGCCAAAATGCAAGGTAAAGCGCCCGTGGATTGGTATTCCACCGTATTCGAAATCATCGACATGCGATCATTTTCCAACCTGTGGTATTGGATCGCGCTGGCCGTGGCCTGGTCAACGGTCAGCCACTGGGTCGTCGGCGTGCCCTATGACCTGATCCAGAAAGCCGCCCGGCTTGAAGGCGAGGCGCAACAGGATCTGGAAGACATGGTGCGCATCAATTGCAACCGGATATTGTATGTGGCGGGTGTATCCGGGCTGTGGATCCTGGGGTTCGCCGCGGCGCTGTTCACGTCGATGGCGATCCTAGGGTTCTGGTACAAGGTCGAATTTGCGCAGGCTGTGTTTTTGCTGTTGTTCCCCATTGCACTGGCCGGGTTGATGTCGCTGAACACGGCGGCGGTGATCCGGGAACGGGCGCTGATGGGCGAAGACCTGCGCGACCGTTTGAACCGCCATCGGGTTCAGACCCAGTTTCTGGGGATGGGCGCGATCTTCATCACCTCGCTTTGGGGGATGTATCAGAACCTGTCACTGGGTGTGCTGCGCTGACCGTGCGCCCTTGACACCAGACCACAGGGCGTTACCTCCGCGTCATGGAAAAATTGCTGCTCTCTGGTGCCCCTGAAGGGTTTGACGCCACGTTGCTGGTCAAGGAACTGGACCGTGGGTCCGGGCCGGTCGTGCATGTGGCGCGCGATGACAAGCGACTGGCCGCGATGGAGGCCGCGCTGGCGTTCTTTGCGCCTCAGGTGCCGGTGATCCGCTTTCCGGGCTGGGACTGTCTGCCCTTTGATCGCATGTCGCCCAATGCCGCCATCTCGGCCACGCGCATGGCGACCTTGGCGGGGCTTGCGACCGGGCAGATCTCGGGGCGCTTTGTCCTGTTGACCACGCTGAATGCGGCGATTCAGCGCGTGCCGGAACGCGCGCTGTTGCAGGAAACATCCTTTACTGCCCGCGTCGACCACCAGATCGACGTCGATCAACTGCGTGCCTTTCTGGTGCGCATGGGGTTTTCGCAAGCCCCCACGGTGATGGAGCCGGGGGATTTCGCCGTCCGGGGTGGCATCATCGACATTTATGCCCCCGGCCATGACGGCCCGGTGCGGCTGGACCTGTTCGGCGACGTGCTGGACGGCATCCGCCGGTTTGACCCGATCACGCAGCGCACAACCGACACGCTGAAATCCATCGAACTGGCCCCGGTGTCCGAGGTCATCCTGGATGCGGCGGCGATCACCCGGTTCCGGCAGAACTACCGGATCGAGTTTGGCGCGGCCGGGTCCGACGATCCGCTGTACGAAGCCATTTCGGCGGGGCGCAAGCATCAGGGGAACGAACACTGGCTGCCGTTCTTTCACGACCGGCTCGAGACGATCTTCGACTACGTGCCCGATGCATCCGTGATGCTGGACGATCACCTGACACCCGCCCGCCTCAGCCGGTGGGAGTCGATTGTTGACCAGTACGAGACCCGCAAGATCGCGATGACGGCAAAGAACCGGATGGATACGGTCTATAAACCCTGTCCACCGGAGCTTCTGTATCTTGATGATACGGCGTGGGAGGCCACATTGGCGGACACCCGCGTGGTTCAGTTTGCCGCGCTTCCGCAAGCCACCGGTCCCGGTGTGTTGGATGGCGGGGGGCGTATCGGGCGCAACTTCGCGCCGGAACGACAGCAGGAAAATATCAACCTGTTCAAGGCGCTGGCCGATCACATTGCCACCAAGGATGATGCGCCGGTGATCGTTGCGTCCTATTCCGAAGGTGCGCGCGAACGGTTGCAGGGGCTCTTGGCGGATGAAGGCCTGATCGCCACCACACGGATCACCGATTTCCGCGATGTGCCGGACGGCAAAGGCGGCGTTTATCTGACCGTCTGGCCGTTGGAGCACGGGTTTGAAGGCCCGGATCTGACGGTGATCTCCGAACAGGACGTGTTGGGCGACCGCCTGATCCGCGCGCCCAAGCGCAAGCGCCGGGCCGAGAACTTCCTGACCGAGGCGCAGGGCCTGTCCGCCGGCGACCTGATCGTTCATGTCGACCACGGTGTGGGCCGGTTCACCGGTCTTGAAACCGTGACCGCCATGGGCGCGCCGCATGAATGTCTGGCGTTGGAGTACGCGGGCGGGGATCGGCTGTTCGTACCGGTCGAGAACATCGAGCTTCTGTCGAAATTCGGGCAGGACACCGGGCTTCTGGACAAGCTGGGCGGCGGGGCGTGGCAGGCCAAGAAAGCCAAGCTGAAGGAGCGTATCCGCGAGATTGCCGACAAGCTGATCCGGCTGGCTGCCGAACGCGAGCTGCGCAAAGCGCCGGTGCTGGACGCACCGCATCATGCGTGGGAAGAGTTTTCGGCCCGTTTCCCCTATCAGGAAACCGAGGATCAGCTTGGCGCGATCGAGGACGTGCTGAGCGACCTGTCCTCGGGCCGCCCGATGGACCGGCTGATCTGTGGTGATGTGGGCTTTGGCAAAACCGAAGTGGCCATGCGCGCGGCCTTCGTCGCGGCCCTCTCTGGTCAGCAGGTCGCGGTGATCGCGCCCACCACGTTGCTGGCGCGACAGCATTACAAAAGTTTCTCTGAACGGTTCCGGGGCTTTCCCATGCAGGTTGGGCAACTCAGCCGTTTTGTCGGGCAACGCGAGGCGAAGCTGACGCGCGAGGGCTTGTCGCGCGGCACCGTGGATATTGTCATCGGCACCCATGCGTTGCTCGCGAAAGACGTGCGGTTTCAGAACCTTGGGTTGTTGATTGTCGATGAAGAACAACGGTTCGGCGTGGGGCACAAGGAACGGCTGAAGGAAATGCGCTCGGACGTGCATGTGCTGACGCTGTCGGCCACGCCCATCCCGCGCACCCTGCAAATGTCTCTGTCCGGTGTGCGTGATCTGTCGATCATCGGCACCCCGCCGGTCGACCGCCTGTCGATCCGCACCTATGTGTCCGAGTTCGACAGCGTGACGATCCGCGAGGCACTGTTGCGCGAACATTATCGCGGCGGGCAAAGTTTCTTCGTGGTTCCGCGCATCAAGGACCTGCCGGAAATCGAGGCGTTTCTGGCCGACCATGTCCCCGAAGTGTCCTTCGTCGTGGCCCATGGCCAGATGGCGGCGGGCGAACTGGATCGGCGCATGAACGCATTTTATGACGGCAAATACGATGTGCTTCTGGCGACCACGATTGTGGAAAGCGGCATCGACATTCCGACCGCGAACACGATGATCATTCACCGCGCCGACATGTTCGGACTGGCGCAGCTTTACCAGATCCGTGGCCGGGTGGGGCGCTCGAAAACCCGCGCCTATGCCTATCTGACGACCAAACCGCGAGTGCCGCTGACACCAACTGCCGAAAAACGTCTGCGGGTTCTGGGGTCACTGGACGCGTTGGGGGCGGGTTTCACCCTGGCCAGTCAGGATCTGGACATTCGCGGCGCGGGCAATCTGGTGGGCGAGGAGCAGTCTGGCCAGATGCGCGAAGTGGGCTACGAGCTTTATCAGCAGATGCTGGAAGAGGCGATTGCCAAGATCAAGGCGGGCGAGTTGGAGGGGCTGACGGATGCCGACAGCACATGGGCGCCGCAGATCAATCTGGGCGTTCCTGTTTTGATACCAGATACTTACGTGCCGGACCTTGATGTGCGGCTTGGCTTGTATCGGCGCCTGTCATCGCTGTCTACCAAGGTCGAGTTGGAAGGCTTCGCCGCCGAACTGATCGACCGTTTCGGCCCGCTGCCGAAAGAGGTGAACACCTTGCTTCTTGTCGTGCGCATCAAGGGCATGTGCAAACGTGCCGGTATCGCCAAGCTGGACGGTGGGCCGAAAGGCGCGACGATCCAGTTCCACAATGACAAATTCGCCTCGCCCGAAGGGTTGGTCGAGTTCATCCATGCCCAGAATGGGTTGGCCAAGGTGCGTGACAACAAAATCGTTGTGCGCCGCGACTGGCGCAAGACCTCCGACAAGATCAAGGGGGCGTTTGCCATCGCGCAGGATTTGGCAATGAAGGTGAAAGACGCGCGAGCGAAGGCTGAGAAAGCCAAACCCACCGCGTCTTAGTTCATGTTCCCCCGGTCCAACTGCATCAGCGCCCATGCGATTGCCGAACACAGGACAACACCGATCAGCAAGGGAAAGGGCGTTCCGTTGAAGGCCAGCCCCACCGGGGCGGCAATGGCGATGGCGGCAACGGTCGGCACGGCGCCAATGACCGCGGCGGCGGTGCCTGCCACATGACCCAAAGGCTGAATGGCCAGCGCGTTCAGATTGCCGAAGCTCAGCCCGTTCAGGAAGAACAGCGTCGTCGCCCAGCCGCAGAACAGCCACAACGCAAACGCGCCTTCTGGGGCCAGCACCCACCATGCGAAAAGCGTCAAAGAGGCCAGCACCGTTTGCGTGGCAAAGCCCACCAACGCCAGCCTGCGCATGCCAAGCCGCATCACCAATTGCGCGTTCAGAAACCCGGATGCGGCGGAAAAAACCGTCACCATCGCGAAGTAATATGGAAAATTCGTGCCTGCTCCCAACACGTCGACAAAGATCTGCTGCGCCGAGCTGATGAAGGACATGAGCTGTCCAAAGGCCAGGGTGATGATCGCCATGTAAATCAGCGTAACCCGTGTTTGCAGAACCAGCCTGAAGGCTTGCAGGGTGGGCCGCAGGGACAGCGGGCGTCGTCGTTCAGGCGGCAGCGTTTCAGGCTGGCGCAGCAGGAACCAACCAAGGATCATCGCGGCCAGCAGGATATAGGCGGTGAACATCTGCCGCCAGCCAAAGCCCAGCACGATCCACTGCCCGATCATCGGGGCGACGGCGGGGACGAAAACGAAGAACCCGAAGGCCATCGAGTTCACCCGCGCCATTTGACGCCCTTCATAGAGGTCCCGGGTCATCGCCATGCCGCAGGTGCGTGGCCCGGCGGCGCCCAGACCCTGTACGAAGCGCCAGAACAGGATCGTTTCCAGCGTTTGCGCCCAGAGGGCGGCAAAGGCGGCTGCCATGTAAAGCAGCATCCCCATCGACAGCGAAAAGCGGCGCCCCATACTGTCGGATAGGGGGCCGAAAATCAGTTGTCCCAATCCCGCGCCGATGACGAAGGCGCTGATCAAAAGCTGCGCCTTGTTGATGTCGTCGGGCACCAGTTGCGCCCCGATCTCGGGCAGGGCGGGCAGGATCGAGTCGATCGAGAACGCCACCATCGAGAATAAGGCCGCGATCAACAGCACATATTCCCGCAGGCGAAGCGGGGTCTGTGGCGGAAAAGGGCGGGATGTCACGCTTCGGGGCTTTCGGCAGCCCCGTCGCGCAATTGTTCGGCCAGGTCGTCGATCACCTGCGTCCAAAGCTCTGTTGGTTGCGCACCCGGCACGACATGCTGGTTGGCCACCACGAAGGTCGGCACGGATTGCACCCCTTTGCGGCGGGCATCTGCGTCGCGGGCGCGCAGGTCATCCGCATCCGCGTCCGAGGACAAAAGCCGCGCCACCACGTCGCCATCCATCCCCGCCGCGCGTGCGATCCTGACCAGTTCGGCCGGGTCGCCGATGTCGATCCCATCGACGAAATAGGCGCGAAACAGGCGATCGACCACCGCATTCTGCTTCCTTTCGATCCCCGCCCAGTGGATCAACCGGTGCGCATCCAGCGTGTTGGGCGTGCGCGCGATGGCGTCCAGATTGATCTCAACCCCCGACGCTTCGGCTTCGCTCATCACGGGAAGATAGGCCTTCACAGCCCCGTCCTGCCCGCCAAATTTCGCTTCCAGGTAGGCGCGTCGGTCCATCCCCTCTTTCGGCATGTCCGGGTTCAGCTGAAAGGGGTGCCATTCGACCTTGAAGGGATGATCGGGACGCGCCTCCAGCGCGCGGTCCAGTCGGGATTTGCCGATATAGCACCAGGGGCAGATCGGGTCGGAAAAGATATCAAGGCGGATCATGTGGGTCTCCTTGACCGAAATCTCTAGCGGGGAATGTCAGGGATGGGAAGTGTCGTGGATCACAGCGTGATCAGCGCGCCTGCTTCGAACTGTGCGCGCAAGGTGCCCCGCAGCAGTTTGTTGTTGGCACCGCGCGGCAGCGCCTCCAGCGCGATGAACAGCCGGGGGCACTTGTAATGCGCAAGCTGGGCGTGGGCATGGGCCGAAAGCTCGTCCGACCGAACCGGCCCGGTTTCAGGTGTGTAGAAACAGGCAATCACCGTCGCGTCATCCTTGACCGCGACCTCTGCGCATGCGGCTTCGTGAACGCCGGGATGCAGGGTCATGGCGGCTTCGACCTCGATCGGAGAGACGCGGAAGCCACCGGCATTCATGATGTCGTCCGACCGTCCTTCAAAACTGATGGCGCTGTCTGGCCCCATGCTGACGGTGTCGCCGGTCAGGAACCAATCGCCAGAAAAGCGGTTCTTTGTGTCCTGTTCGGCGCCAAGATAGCCCAGCATCAGACCCGGATCGCTGCGGTGCACCGCCATGATGCCCGGTGTGCCGCGCGGGACGATGCGGCCTTCCTCGTCCAGTACGGCGACATGACGCCCGGTCTGCGGAAAGCCCAGCGTGCCGGGCGGTGCCGGGTGGTCCGGCGCACCGGAAATGAAGGTCGAACATTCCGACATGCCATACGCCTCGTGGATCGGGACCTGTGCGGCCTCGACCCAATTGTCGCGGGTGGTTGCGGGCAGCTTTTCACCCGCCGAGAGGCCGTGGCGCAAAGCGGGCAGGGCAGGCAGGGGCGCGCGCAGCATCTGGCGATAGACGCCGGGCGCGGCGGCAAAAATCGTGACCCCTTCACGGGCCAGAAGCGCGCACAGTTGATCCGAACCTGTCCCGGCCGCCGGGATCAGAGCGGTTGCGCCTGCCGACCACGGGTCCATCAACCCGGTGCCCAGCGTATAGGTCCAGTTGAACGCGCCCGCATGCATCAAACGGTCGTCGCGGGTCAACCCGTACCAGCCATCCCACATCATCTGCCGCGCCCAGATGGCGCGATGGGCATGCACCACGGCCCGCGCCTTGCCTGAGGTGCCGGAGGTGAACACGATGTAGCCCGGCCGCTCCGGGTCACCCATGTGAAACGGCGCTGGCGCATGGTTTGCCAGCGCGTGCAGCGCGTCTCTGTCCAGAACCGGCGCGTCGGTGTCCGAGGGCAAAGCGATCCCGTCACCTGCCACGATCAGACTGGGGGCAACCATGGCCGACATCTTGGTAATCTCGGCCCCGGTCAGTTGCGACGAGGTCGGCACCGGCACCAACCCCGCTGCAATCGCGCCCAGAAAGGCCAGTGGAAAGTCCACCGTGTTGCCAAGACGCAGAAGCACCCGGTCGCCGGGCGCTAGCCCGCGTGCCAGCAACCCGCCGGCCAAACCGCGAACGGCCCGGTCCAGTTGGCCGAAAGTCCAGTGTGTTTCACCCGTCCCGTCAGGCGTCACAACCGACAGCGCCGTCTTGTCGCCAAGGTCCGTCGCATGGGACAGCACATAGCGCGCCATGTTGAAAGTCTCGGGCGGGGCGGGCAGCGGGGAGGTGGGGCGAAATTCGGACAACATCGCCCAGATGTGCCAAGGGGGTGCGCAAGTTGCAAGGGCGTGCAGTTGCATCGGTCGGGTTTCCGTGTATTGAAGGCGCATGACAACGCCCGAACAACCCAGCCTGATCCGACTGGCCCGTGAAAACGGGGATGACCGCCCCGATCCCAGCCCACTGGACCTTGGAGCGCGCGTGCGGGACCTGCGCAAATCGCGCGGCTGGACATTGGAGCAGGCGGCGCGGCAGGCGGGGCTGGCCCGGTCGACCCTATCGAAGATCGAAAACGGTCAGATGTCGCCCACCTATGAGGCGTTGAAGAAACTGGCGGTGGGGCTGGAAATCTCGGTGCCGCAACTGTTCACCGCGCCAAAAGCCGCGCAGGTGTCGGGCCGTATGACGGTGACAAAAACGGGCGAGGGGGCCGCCCATGCGACCACCACCTATGAACACGAGCTGTTGGCCGGTGCGCTGACCAAGAAAACCATGCTGCCTTATCGCGCACGGGTGCGGGCGCGATCGTTCGACGAGTTCGACGGCTGGGTGCGTCATGACGGCGAGGAGTTTCTTTATGTCCTCACCGGCGGGATCCGCCTGATCACAGAGTTCTATGAACCGGTCGACATGAAACGCGGCGACAGCGCCTATTACGACGCCTCGATGGGACACAACGTGATCTCGACCAGCGCCGAGGACGCGACGATCCTGTGGGTGACGTCGCTGGTGTAGCCCACGGGTGACATCCCTGTTCGCGGATCGCAGCCCAATTCTCTCTGTGTCAATCCTGAACAAGACACGAGCACGCCACGCTTTGCCTGGTTGTAGAGGTTTAGCTTCGAATTTCTATCACCCGTCCGCCGGCCAGATCCGCAGGAAATACCTCGTTGGTTTGGGTCAGCTGGCGAAACAGGACACCTTTGCACAGCCCAACCTGATAAGCTTGCAAAAGCTCTTGGTTTGGAACTGTGCGCAGGTTGAATGTCACAAGCGGCGCAAAAACACGAAGGGCTTCGATGGTTGACTTGTTCCCGCAAAGTGTCGCACCTGCGCCTAAATCATTCAGATTGCGCACTTGTCCCCCGTCTGGCACCACGAGATACCCAACCACACGGGTGGCAGACGACTGTGTCGATGGCGCGTCGGTTCGCAGACCTTGAGTCAGCCAATAGATCAATACCCCGGTCAAAACGGCGAGTGTCAGTTTGGAAAACCAGTTTGCCATAAACCTTTCTCCCGACGGAAAGTTGAATGATACCACTCTTCCCAGTCATGGTCTTTGTGTTGAATCAAGCAACAATCACGCGATCTGACATTGATTGCGTACAGAAAACAGCGGGAGAACCGCGTATCAACTGGTTGCGAACTTCAAGCGCCGTGACGCGAAAACTGTTGCAATAGCTGTCGCAAAACCAAGCTCTGCGGGGTTGCCTTAGCTAACAAACCAATGCCGTGTGCGGTTCGCAAAGGCCACCAGCGACAGCATCACCGGCACCTCGACCAGCACGCCGACGACGGTGGCCAGCGCCGCGCCGGAGTTCAGGCCGAACAGAGAGATCGCGACCGCGACGGCCAGCTCAAAGAAGTTCGACGTGCCGATCATGCAGGCCGGGGCGGCGATGTTATGGGGCAGTTTCATTGCGCGTGCCGCACCATAGGCGATAGCAAAGATGCCGTAGGTCTGGATCAACAGCGGGATGGCGATCATCACGATGGCGAACGGTTGGGCCAGAATGGTTTGCGCCTGAAACCCGAACAAAAGCACGACGGTGGCCAGCAGACCGATGACGGACCAGGGTTTCAGACGGGCAAGGAAAGCGTCAAGCCGCGTCTCACTAGAGCGCATCAGACGGTGGCGGGTCCAGACCCCGGCCGCCAGCGGCAGCACGACATATAACATGACCGACAGAAGCAACGTCTGCCACGGCACGGTGACGTCGCTGATCCCCAGGAGGAACGCGGCAATGGGGGCGAAGGCGAAGATCATGATCACGTCATTCACGCTGACCTGCACAAGCGTATAGGCCGGATCGCCCTTTGTCAGTTGGCTCCAGACAAAGACCATGGCAGTGCAGGGGGCGACGCCCAGAAGGATCATGCCCGCGATATATTCGCTGGCCGTCTCCGGATCGACGAACCCGGCGAAGATCACCCGGAAAAACAACCAGCCAAGCGCGGCCATGGTGAAGGGCTTGATCAGCCAGTTGATCACCAGCGTCAACAGCACCCCTTTCGGCCGACGACCGATATCCTTGATCGCGGCGAAATCGACCTGCACCATCATCGGATAGATCATGACCCAGATCAGCACCGCGACCACCAGATTGACGCTTGCAAACTCAACCCCGGCGATCATCGCAAACAGGTCGGGCGCCGTGTTTCCCAACACAACGCCCGCCAGAATGCACAACGCCACCCACAGCGACAGATACCGTTCAAACACGCCCATCAGATGCTCCGATTCCGAAAAGTCACGCGTGTTTAACCGCGCTTTGTAACAGCGCCGTAACGCGGCGGATGGGGCAGGGCAATCCTATTCTTCGTACCACCAGATTTCCGGCTGGAAGCCGAGGTAATCTCCATACATCGGGATGCGATCGGGGTATTTCAGCTCTTTCACATGGGCGATATGGGACAGGTCGGTATAGCCCAGCGGAATGACATAGCGGCCTGCGGTCAGCACGCGGTCCAGCGCCTTGGTCGCGGCGCGAAATTCGTCCTGCCCGCGGGCGTTCAGCATCTGGTCGATCAGCCCGTCGATGGCCGCGCTTTTCACACCCATCCAGTTGCGGGTGCCTTCCTTGTCGGCGCTCTCGGACCCCCAATACAGGTGCTGTTCGTTGCCGGGGCTCAACGACAGGCCGCGCCAGTAATAGGCCATATCGAAATCGAACGCATTGGTGCGTTCCTTGTATTGCGCACTGTCGACCGAGGTGATCGTGGGCGTGATCCCCATCCGCCCGAGCGCGTCGGCGAAGATGTCGATTTCCTGCCGATTTTCGGACGATCCGGTGTTCAGCACGATTTCGAACGTGAAGGGCTGCCCATCGGCGTTCTTCATCACGCCATCCTGAACGGTCCAGCCGGCCTCTTCCATCAGCTCCATTGCGCGCCGCAGGCCAGCGCGGTTGCGCGCCGATCCGTCCGAGACAGGCAGGGCATAGCCTTCGAGCGCGCCTTCAGGCAGGTCGTCATAGCCCATCAACATCTCGCGCACCAACCCTTCGGCAGGCTTGCCCGGTGCCATCCCAAGGACCGAGTTGTGGAAATAGGACTGGATGCGCTTCTTCGCGCCGGCATTCAGGCTTTGGTTGATGAACTCGAAATTGAACGCATGGATCATCGCGTCCCGCACACGGATATCCGAGAAGGCGGGGCGGCGGGTGTTCATCACATAGCCCATGATCCCGGTGGGGCGTTGATGGGGAATATCGGACAACACGATGTCACCCGATTGAACCGCCGGGAATTTGAACTGCGTGGCCCATTTTTGCAAATTCGTCTCGCGATGAGTGGTGGCTTCGCCCGCCTTGAAGGCCTCGAACGTCACATCACCGTCACCATAGTAATCGAACCGGATTTCATCCAGGTTGGCCTGTCCCTGCATGAAGGGCACATCCTTGCCCCAGTAATAGGGGTTGCGCGTCAGGGTCAGATAGCGACCGGGTTCGAAATCACCGATCACGTAGGGCGACGAGCCGATCGGGATCACACCGACGCCCGAGGCTTCGAAATCCTTCCCCTCCCACTGCGCCTTTTTCAGGATGGGGCGCATCCCCAGGATCAGCGGCAGTTCACGATCTTCAGTGTTGAAAGTGAACTTGACCGAGCGGGGGCCGGTCTGCTCCATCGTTTCCACCTTGGCCCAGGCCCCGTGATAACGCGGGTGGCCAAGCGTGCCGAGCACCTCGTAGGACCACATCACGTCTTCGATGGTCAGGGGGCTGCCATCCGAAAAGGTGGTGCCTTCGCGCAGCGTATATTCGACCCAGGTCCGCGCGTCATCGGTTTCAACCGATTCGGCCAGAAGGCCATAAAGCGTGAAGGGTTCGTCGTAACTGCGGCCCATGAGACTTTCAAACAACATGAAGCGCAACTGCCACGGCGCGCTGCCTTTTCGGATCACGGGATGCAGCGAATCATAGCTTCCCGCTTCGGCGAAAATGATCTTGCCGCCTTTGGGCGCATCGGTGTTTACATGGGGCAGGGACACAAAATCCGGTGGCAGGGCAGGGTCGCCATACATAGCTATGCCATGTTTGGGCTCGGCAAGACCGATCTGCGCGGCGAAGACCGACAGGGAAACCGCGCCGATCAGGCTGCGAAATGTCATTATGTGTGCTGCTCTCATCAACGTCGTTTTCCTTCACATCCCTGATTTGATTTGGGGAAACTTTAGAGGCGGAAAATAGTCTTTTCAAACTTTTAGCTTGGAACGCGGCGCCGGACCGCTTATAAAGGGGTCACTGCTCGATAGGTTTCTTGCCTGTATGAAACCTGCCTCAATAACTTAACGCCCGCTTCGTGCGGGCGTTTTTTTTATGACTGTTATCCCGGTGCCTCCTTTGCGGCCCGGAGCAAGAGAATCGGGTGCAGGTCTCTGACACAAAACCAACCTTGCCCGCCGCGGGATTGCGGGTGGGAAACCACTGGCGCCCGAAAGACATTGGGTTATGCTGCATCGCAACAACAGTCGTCTGAAAGGGATCACCATGGCCATCACCACGTCGCTGGACGGAAAAACCGCCGTCATCACCGGATCGAACTCGGGCATCGGGTTGGGGATCGCGCGCGAACTGGCGCGGGCCGGGGCGGATGTCGTTCTGAACTCGTTCACCGACAGTGACGACGATCACGCGCTGGCGGCCCAGATCGCCCAGGAACATGGCGTCACCGCGCGCTATATCCAGGCGGATATGTCGAAGGGCGATCACTGTCGCGCCCTGATCGAGAAAGCCGGGCAATGCGACATCCTGATCAACAACGCAGGCATTCAGCACGTCGCCCCGATCGAGGATTTTCCGACCGATAAATGGGATGCGATCATCGCGATCAACCTGACCTCGGCGTTTCATACGGTCGCGGCGGCGCTGCCGATGATGCGCAAGGCGGGCTGGGGACGGGTGATCAACATCGCCTCGGCCCATGGGCTGACCGCGTCACCTTACAAATCCGCCTATATCGCGGCCAAGCACGGGATCGTCGGTCTGACCAAGACCGTGGCGCTGGAAACCGCGCGCGATCCGATTACCGCCAACGCGATCTGTCCGGGCTATGTGCTGACGCCGATCGTCGAAAAGCAGATTCCCGACCAGATGAAAACCCATGGGATGAGCCGAGAGGAAGTGATCGAGAATGTCATGCTGTCGCGCCAGCCGTCGAAAGAGTTTACCACGGTCGAACAGATGGGCGGCACGGCCGCCTTTCTGTGCTCGGACGCCGCCGCCCAGATCACCGGCACGACCATTTCCGTCGATGGCGGCTGGACGGCGCTGTAACCGGGTATGGCAACACCAAAGCGTATCAATCTGGCCCTTCAGGGCGGGGGCGCCCATGGCGCCTTCACCTGGGGCGTTCTGGACCGCCTGCTGGAAGACGACGGGATCGAGATCGCCGGGATCTCGGGCACCTCGGCAGGCGCGCTGAACGGGGCGGCGCTAAAAGCCGGGTTGGTGGCCGATGGCAAGGGGCAGGATCGTGATGCGGCGCGCGCCAATCTGGATGCGCTGTGGCACAAGGTGGCCGGGGTGCATGACCTGCGCCTGACTTCGTGGTTTGCGCAGTTTGCCCCGCAGAACGAGCTGATCAGCCAGGCGTTTCAGACCTCGCCGATGTTTATCTGGGCCGACATGGCAAGCCGGGTGGTCAGCCCCTATGCCTATGGGCCGTTCTACAAGAACCCCTTGCGCAATATCGTTGCGGATTTCGATTATGACAAGGTCTGCGCCGATATCGGCCCGCGCCTGAATGTCTCGGCCACCAATGTGCGCACGGGCAAGATCCGGGTCTTTGGCGACGACGAGATTAGCACCGATGCTATTCTGGCGTCGGCCTGCCTGCCCACGGTGTTTCAGGCCGTCGAAATGGTCGATCCGAAAACCGGCACGGACGAGGTGTTCTGGGATGGTGGCTATACCGGCAACCCGGCTCTGTTTCCGCTGTTCGACCCCGCATTGCCCGCCGATATCGTGGTGGTGAATATCAATCCTTTGTATCGACATGATATTCCTCGCAACGGGGCGGATATCCAGAACCGGATCAACGAAATCAGCTTCAATTCCTCGCTTCTGCGCGAGCTTCGGGCGATCAACTTCGTCAAGCGGCTGATTGCGGCGGGGCAATTGTCGCCCGGACAGATGCGCGATGTGCTGGTCCACATGATTTCAGATGATGAACTGATGCGTGATCTCAGCACCGCGACCAAGCTGGTGCCGTCCTCGGTGACGCTGCATCGGTTGAAGGATGCCGGACGGGCGGCGGCAGGTGCGTTTCTGGACGCCCATCGCGCGGATCTGAACCAGCGCGGCACCGTCGATCTGGAAGAAATGTTCGGCTAGCTGCCGATCGACCCTGTGACCACGCCCCGGATCAGCCCCGCTGCAATCGCCCACATGGTCAAGCCGATCACCACGTCCAGCACCCGCCATGCGCCGGGTTTCTGCATGATCGGCGCAAGCAGGCGCGCGCCATAGCCCAGAGAGAAGAAAAAGGCGAAGCTGGAGGCCACGGCGCCCGCCCCAAACGCAATCCTCTGCGCCCAGTCGGCAAACGAGGTTGAGATCGCCCCGATCAGGCCCAGCGTGTCCAGATAAACATGGGGGTTTGCCCAGGTGAAGGCGGCGGCTATGGCGATCACGGCGCCAAGGGATCGGGATTTCCCCGCGATCTCCATCTCGTAACGGCCCTTGATCGCCGCATGAAACCGCATCGCCCCATAGATGATCAGAAAGCCCGCCCCTGCCAGCGCCATGATCAGGGGCAGGCGGGGCCAGGCCTCGACCAGCGCGCCGAAGCCCAGCACACCGGCAGCGATCAACAGCGCGTCCGAGGCGGCACAGAACAGACACAACCAGAACACATGCTGGCGCAACAGCCCTTGCCGCAGCACAAACGCGTTCTGTGCGCCGATGGCAAGGATCAGGGAAAACCCCGTTGCAAAGCCAGTGATCGCAGGCGCGGCCAGATGGGTCATTCGGGTGCGATTTCAGGGGGTGTCTTCGGATCTTTCCCGTTGGGATAGACAAGCCCCGCAGAGATGACCAGCTTTGCTGCATCTTCGACCGTCATCGAAAGTTCGATCACCGAATGGCGCGGCACGAACAGCAAGAAACCCGACGTGGGGTTGGGCGTGGTCGGCAAAAAGACCGAGATAATATCCTCGTCCACCGGGATCCGTGCGTCAATCTCGCCCTTGGCCTTGGTCGAGATGAAGGCGATGGCCCAGATCCCCTTGCGCGGGTATTCGACCAGGCAGGCCTTGTCGAACTTGGTCTCGGTCGATTGGCTGAAAATGGTCTCGGCGATCTGCTTAAGCCCGTTATACAGCGAGCGAACAACCGGCATCCGGTCGACCAGGCCTTCGCCCCAGGCGATGAACGACCGTCCGATCAGACCCTTGGCGATCCAGCCCACCAGCACGGTGAACAGCAGGAACACAACCACACCCAATCCGCGCACATTGATGCGCACGTCTTCGCCGAACAGCATCTTGAACCATTCGCTGTCGCCGAAAAACGTGTTGATCAAAGCGTCGGGATGGTACCGGGCGGGCACGAAAGGTAGCACCCAGCTGTCGATCCAGCCCACAAAGGTCCAGATCAGCCACATGGTCACGGCAATCGGGACCACGACAACAAGCCCGGCAAGGAAGTTGTTGCGCAGCCCGGCAAACGGGCGCCGCTTGCGCTTTGCGTGTTCGTCGTGTTCGGTCATGTAAACCCGTTCCCCGGCAGTACCCAGCGAAACTTAGGCACTGTGACCGGGCTGGGCAATAGCTCACACGCAGGCAACGGGATGAAATGACCGAATTTCAAATGGCTGGCCCGGCGTGTCGATGTTGCATTGCGGATCGGGGCTGGACGGCGGACATGGCGGCGCCTATCACATTGGGACCAGGTATGGGGGGCCCTGCGCGTGACAGACCGAACCGATGTTGATGACCTGACCGAGGCCGAAGCCCGCGCTGAACTGAAGCGTCTGGCCGGTTTGCTGTCCGATGCCAATCGCGCCTACCACGCAGAAGACGCGCCCACGATTTCGGATGCCGAATATGATGCGGCCAAGATGCGAAATGCGGCCATCGAAGCCAGATTTCCCCACCTGAAACGCGCTGACAGTCCGACAGATCAGGTCGGTGCGACCCCATCCGAGGGCTTTGGAAAGATCACCCACGAAGTGCGGATGCTGTCGCTGGGCAACGCGTTTTCGGACGCGGATGTGACCGAGTTTGACGCGCGTGTCCGCTCGTTTCTGGGTCTCAGCCCGAAAGATGATCTGGCCTACACCGCCGAGCCGAAGATCGACGGTCTGTCGCTGTCGATCCGTTATGAAAACGGACGGTTGGTTCATGCGGCCACGCGGGGCGACGGTGCGGTTGGCGAAAACGTGACTCAGAATGCCCGGACCGTTGCGGATATTCCCGAGACGATGAACGGTGCGCCTGATCTGCTTGAGGTCCGGGGCGAGGTCTATATGTCCCATGACGACTTCGCCGCGCTGAATACCCGGCAGGCCGAGCGCGGCGGCAAGACCTTTGCCAACCCGCGAAACGCCGCCGCAGGTTCGCTGCGCCAATTGGACGCGAGCATCACCGCCGACCGCCCGCTGCGCTTTTTCGCCTATGCGTGGGGGGCGCTCAGCGCCCCGCTGTCTGACACCCAGATGGGCGCGGTGGAACGGCTGGCGGAACTGGGCTTTCAGACCAACCCGCTGACCCAAAGGTTCACGGATCTGGATGCGATGCTGGCCCATTACCACGCGATTGAATCGCAGCGCGCGACGCTGGGCTATGACATTGACGGGGTGGTTTACAAGGTCGACGATCTTGGTTTGCAGGCGCGGCTGGGCTATCGCTCGACCACGCCGCGATGGGCGATCGCGCACAAATTTCCCGCCGAACGCGCCTGGACCCGGTTGGAGGCCATCGACATTCAGGTCGGCCGCACAGGCGCGCTGAGTCCCGTTGCACGGCTGACGCCCGTCACCGTCGGGGGCGTGGTCGTGTCGAACGCCACGCTGCATAACGAGGACTACATCGCAGGGCGTGACAACAAGGGCGACGTCATCCGGGACGGCAAGGATATTCGCGTCGGTGATTGGGTCGAGGTGTATCGCGCGGGCGATGTGATCCCCAAGATCTCGGACGTGGATTTGTCGCAGCGGCCCGAAGATGCGCAACCTTACAAATTTCCGCAGAGCTGTCCGGAATGCGGATCAGATGCCATTCGCGAGGAAGGCGACGCGGTGCGCCGCTGCACAGGCGGCATCATCTGCCCCGCGCAAGCCGTTGAGAAACTGAAACATTTCGTCAGCCGGGGTGCGTTTGACATCGAAGGTTTGGGCGCGAAACAGGTCGAGATGTTCTATCACGACGAAGCCCTTCCCATCCGCGAACCGGCCGATATATTCACACTCGCCGCGCGCGACAAGAACAGCCTTGCCCGGTTGAAAAACCGCGATGGCTGGGGCGACAAAAGCGCCGAAAACCTGTTTGCAGCGATTGAAGACCGCCGTGCAATTCCCATGAATAAAATGATTTTTGCGCTTGGTATTCGCCATGTGGGGGAAAGTGCAGCAAACCTTCTGGCCCGCCATTACGGCACGTGGGAGGCGTTTGAAACCGCCGTGACCGCCGCCCAACCCGGCACGCCGGAATGGGATGATCTGGTCTCCATCGACGGGGTTGGGACCGTCATGGCCGGGTCATTGGTCGCCGCGTTCTCGCAAGAGGCCGAGCGCGCCTCCATCGACCGGCTGGTGGCGGAACTGGACGTGCAGCCCGTCGCCGCCCCCAAGACCGACGGCAGCCCCGTGGCGGGCAAAGTCGTGGTGTTCACCGGAACGCTCGAAAAAATGACCCGCGCCGAAGCCAAGGCGCGCGCTGAAGCTTTGGGGGCGAAGGTCTCAGGCTCGGTGTCCGGCAAGACCGATCTGCTGGTCGCGGGGCCGGGGGCGGGGTCCAAGGCGAAGAAAGCCGCCGACCTTGGGGTCGAGACCATCGACGAAGACGGCTGGCTTGCCCTGATCGGGGACGCGTGAACCATGGCAACCCGCCCCGAGATTCTGTTTCCCCTGTTTGCCGATCTGGAAACCCTTGGGGGGATTGGGGACAAGACCGCCAAGGCGTTGGGAACATTGGGGATTGAACGGCCGCGTGACCTGCTGTTCTGGTTGCCGCACGCAGGCATCGACCGCAAATTCCGCGCCTCGATCACCGAGGTGCGGCCGGGCGACATGGCCACCGTGGAAATCGAGGTGGGGCAACACAAACCGGGCCGCACCCGCACAGCACCCTACCGGGTCGAGGTTCGTGACCCCCTGACCACGTTCGAACTGGTGTTCTTTCACGCCAATGGCCCCTGGCTGCAAAAGCAACTGCCCGAAGGGGCGGCGCGCGTTGTGTCGGGCAAGGTGGAAAGCTTCGACGGCAAGCTGCAAATCGTTCATCCCGACTATATCGTGACCCCGGCCGAGGCCGCCAGCATCCCTGATTTCGAACCCGTCTATCGCTTGACCGCCGGGGTCACCGGGCGCGTCATCGCCAAGGGCGTGGGCGAGGTGCTGACCCGGCTGCCCATCCTCAAGGAATGGATCGACCCCGAACTGAAAGCGCGCGAACATTGGCCCGATTGGCATGAGGCGCTCAGGGCGGCTCACGCGCCCGAGGGCGTCGATGACCTGTCGCCCCAATCGCCCGCGCGCCGGCGGCTGGCCTATGATGAGTTTTTTGCCCACCAGCTGACGCTGGCACTGGCCCGCGCCAAGGTCAGGCGGGGTAAGGGGCGGGTCAGCGTCGGCACGGGCGATTTGCAGGCCAAGGTGCTGGCCGCACTGCCCTACAAACCGACCGGCGCCCAGACCCGCGCGGTCGAAGAAATTAGCACCGATCTGGCCTCGGGCAAGCGGATGAACCGGCTGTTGCAGGGCGATGTGGGGTCGGGCAAGACGCTGGTCGCGCTGCTGTCGCTTCTGATCGCGGTCGAGGCGGGCGGGCAGGGCGTCATGATGGCCCCCACCGAAATTCTGGCCCGTCAGCATTTGGAGGGGCTGCGCCCCTTGGCGGATGCCGCGGGCGTGGTGGTCGAGATCCTGACCGGGCGTGACAAGGGCGCCGAGCGGCGCGCGAAACTGGAGGCATTGGCGCGTGGCGACATTCACATTCTGGTCGGCACCCATGCGGTGTTCCAGAAAGGCGTGGAGTTCCACGATCTTCGGCTCGCCATCGTCGATGAACAGCACCGCTTTGGCGTCGCGCAGCGGATGGAGCTGGGCGCGAAGGGGCAAGCGGCGGATGTGCTGGTGATGACCGCGACGCCCATCCCGCGCAGCCTGGCGCTGGCGCAATATGGGGATATGGATGTCTCGGTCTTGGATGAGAAACCGCCGGGGCGAAAGCCGATCAAGACGGTTCTGGTGTCATCGGGCCGGATCGACGAGGTCGTCGAACGCCTGCGCCGCGCGATGGCCGAAGGCGCGCAGGCCTATTGGGTCTGCCCGCTGGTCGATGAAAGCGAGGTCATGGACCTGACCGCCGCTGAGGAACGATTCAAACACCTGCGCGCCGCCTTGGGTGAAGGGGTTGTCGGCATGGTTCACGGCCAGATGCCGCCCGTGGAAAAAGACTCCGCGATGGCGGATTTCGTCGCCGGGCGCACCAAGCTGCTGGTCGCGACCACGGTGATCGAGGTGGGCGTGGACGTGCCCAATGCCTCGATCATGGTGATCGAACGGGCGGAACATTTCGGGCTGGCCCAACTGCACCAACTGCGCGGGCGCGTGGGGCGGGGGCAGGCGGCCTCGACCTGTCTGCTGATGTATCAGCCGCCCCTGACCGAAGGCGGCGAGAAACGGTTGGCGGTGATGCGCGACACGGAAGACGGGTTCGTGATTTCTGAAGCTGATCTTGAAATGCGCGGGGCGGGCGATGTGCTGGGCACGGCGCAATCCGGCCTGCCGCGCTTCTGGGTCGGTGATCTGGAACATCAGGCGGGACTGATGGCTGTGGCACAGAAAGACGCGCGGCTATTGCTGCAACAAGACCCGGATCTGACCACGCCACGGGGTCACGCGGCGCGGGTGCTTTTATGGCTGATGCGACAGGACGAAGCGATCCGTTTGATTTCAGTGGGTTAAGCCATTTGTTCTCAAAAGTTCACAAATGTTCTTAAAAAGTTCTTTACAGAACCGTTAAGAATATGCGAACAAAGTAGCAACAAAGCGGATGGCAGCCCCGAAATGCCATCGAGATCGAGAGCAGGAGACACCCCATGTTGCACGATGTGAAAGCCGTCATGTCCCGTTCGTCCGCCACAATCTGGCAAGACGCAATCGGGGGGATGTCCTTGTTGGTTCTTCTGTTCGGTGCGCTGCACCTGCCAGGGGTGATCTGACCCCAAACCCAGTTTCTGCCAGCTCAGGGTCCGGACACTGCATCATGTCCCAAATGCGATGCGTCCAGACGGTTCACTGCCCGTCGCCTGTCCCACGTTCCGGTGTTTTGCCTCATTCCTGCACCGAAACGGTTTATCCCGAGCCGCAACTGCCGCCGCCTCCCTGCCAGGAGCGCGGCGGTTTTTTTCAGGCCGCCGCCATTGCTGCGTCGATTGCATTCAGCGTGGCGTCGAACGGAAGCAGGATCGAGGCATGGCGGTTCTTGAATTCACGCGCGGGTTGCAGGACCTCAAAACCCTCGAACGGCGCAGCGGGGACCGGGCCGTTCTGGCTCAGCATCGCGTGCAGCGCATCGCGCCCCTGTTGCAACACGGCCCGGTCCAGTCCAATCACTACGCCGCCAAGGATCGCAGCCGACGCCTGGCCCAGGGCGCAGGCTTTCACATTCTGCGCGAAATCCGTGATCGTTCCGGCGTCAAGCGTGATGCCGACTGTGACAGTTGATCCGCACAAGGGCGAACGGGCCTTTGCTTCGCCATCCGGCGCCTCAAGGCTGCCCAGATGCGGGATCGCCGCGGCAAGGGCGAGGATCTGTTTTGAATAGAGCTTGATCAGGTCGCTGTCGGCCATCTGTCCTGCCTTTTCCGTCGCGGTTTCCCGGTCTACATAGGGTGCTGACAGGCAATTGGAAAGGATAGTCCATGAAATTCGAGACAGGCAGTCTGCGCTATGACGGCAACGGGTTGATCCCGGCGATTGCGCAGGATGCTGCGACAGGTGACGTTCTGATGATGGCCTGGATGAATGAAGAGGCCGTGACGCGCACGCTGGAGACCCGGCGCGTTACCTATTGGTCGCGATCACGGCAGGCATTCTGGGTGAAGGGTGAGACATCGGGGCACGTGCAGGAGCTGGTCGATTTCCGTGTCGATTGTGACCGGGATTGTCTGCTGGTGACGGTACACCAGACGGGACCGGCCTGCCACACCAACCGGCGGAGTTGCTTTTTTACGGCGGTCCGGGGTGGGGAAGAGGTCGAGATCATGACGCCCATGCTCTGAGGCTGCGCCGGGGGTTTTGCACCCCCGGACCCCCGCAGGATATTTTTGGCCAGAAGAAACCGGGGGCGGTCAGAGGTCGACCATTGCGCGGATGTCGGCGGGTGTTTTGCCTTCTGCACGATAGGTCGCGATGGCGCGCGCATCGTCGCGTTTGGCGAGGCGTTTGCCCTGGTCGTCGCGGATCAAACGGTGGTGATGATAGGTCGGCACGGGCAGGTTCAAAAGCGTGAGCAGGATCACTTGGATCGCGGTGAAATCGAACAGGTCCTCGCCACGAATCACGTGGGTGATGTCTTGTCTCGCGTCGTCGATGGCGGAGGCGAGGAAATAGGCCACGATATCTTCGCCCTTGCGCGACAGGACCACGTCGCCGATCTGCGTGTGGGCTTGACTGGTGTCGATCTGGTGAGTGCCTTTGTGAGCCTCGCCGGTTTCCACGAACCGGGGGAGGTCATCGGTCAGCAGGGCAAGCGCGCGGTCGAGGTGCAGGCGCAGAGCGTCGCCAGGTTTGCGGTTCGACATGGGGCGCGATTTGCAGGTGCCGGGATAGACCTCGTGCGGGTGACCTTCCTGCGGGGCAGTGAGGGCGGCGCGTATGTCGGCGCGGCTGCAGGAGCAGGGGTAGAGCAGATCGCGTGCCGCGAGTTGGGCTAGATATGTGTCGTAGGAGGTCAGTTGCGTCGACTGTCGCAGGACCGGTCCGTCCCAATCAACGCCGAGCCAGGTCAAGTCTGTGCGGATCAGCGCATCCCATTCGGGTTTGCTGCGGGGCAGGTCGGTGTCCTCGATCCGCAAGAGAAACTGGCCGTTCGCCGCGCGGGCCAAATCATGGGCGAGTATTGCGGAGTATGCGTGACCCAGATGCAGGGGCCCGGTGGGGCTGGGGGCAAAACGCGTTATGAAATCCGTCATATACGCGCCGTTCTTTATGTTGATTGCTCAAGCCAGTCGATCCAGGCGGCCTTGGCCCGATCGGTATAGGCCTTGTAACGGTCCTTGCGCCCGCGTCGTCCGCCCTTCAGCCCGTCAACCGGGCGAAACAGACCGAAATTGACATTCATCGGCTGGAAAGATTTGGCCTCGGCCCCGCCCGTGATGTGATGGATCAGCGCGCCCATGGCGGTGTCCTGCGGCACATCGGGCAGGTCCAGCCCCAGCAGTTCAGCGGCCGCGAGGCGACCCGCCAGAAGCCCCATTGCAGCACTTTCCACATAGCCTTCCACCCCCGTCACTTGGCCTGCGAACCTGAGGTTCGGGCGGGATTTCAGGCGCATTTGACTGTCCAGCAGCGTCGGTGAGTTCATAAAGGTGTTGCGATGAATACCGCCCAGCCGCGCGAAAGAGGCGTTTTCCAGGCCGGGGATCATCCGGAACACGTCCGTTTGCGCGCCGTATTTCATCTTGGTCTGGAAGCCGACGATATTATAAAGCGTTCCCAATGCGTTATCTCGGCGAAGTTGAACCACCGCATAGGGTTTGTCATCAGGCTTATGAGCATTGGTCAGGCCCACGGGTTTCATCGGGCCGAACCGCAGCGTGTCACGCCCGCGCTCGGCCATCACCTCGATCGGCAGGCAGCCGTCGAAATAGGTGGCGGTTTCGCCTTCGTGAAACTCGGTCTTGTCGGCGGCGAGCAGCGCGTCGATGAAAGCCTCGTATTGGGCCTTGGTCATCGGGCAGTTCAGATAGGCGCGGCGTTCGTCCTCGGTGTCGCCCTTGTCATAGCGGGACTGTGCCCAGACCACATCCATGTCGATGCTGTCGGCATAGACGATGGGGGCGATGGCATCGAAGAAAGCCAGACGGTCGGTGCCGGTCTCATTCGCGATGGCGTTCCCCAGGGAGGGCGAAGTCAGGGGGCCAGTGGCAAAAATCCAATGCCCGTCGTTGGGCAGATCGCATATTTCGCCATACTCGACCCGGATATTCGGCAGTGCACGCAGTTTTTCCGTGACATATTGCGCAAAGGCTTCGCGATCCACGGCAAGCGCGCCGCCCGCGGGCAGGCGGTTGTGGTCGGCGCTGGACATGATCAGCCCGCCCGCCTGACGCATTTCCCAATGCAGAAGGCCCACAGCGTTCTGTTCATCATCATCAGACCGAAACGAATTCGAGCACACCATTTCAGCAAAATCGCCGGTCTGGTGGGCAAAGGTTCCGACCTTTGGGCGCATTTCATGCAGCACCACATCCACGCCCATATGCGCGGCTTGCCATGCGGCCTCGGACCCGGCCATGCCGCCGCCCACGATGTGTAATGTCTTGTCTGTCATGGGGTGCAGATATGAGATCGCCGTGCAAAAGGGAAGGCCCCCTTTTCCGCAGGACGATATGGGAAAAGGGGGCCGTCTGGTGTCGGGGATCAGTTGTCGCCGTCCGCGACCTCTTCTTCTTCGGATTGCTCGATGATGCGGGCGACCGATACGACCTCTTCACCCTTGCCGGTGCTGAACACCTTGACGCCACCTGCGCTGCGCGACCGGAAGCTGATGCCGTTGACCGGGCAGCGGATGGACTGCCCCTTGGAGGTTGCCAGCATGATCTGATCCTCCAGATCGACCGGGAAAGATGCCACGATGGGGCCACCACGCATGGATTTTTCCATAGCGGTCACGCCTTGCCCGCCGCGCCCGCGCACCGGATAATCGTGTGACGAAGTCAGCTTGCCCACGCCGCCTGTGGTGATGGTGACGATCATCTCTTTTGCCGCAAGCATTTCCTGATACCGCTCGTCGGACAGCACGCCCTCGGCCAACTCGCCGTTCTCGGGCTCGGTCACGTCGTCGTCGCTTGGGTCGCTGCCCAGTTCCGCGCGATAGCGTTTCAGGAAGGCGGTGCGTTCCCACGGTTCGGCATCGAAATGGCGGATCACCGAGGCAGAGACGACCTCGTCCCCGTCATTCACCAGTTTGATGCCCCGAACCCCGGTGGACGACCGCGAGTTGAACACGCGTACATCCGTCACCGGGAAGCGGATCGCACGACCAGATGACGTTACAAGCATAACATCATCATTTTCATCACAAATCCGCGCGTTGATCAGGCGCGTGCCTTCGTCGTCACCTTCGAATTTCATCGCGATCTTGCCGTTGCGCATCACATTGGTGAAATCCGACAGACGGTTGCGGCGAACCGAACCCTTGGACGTTGCAAAGATGATTTGCAGGTCGTCCCATTCATTCTCGTCGCGATCGACGGGCATGATGGCCGCAATCGACACGCCGGTTGGGATCGGCAGAATGTTCACCAAAGGCTTGCCCTTGGCGGTGCGCCCGCCCTGCGGCAATTGCCAGGTTTTCAGCTTATAGGCCATCCCGTCATCAGTGAAAAACAGAAGCTGAGTATGGGTGTTGGCCACGAACAAGGTGGTGATTGCATCCTCGTCCTTGGTCTGCATCCCCGATAGGCCTTTGCCACCGCGCTTCTGCGCGCGGAAATCGGCCAGCGGCGTGCGCTTGGCCCAGCCTGACGCGGTGATGGTCACGACCATGTCTTCGCGTTCGATCAGGTCTTCGTCGTCCATATCACCCGACCAGTCGACGATCTGGGTGCGGCGGGGGACGGCGAAGGCCTCTTTCACCTCGTTGAGCTCATCCGAGATGATCGCCATGATCCGTTCACGCGAGCGCAAGATATCCAAGTAATCCCTGATCTTTGCGGCGAGGTCCTGAAGTTCGTCCGTGACCTCTTTCACGCCCATGGCGGTCAGACGTTGCAGGCGCAGTTCAAGGATCGCACGAGCCTGCGTTTCGGACAGGTTATAGGTGCCGTCCTCGTTCATCTTGTGTGTTGGATCGTCGATGAGCTGAATATACTCGGCGATGTCCTGCGCGGGCCAGCGCCGTTCCATCAGCCTGGTGCGGGCGTCGGCGGGATCGTGCGACGCACGGATGGTGGCGACCACCTCATCGACATTTGTCACCGCCACGGCCAGACCACACAGCACATGGCTGCGTTCCCGTGCCTTGCGCAGTTCGAACGCCGTGCGGCGCGTCACAACTTCTTCGCGGAAGGTGATGAAATGGCTCAGGAAATCACGCAGAGTCAATTGTTCAGGCCGCCCCCCGTTCAGGGCTAGCATGTTGCAGCCGAACGAGGTTTGCATCGGTGTAAAGCGGAACAGCTGGTTCAACACGACCTCGGGCGTGGCGTCGCGTTTCAACTCGATCACCACGCGCACACCGATCCGGTCGCTTTCATCCTGCACCGCCGAGATGCCTTCAATCCGCTTGTCACGCACAAGTTCGGCGATCTTCTCGATCATCGTGGCCTTGTTCACCTGATAGGGGATCTCGTCCAGCACGATGGCATAGCGATCCTTGCGGATTTCTTCGACACGGGTCTTGGCGCGCATGATGACGCTGCCACGGCCGTCCAGATACGCCTTTCGCGCGCCGGACCGGCCCAGCATGATGCCGCCGGTCGGAAAATCAGGGCCGGGCACGTATTCCATCAAGCCCTCGGACGTCAGATCGGGGTTTTCAATCAACGCAAGCGTCGCGTCCACGACCTCGCCCAGATTGTGAGGCGGGATGTTGGTGGCCATACCGACGGCAATGCCGCCCGCGCCATTGACCAGCATGTTCGGGAAGCGGGCGGGCAGGACGGTCGGCTCAAGGTCCTTGCCGTCGTAATTGTCCTGAAAATCGACCGTGTCTTTTTCGATATCCGCCAGAAGCGAGGCGGCAGGCTTGTCCATCCGCACCTCGGTATATCGCATGGCCGCGGCATTATCGCCGTCCATCGAGCCGAAGTTTCCCTGACCATCCAGAAGCGGCAGGGACATCGAAAAGGGCTGTGCCATCCGCACAAGGGCGTCATAAATGGCAGAATCCCCATGCGGGTGGTATTTCCCCATCGTATCGCCCACCGGACGCGCCGATTTGCGATAGGGTTTGTCATGCGTGTTGCCCGTCCCGTACATCGCATAAAGGATGCGCCGGTGCACCGGTTTCAATCCATCGCGCAGATCAGGAATGGCCCGGCTTACGATCACGCTCATCGCGTAATCGAGATAGGAGGTTTTCATCTCCTCTTCGATGGCGATCTGGGGGCCGTCATACTGGGGTCGTTCAGGCGGCAATTCGCCTGTCTGCTCAGGGGGTTCTGGGGTGTCTGTCACGTTGTCCGCCGTTTTGGTGTTTGTCACACTATATCTGGTTGCGATGACTATATCATCGGGCTGACCGCAGGGGCAACCAGAACGACCCGTTTTCCCCCGGAAACCGGCGCATATTCACGGATTTTCCTGTCCGCTGCCCCCTTGGCTTTCACCGCCAAGTAAACGAATATCGCGCCAAAGCCTATGGGAGAGCAGAATGTCCAAACCCCGCAGCATTTTTGAAGAAGTCGGCGACCAGACGAAGACCGCGCGCACCGCGCCCAAGGCGGGTGTGATCGAACGCGGCTCGGGCGGAGGTGCCGCGCGTGGGGCCGTGCGGTTGTGGCTGATGGTTCTTTTCATGCTGGTGACCCTGATGGTGGTCGTGGGCGGATTGACGCGTCTGACGGATTCAGGCCTGTCTATCACCGAATGGGCCCCGATCACCGGCGCAATCCCCCCGATGGACGACGCCGCCTGGATGGCAGAGTTCGAGAAATACCAGCAAATCCCCGAGTTCAAACTGCAAAACCGCGGGATGGAGATGGACGATTTCAAGTATATCTATTGGTGGGAATGGGGGCATCGCCAATTGGGCCGCTTCATCGGTCTGGTTTGGGCCATCGGCTTTTTCGGCTTTCTGGCTGCGCGCAAGATCCCCAATGGCTGGACCGGACGCCTGTTGCTTCTGGGCGCGCTTGGCGGCGTGCAGGGGGCTATTGGCTGGTGGATGGTCTCGTCCGGTCTGTCGGGGGATCGGGTCGATGTCGCGTCCTATCGGCTGGCGATCCATCTGGGGCTGGCTTTTGTCATCCTGGGGCTGATCGCGTGGTATGTACTGCTGCTGGGCCGGAAAGAGGCCAGCCTGATGGCCGCACGTCGCGGGCGCGAGGCGAAACTGTTTGGTATGGGCACCGGCCTGATGCATCTGGCGCTGCTTCAGATCCTGCTGGGCGCGTTGGTGGCCGGGATCGACGCGGGCCGCAGCTTTGTCGACTGGCCTTGGATGGCCGGGCAGTTTTTCCCGCCGGATGCCTTCGACCTGACCCCGGTCTGGCGCAACTTCTTTGAAAACGCAGGTCTTGTGCAGTTCATGCACCGGATCACCGGTTATCTGTTGGTGATCTATGCCATCGTGGTTTGGCGTGTCTCGCGCAAGTCCGGCAATCAGATGGTGCGGACGGGGTTCACCCTTGCTGCGCTGATGGTGCTGGGGCAGGTGGTGCTGGGCATCACGACGGTCTTGCAGGCCTCGCCCCTGCATGTGGCGATCACCCATCAGGTGGGTGCGATCCTGACCTGGGTTCTGATCCTGAACGCGCGTTTTCTGGCGGGCTACCCGGCCGAACAATCCATTCGCAGCAAGGGATAAGGCGATATGACCGCGTTTGACGATCTGATGGCGTTTCAGCGCGACACGCAGGCACTTGCCGAAGTCGCGGGACGTCTTGGCTGGGATCAGGAAACCGTGATGCCCGACGGCGCCGCCCCGCAGCGCGCCGAAGAAATGGCAGCGATGGAAAACATCCTGCACGCCCGGCGTATCGACCCGCGCATTGCCGATTGGCTGGAGGCGATTGACACGGCCCAACTATCACCTGTCGGGGCCGCGCAGATCCGCGAAATCGAACGCGCGCGGCAACGCGCCCTGAAAGTGCCGGTCGCGTTGTCGATGGCGATCGCCCGCGCCACCTCCGCCGCGCATCGCACATGGGCGGCGGCAAAGGCGGCTGACGATTTCGCGTCCTTTCAACTGGCGTTGGAGGAAATCGTGTCCCTGCGCCGGGAAGAGGCTGCCGCCCTTGCGGGCGGGGGCGATCTTTATAATGCGCTCTTGGATGATTACGAACCGGGGGCGTCGGGGCAGGACATCCAAACCATGTTCGACGCGATGCGCCCGCGACTGGTCAAGCTCAGGGATGCCGCCCTCGGCTCTGACCACCAGCCCGAGAAAGTGATCGGCACCTATCCGGCCAAGAAGCAGATGAAGCTGGCGGCAAAGCTGGCGCGCACATTCGGCTATGACCTGACCCATGGGCGGATCGACAAGGCGTTGCATCCGTTCAGTTCCGGCTCGGGCCTTGATGTGCGCATCACCACGCGCACCAATCCCGCCGATCCGTTCAACTGCTTCTATTCCACCATCCACGAGGTCGGCCATGCTTGTTACGAACAGAATGTAGACCGTGCCTATCTGCTGACGCCGATTGGGCGCGGCGCGTCAATGGGGGCTCATGAAAGCCAGTCGCGGATTTATGAAAACCAGTTGGGGCGTTCGCGCGCCTTCACGGGGTGGCTGTTTGACAGGATGGAGCAGCGTTTTGGCTATGCGCCTGCCAGCAACGCCGACGCTTTCTATGGCACGGTCAACCGATTGGAAAAAGGTTACATCCGCACAGAGGCGGACGAGGTGCAGTATAACCTGCATGTCTTGCTGCGCTTTGATCTGGAACGTCGCCTGATCACCGGCCAGTTGGACGTGGCCGATCTGGAAGAGGCCTGGAACACACGTTTCGCCGCCGATTTCGGATACGAGGTCGACCGCGCCTCACACGGCGTGTTGCAGGACGTGCATTGGGCCGAGGGTCTGTTTGGCTATTTCCCGACCTATAGCCTTGGCAATGTTTATGCAGGCTGCCTGCACGACGCCATGCGCCAAGACTGCCCCGATCTGGATGCCCAACTGGCGCAAGGCAATGTTTCATACGCGACCGACTGGCTGCGCGACAAGGTCCAGCAGCACGGTGCGCTTTATGCGCCGGAAAAGCTGATCGAACAGGCCACCGGCAAACCGGTCTCGGTCGAGCCATTGCTGGCGTATCTGGAAGCCAAGTTTGGCGAGATATATCAACTGTAGATGGGGCGATGCGGCCGCCTCCGTCTGAAAGGAACGTTCTGAATGACGTCGAACGATGACAACGATTGGCGCCAGATCACCACGAAAGAAGCCTTTGTTCGCACCTTCGCCGACAAGGTTCTGGTGGGTGACGGGATGGAGTTCACCATCCATTCCGATGGCCGGATGTCGGGCCGGATCAACGGCGAGGTTTTGACGGGCAATTGGTACTGGTCCGGGAAGTTTTTTTGTCGAACCGCCATGTGGCGGGGCGAAGACCTTGGTCTGGACTGTGAAACAATCGAAGCCCGTCGATCTCAGATGCGCTATACTCGTGACAAAGGGCGCGGCGAAGCGTCGGTTGTCGAAATCAAGCTGCCCTGACAGCGCAGCGTGTGCCCCATAACAGGCCAGACGTTCAAGCGTCCCGGCCACATCAAGGGAAGGATTGACGATCGCAAAGGTAACCGGCATCGGCGGCGTATTCATCAAGTCGACCGGCGATGGTGCGACGCTCGCGAAGTGGTACAGGGATCATTTGGGGATCGAACTGTCCGATTTTGGTGGTGCGATCCTGAAATGGCAGGACGACACAGGCGATGACGGGGGGCTGACCGTCTGGGCGACGGCCGACAGGGACAGCACCTGGTTTGCCCCCAGCAGGGCCGGTTTCATGATCAACTACCGGGTGGATGATCTGGATGGCCTGCTTGCCCAGCTGAAGGCGGCAGGCGTACAGATCGTCGCCGGATCCGAGCGTCATGAGAACGGCGATTTCGCCTGGATCATGGACCCGGAGGGAAACAAGGTCGAGCTTTGGCAGCCTTGCGAATGGGATGATACGCGCAGGAAAGACCGGGAACCGACGTGATCCAGCTCAGGTATATTTCCTGAGCAGCGCCTGCAACTGCGCCCGCCCGCGCGCCTCGGCGCGGCGGATGCGGACGGCGGTCATAAACGCTTCTTCAAGCGTGGTCGAAGAGGATCCGATGGTCTTCTTGATCTCGTCCACAAGGTCTTCGTTTCCCGTCAGCTCAACCGCTTCCAGCACGTCCTTGGCCATCGCGTCTGCAACCTGTTCCAGAAGATCCATCGTGACCCCGTTCAGCGTGTCGTTTCGGTCAGGCGGCGGCGGACATATTCATCCACATGGGTGATCATCGTGTCCATATGGTCATTTTCGAAGAAATGGCCGGAGCGCTCGATCTCGGTGTGGGTGATGGTGATGCCCTTCTGTTCGTGCAGCTTGTTCACCAGCGCATGGGTGTCAGCAGGTGGGGCCACACGGTCGGCGGTGCCGTTTATGATCAGACCCGAACTGGGGCAGGGGGCCAGGAAGCTGAAATCATACATGTTGGCAGGCGGGCTGACCGACACGAAACCGGTGATTTCGGGCCGACGCATCAAAAGCTGCATGCCGATCCATGCCCCGAATGAGAAACCCGCGACCCAGCAATGCTTGGCGTTCTGGTTCATGGATTGCAGGTAATCCAGCGCCGAGGCCGCGTCGGACAATTCGCCCACGCCCTGATCATATTCCCCCTGGCTGCGCCCCACGCCACGGAAATTGAACCGCAGCACGTTGAACCCCATGTTGTGGAACGCATAATGCAGGTTATAGACCACCTTGTTGTTCATCGTGCCGCCGAATTGCGGGTGTGGATGAAGAATGATGGCGATGGGGGCGTCTTTTTCTTTCTGTGCGTGATAGCGGCCTTCAAGACGGCCTTCGGGGCCGGGAAAAATCACTTCGGGCATTCGGTCGTGGCCTCTTCTTTTCGTCGGTTCCTGCGTCGTGCTGCCACTGCCAGCTTTCTTGACGCATACGGACCCGCACCATAATACAGGGGTGGCGATTTGGCGGGTGCTGGACCTGCCTTTACCAGTCCTAAGTGACCTAGTGGCGATAGTCCAAAAGGTCAATGTTTTTGCGGGAGGTTACGCGATGAAGCTGTCAACCAAGGGGCGCTATGCTATGGTCGCGCTGGCCGATCTGGCGTTGCAAGATGACGACAGCCTGTTGTCGCTGACCGATCTGGCCAAGCGGCAGGATATTTCCCTTCCCTATCTGGAACAGCTTTTCGTCAAGCTGCGCCGTGCCGGTCTGGTCGACAGCGTGCGCGGGCCGGGCGGGGGTTATAAACTGGCACGGGCTGCGTCCGATATTCGCGTGTCGGAGGTTCTGGAAGCGGTCGATGAAACCGTATCGGCCATGCACAAGGGGGCAGGGGCGTCGGGGGCCAGTTCAGGCTCGAAGGCGCAATCCATGACCAACCGCTTGTGGGAAGGGTTGTCGGCGCATGTTTATGTGTTCCTGCACCAGACGCGACTGTCGGACGTGGTGAAGAACGAGCTGACACCGTGCCCTGCTGTGCCGACATTGTTTGCGGTTGTGGATGAGGAATAAGCCGCTGCGCGGCGATTCAAGGCCTTCGGCGAGGATATTTACAACAAGAAAATGCGAGGGAGTGCGCCGGTGAGCCGCGTGTATCTGGACTGGAACGCCACGACGCCACTGCGACCTGAGGCCAAGGCAGCGATGGTCGCGGCGATGGATGTGGTGGGCAACCCATCCTCGGTTCACGCCGAGGGACGGGCGGCGAAAGGTCTGATTGAACGGGCGCGCAAGGACCTGGCGGCGGCCTTGGGGGCCGAAGGGGCGGACATCATCTTCACCTCTTCCGCGACCGAGGCGGCGGCGTTGGCGCTGCAGGGTCACGGCATTGCCTGCGCTGGGATCGAACATGATGCGGTGCGCAGTTGGTGTGATGAAAGCCTGTCGTCAGATATGGATGGCATCGTGTCCGTTCCCGATCCGGCCCGCAGCGCGTTGCAGGTCGCGAATTCGGAAACCGGGGTGATCCAGACCTTGCCAGAGGGGCTTTTCCTGACCGACGCGACACAGGCTTTTGGGAAGATCCCCTTTGCGTTCAACTGGTGTGGGGCGCAGATGGCGATCGTCTCGGCGCACAAGCTCGGGGGGCCAAAGGGTGTCGGCGCTTTGGTGGTCAAACGCGGCACCGATATCGAAGCGCGGATCAAGGGCGGCGGGCAGGAAATGGGCCGCCGGTCGGGCACCGAGAATGTGATCGGCATCGCCGGGTTTGCCGCCGCAGCCAAAGCGGCGCAATACGATCTGGAGGCGGGCACCTGGACCGCCATTGAAAAACTTAGAAAGATTCTAGAAAACACCATTGCGGAATCAGCAAAAGAGACTATTTTTGTCGGGAAAGACGCGAACAGGCTTCCCAACACCTCGTGCTTCATCACTCCGGGCTGGAAGGGCGAGACACAGGTGATGGTGATGGACCTGGCCGGTATTGCGGTTTCCGCAGGGTCGGCTTGTTCATCGGGGAAGGTAAAATCCAGCGCCGCCCTGGTGGCAATGGGCTTTGACCGGGATCATGCGGGATGCGCGTTGCGTGTCTCGCTTGGCCCCATGACGAGTGAGGATGAGGTGCGCGCCTTTGCCGAGGCGTGGATCAGAGAATACAGGAAATTTCGGGCGCGGGGTCGATGACCCCCGTTCCCCCGAATGAAAGGACGACATGGCCGGTGCAGATGAACTGAACGTCAAGGAAGGCGTGGAAGAAGAAACCGTCGAGGCGGTAAAATCGCTGGCCGGCCAATACAAGTATGGCTGGGAAACAGATATCGAGATGGAGTACGCGCCCAAGGGCCTGAACCCCGATATCGTGCGGCTGATTTCCGAGAAGAACGAAGAACCCGAATGGATGACCGAATGGCGTCTGGCGGCCTTCGCACGTTGGGAAAAGATGGTGGAGCCGGATTGGGCGATGCTGAACTATCCCGAAATCGACTTTCAGGATCAGTATTACTATGCCCGGCCCAAGTCGATGGAGGTGAAGCCGAAGTCTTTGGACGAGGTTGATCCCAAGCTGCTGGCGACATACGAAAAATTGGGTATTCCGCTGAAGGAACAGATGATCCTGGCCGGGGTCGAAGGGGCCGAAGACGTGCCCGCCGAAGGCCGCAAGGTCGCGGTGGATGCGGTGTTTGACAGCGTGTCCGTGGGCACCACGTTTCAGGCAGAACTGAAGAGGGCCGGTGTCATCTTTTGTTCCATTTCTGAAGCAATCAAGGAACACCCCGAACTGGTGAAGAAATACCTCGGTTCTGTCGTGCCGGTCAGCGACAACTATTATGCGACGCTGAACTCGGCCGTGTTCTCGGACGGGTCGTTCGTCTATATCCCGCCCAACACCCGCTGCCCGATGGAGCTGTCCACCTATTTCCGCATCAACGCGGAAAATACCGGCCAATTTGAACGCACGCTGATCATCGCCGACAAAGGGTCTTACGTCAGCTATCTGGAAGGCTGCACAGCCCCCCAGCGCGACACCGCGCAGCTGCACGCCGCCGTGGTCGAGATCATCATCGAAGAAGACGCCGAGGTGAAATACTCGACCGTTCAGAACTGGTTTCCCGGCGATGAAGAGGGCAAGGGCGGCATCTATAACTTCGTGACCAAGCGCGCCGATTGCCGGGGCGACCGGTCGAAAGTGATGTGGACGCAGGTGGAAACCGGCTCTGCCGTGACGTGGAAATACCCGTCCTGCCTGCTCCGTGGCAACGAAAGCCAGGGCGAGTTCTATTCCATCGCCATCACCAACAACCACCAGCAGGCCGATACCGGCACCAAGATGGTGCATCTTGGGCGCGATACCAAATCGCGCATCGTGTCCAAGGGCATTTCGGCAGGCGTGGCGCAGAACACTTATCGGGGCCTTGTGTCGATGCACCCGAAGGCCAAGAACTCGCGCAACTACACACAGTGCGACAGCCTTTTGATCGGCGATAAATGCGGTGCGCACACCGTGCCGTATATCGAAGTGAAGAACAATTCCTCGCGCGTGGAACATGAGGCGACGACCTCGAAGGTGGATGACGAGCAAATGTTCTATTGCCGCCAGCGGGGCATGGACGAAGAAGAGGCCGTTGCCCTGATCGTCAATGGCTTCGCCAAGGAAGTGCTGCAAGCGCTGCCGATGGAATTTGCCATGGAAGCTCAACAGCTTGTGGCGATTTCGCTGGAAGGGTCTGTGGGCTGATCAGCGCCCCGAGTGAGCCGAGGATTGATCATGGAACAAAACAACAAGGGTCAGGCATTCTGGGCCAGCGTTGAATCCGCGTTGCCCTACGTGTTGCCGGCCATCGGCGGCGGGGCGGCCGTGATTTACATCAACACCCACAAGATGGACCAATTGAATCCGATGATCTGGATTCCGGTCGGGATCTTTCTGGGATGGGCTACGTCGCGCGGTGTGATGAAGCTGTTGGATCTGTGGCGCTGAGACCTGCGCAGTTAAGGAGCGGAGAAATGATCATCACCACAACCCCATCCGTCGAGGGCCATCCCATCGTCACCTATCACGGTATCGTCACCGGTGAAGCCATTCTGGGCGCTAACATTTTTCGCGATATCTTTGCACAGGTGCGCGACATCGTGGGCGGTCGCTCGGGCGCATATGAAGAAGAACTGGGCCGGGCGCGGCGTACCGCGCTGGCCGAGATGGAAGAACATGCGGCGTCCTTGGGCGCCAACGCGGTCGTGGGCGTGGACCTCGACTATGAAGTGATCAACAACATGCTGATGGTGTCGGCCTCGGGCACGGCTGTCACTGTTTCGTAAGGACGATAGAAAATGCTGAAAATCAACAACTTGCACGTCAAACTTGAAGAAGAAGATAAGCGCATCCTGAAAGGCGTTGATCTTGAGGTGCCCGCCGGGTCGGTGCATGCGATCATGGGGCCGAACGGGTCGGGCAAATCGACCTTGTCCTATGTCCTGTCGGGCCGTGACGGCTATGAAGTGACCGAGGGCAGCGCCACGCTAGAAGGCGAAGACCTGCTGGAGATGGAGCCGGAAGAACGCGCCGCCGCAGGCCTGTTCCTGGCCTTCCAATACCCGGTCGAAATTCCCGGCGTTGGCAACATGACATTCCTGCGCACCGCCGTGAATGCCCAACGTAAGGCGCGCGGGCAGGACGAGATGTCAGCCGCCGATTTCCTGAAATTCATCCGCGCCAAGGCGAAAGAGCTGAATATCGACGCCGAAATGCTGAAACGCCCGGTCAATGTGGGCTTTTCGGGTGGCGAGAAGAAGCGCAACGAGATCCTGCAGATGGCGATGCTGGAACCGAAGATGTGCATCCTGGATGAAACCGATTCAGGTTTGGACGTGGACGCGATGAAACTGGTGTCGGACGGGGTGAACGCCCTGCGCGATCAGGGCCGCGCGTTCCTGGTCATCACCCACTATCAGCGTCTGCTTGATCACATCAAACCGGACGTGGTGCACATCATGGCCGATGGCCGCATCGTCAAATCGGGTGGTCCCGAACTGGCGCTTGAGGTTGAAACCAACGGCTACGCCGACATCCTGGCCGAAATGGAGGTCGAGGCATGAACACCGCCACCAAGCAAGCCCCCGCGGTGATCAGCGCCGAGGCGCGCCCCGTTTCGGGCGCCTGGGCACAGGATGCCCGCGCCGACGCTGCCCGGCGCCTTGCCGAGATGGGGCTGCCGACGCGCCGTGACGAATACTGGAAATGGACCCGGCCCGACAGCCTGATTGCCGCCGTGCCCGACGCTGCTGCGGTTTTCGATTACGAAGGCGAACCGCCGGTCTTTCACCAGATCGACCGGCTGAAAATCGTCTTCGTTGACGGCGTGTTCGACGCCACCGCCTCGGATGATCTGTCCGGCGAAGGGATCGAGATTGAGCGTCTGGCGGATGCCGCAGCCGCCGATATCCATTGGGCCAAGGAGCTCTATGGTGTGCTGGAAGCGCGGGGGCAAAACCCTGTCGCGCGCCCGTTGGCCGCATACAACACAGCCATGGCCACCGATGGTGTGGTGATCCGTGTCACCGGCGAGGTCAGCCGCCCTGTCAGCCTGTTCTATCGCCACGAGGACGCCACCTCGGACGCTGTTCTGCACCACGTGATCCGGTTGGAAGAGGGGGCGAAACTGACGCTTCTGGAAAACGGCGCGGCGGCTGCCCGGTTCTCGAACGTGTGCGAGGTCGACGTGGCGGATGGGGCCGAGTTTCACCACGTGCGCGCGCAGGGGCGCGACCATGAACGGCAGGCGATAACCCATATGTTCGCCCGTCTGGGCGCTGACTCGGTATTCAAGAGCTTCACCATGACGGTGAATGGCCGCCTGACCCGCAACGAATGCGTGATAGAATTTCTGGGCGACGACGCCACTGCGCATGTGGCGGGTGCCGCCTTGGGCGACGGGGCTGATGGTGACTTTCACCACGATGATACCGTGTTCGTCACCCATGACGCGGTGGCGTGTGAAAGCCGCCAGGTGTTCAAGAAAGTGCTGAAAAACGGCGCAGAAGGCGTGTTTCAGGGCAAGATCCTTGTCAAACCAGATGCGCAAAAGACCGACGGTTATCAAAAATCGCAGTCGCTTTTGCTGGACGAAGACGCCAGTTTTCAGGCCAAACCCGAGCTTGAGATCTATGCCGATGACGTGATCTGTTCGCACGGATCAACGTCAGGCGCGATTGATGAAGAGGCCTTGTTCTACCTGCGCTCGCGCGGTGTGCCGGCCCATATCGCGACCGATCTTCTGGTGTTGGCTTTCCTGGCCGACGCGATCGACGAGATCGAGGACGACACCATCGCCGCCGAGATCAACGACCGGCTGGATGCGTGGCTTGCCCGCCATCGCGGCTGATCAGGGCGTGATGCGATGTCCGTGATTGATGATGTGATCCGCAGCTACCGCGCCCCGCGCGCGGTGTTTCGGCGCAGGCTTGATCGGGGCACGCGCGAAGACAAGGCGCTGGCCGTCCTGATGGGGGGGTGCCTTCTGGTTTTTGCCGCCCAATTGCCCCGTCTGGCCCGTGTCGCGCATGAAACGGGCGAAGACCTGAACATGCTGATGGGGGGCACCATGCTGGCGTGGATCTTCATCATGCCGCTGGCTTTCTATGTGATCGGCACGCTCAGCCACATGCTGATGCGGCTTGCAGGCGGCAAGGGCACGGCGTTCGGCGCGCGGTTTGCCCTGTTCTGGGCGCTTCTCTGTGCCTCGCCGCTGTGGCTTCTTTGGGGTCTTGTGGCCGGGTTCATTGGCGAGGGCGTGCAAATGAGCCTGACCGGCGCGCTTGCCCTGTTGGCATTCCTTCTGTTCTGGTCCATCAACCTTCGGGAAGCGGAACGCGGGGTGGAAGGATGAACCATGCGGCTTGAACCTGGGTATCTGTTTGGTATGGCGCTGCAAACAGTGCCGGAACCACGCAAGGTCGCGCGCGATCTGTTCGACCTGAACCTTCCGCGCGAGACATTGTGGACCGCGCTGGCGCTGGTGGTGGTGGTGAATGCCGCCCTGGGTGTGCTGGCGGGAATGATGTTTCCGCTTGATGCCGCACAGGTGGGGTCCGTCCTGTCCAGCCCGGTTCTGCTGGGGGTGATCGAGGCGGCGTTCATGTTCGGGCTGGCCTGGGGCATATATGTGATCGGGCGGATGTTCGGCGGGCAGGGCGGCCTGTCGGACGCCATCATCACTGTCGTCTGGATGGAATTCATCTTTCTGATGGTGCAGGCCCTGACCTTGCTTCTGACCCTGTTCGCACCGGGCCTGGCCGCGATCACCATGATCGCCTCGATCTTCCTGTTTTTCTGGGTGCTGAGCCATTTCACCACCGAAAGCCATGGCTTTGCATCCACAGGGCTGGTCTTTGCGTCGATCCTGGGCTTCATGATCCTGACGGTCTTTGCCCTGTCTTTCCTTCTGGTCCTTCTGGGTGTCGAACCGGCGCCGATGACCCTTCCCAACTGATCGGAGCCCGCGTCATGTTCGATATCAACACAGTCCGGGCCGACTTTCCCATCCTGTCGCGGCAGGTGAATGGCCAGCCTCTGACCTATCTGGACAATGGCGCTTCGGCGCAGAAGCCGCAGGTGGTGATTGACGCCGTGACACGCGCCTATGCCGAGGAATACTCCAATGTTCACCGAGGGTTGCATTACCTGTCAAACCTGGCGACCGAGAAATACGAGGCCGTTCGGGGCATTGTCGCGCGCTTTTTGAACGCCGGTTCGGAAGCCGAGATCATTTTCAACTCCGGCACCACCGAAGGCATCAACCTTGTCTCATATGGCTGGGCCGCGCCGCGGATGCAGGCGGGGGACGAGATCATCCTGTCCACGCTGGAGCATCACGCCAATATCGTGCCCTGGCATTTCCTGCGCGAACGTCAAGGCGTGGTGCTGAAATGGGTCGACCCGGAACCGGATGGGTCACTGGATCCGCAAAAGGTGCTGGACGCAATCACCGACCGCACCCGTTTGATTGCCGTCACCCAGTGTTCGAACGTGTTCGGCACCGTGGTGGATGTGAAAACCATCTGCACTGAGGCACGCGCCAGGAATGTGCCGGTGTTGGTGGATGGCTCGCAGGGGGCCGTGCATATGCCGGTCAACGTGCAGGATATCGGCTGTGATTTCTATGCGATCACCGGGCACAAGCTCTATGGTCCCTCCGGGTCGGGGGCGATCTATATCCGAGCCGATCGACAGGCCGAGATGCGGCCCTTCTTCGGCGGCGGTGACATGATCAACGAGGTGACGAAGGACAATGTCACCTATGCCGCGCCGCCCTTGAAATTCGAGGCCGGCACCCCGGGCATCGTACAGACCATCGGTATGGGCGTGGCGTTGGAATATCTGATGGATCTGGGCATGGACAACGTTGCCGCCCACGAGGCCGCGCTGGCCTCCTATGCGTCCGAACGGCTGGACGGGCTGAATTGGGTGAACGTGCAAGGCACCGCACCCGGCAAGGCGGCGATCTTCTCTTTGACGATGGAAGGCGCGGCGCATGCGCATGACATCTCGACCATTCTTGACAAGAAGGGCATTGCGATCCGGGCGGGCCATCATTGTGCCAAACCGTTGATGGAGCATCTGGGCGTGTCGGCAACGGCGCGGGCGTCGTTCGGGCTTTACAACACGAAAGACGAGGTGGATCGCCTGATTGACGGGTTGGAGCTGTGTCACCGCTTGCTGGTCTGACCGGCAGCGCAGTGCATCAATCGTCCGGCCGGATCAGCCCCAAACCGCGAAGATAGATCCCGATCCCGCTTTCCAGAAGCTCTTCGGGCGGGAAGGGGCTTTTCTGCCCCGGACTGCCACGCCCGAACAGTTCAACCACGCCGTGGCTCATCGCCCAGATATGGGCGCTGACCATCCGTGCGGGGGGGCGCTTGTTTTCGGGGATGTTCTCGGCCAGACGCTCGGCGGCCTTTTCCAGAACCCCCATTGCTCGCCCAGCCACGCGGGCCAGTTCGGCGGAATGGTTGGTGGAGATCCCGCTTTCAAACATCGAGATATAGTGGCCGGGATATTTGCGAGCAAAGGCGAGGTAGGCCCGGCCCGTGGCCTCGAAACTGGCCAGGGCGGATGGCTGACCCTTGTCATAGGCATAGACCATCAAATCAGCAAAAATTTCATACCCCTGACGTGCGGCCTCGGCGATCAGGTCTTCGCGCCCGGCAAAGTGGCGATAGACGGCGGCAGGGGTGACGCCTGCCTGCTTGGCAGCTTCGGACAGGGTGAAGCCGGTCGGGCCCTTCGCCTCGATCAGTTCAAGGGCTGCATCGACCAGCGCCTGCCTGAGATTTCCGTGGTGATAACCGCGTTTAGCCATCCCAAACCTCTGGCCCACCGCTGATCCTGCTGTCTGGCGCATGCGCGACGTTTTTGTCTTTACCTGCGTATTCAATGTTTTGCAGCACGGAACGAATGGCGGCAAGACGCGCACGTTTCTTGTCGTCTGACCGCACAATGGTCCAGGGCGCGCGCGGGCGATGGCTGCGATCAAAGGTTTCCTTGATTGCGTCGGTATAGGCGTCCCACCGGTTCAGACCTTCGACATCAATCCAGCTGAGTTTCCACTGTTTCAGCGGGTTCTTTTCGCGCGCAAGGAAGCGCCGCAATTGCTCAGCCCGTCCAACATTCAGCCACAGCTTCACGAAATGGATGCCTTCATCGACCAGCATGTCCTCGAAGTCGGGAAGCTGGCGGAAGAAGGCTTCGCGCTCGGCCACGGTGCAGAAGTCGAACACCTTCTCAACCACCGCGCGGTTGTACCAGGATCGGTCGAACAATGTGATCTCACCTTCGGTCGGCAAGTGTTTGACATAACGTTGAAAATACCACTCACCTGCCTCACGGTCGGACGGTTTTGACAAGGCCACGACCCGCGCCACACGCGGGTTCAGGTTTCCACGAAATCGCTTGATGGTGCCGCCTTTGCCCGCCGCATCGCGCCCTTCGAAGATCACCACGACGCGCTTGCCCGTGGCTTTCACATCGGCCTGCAGTTTGACCAGTTCAAGCTGAAGCGCCTCGATCTCGGCCTGATAGATTTTCTTGTCCATCCGGTTGTCATAGGGATAGGTGTCCGACAGGATGTCTTTCTTGTGACCCTCTGCAATCGCTCTTTTAACCGCATCCGGTGCAGTCTCATGAAAAAATTTCGAGATGGCACCATCGAACGGCAAAGACATACGCAAACTCCTGATTTCACGCCATTATGGGGCGAAGGCCGCGGGTTGGCAATCGCCAGGCGACCCCGGCCAGGTCAGTTGCGGCGGTCTTGTCTGGTTTCCCCGATCTGGTCGATGTCGAACGGCGTGGTCAGATACATCTCGCTGATCCAGTTGGCGTAAAGCAGATGCGCATGGCTGCGCCACCGGTTTTCGGGCCGTTTCGTCGGATCATTGCCGGGATAGTAATTGATCGGCACATTGATCGGTGCGCCCTTGGCGATGTCACGGTCATATTCACCCTTCAGCGTGCCCGTGTCATATTCGAAATGATTGAAGATATAGAGCGCGCGATGCGCCGTATCTTCGACCAGGCACGGCCCGACCTCGTCCGATCCCAACAGGGTTCTCAGCCCGTCAGCGGCGTCAATTTCGGCCTGCCGCATCTCGGTCCAGCGGCTGACGGGCACCACGCAAGTGTCTGAAAACCCGCGCAGATAAGGCGAAGCGGGATCAAGGTTCTTTTGCGGGAAGCACCCGAAGGCCTTGGCCTCCAGTATATGTTTCTTGACCTTGTGGAAGTGATAGATCATCGCCATCCCCCCCCAGCAAACGCCGAAGGTGGAATGCACGTTCGTCTGTGTCCAGTCGAAGATCTGGCTGATTTCATCCCAATAGGTGACGTCTTCGAAGGGCAGATGCTCGATCGGCGCGCCGGTGATGATCAACCCGTCGAATTTCTGATCGCGCACGTCCTCCCACGGCTGATAGAACGCACCGATATGCGCCTGACTGGTGGTTTTCGACGTATGCTCGGACGGGCGCAAAAGGGTCAGCTCGATCTGCAACGGATGTGCACCGATCAGCCGGGAAAACTGGGTCTCGGTCTCGATCTTCTTGGGCATCAGGTTCAACAGCGCAATCCGCATCGGGCGGATGTCCTGCTTGTCGGCCTGATCTTCGGACATGACCATCACGCCCTCGTCCTTCAGCACATTTGCTGCGGGCAGGGATGAGGGGATCTTGATCGGCATGTCAGATGTCCTTGGTCAACAACAGAAGGTGGTAAGATAGGTGTGGATCAGGCGGCGTCAATCGCCGTGGCGATCATCGCCGTGAAATCCTGCGGCGTCTGGATCGCGGACACCTCGTGGGCGCAGAGCGACACGCCATAGCGCGCCATGTGTTCATATAGCGGCTGACGATGGGCAAGCGCCTGCGCATAGGTCCAGCGAATGAAGGCGTCGGGTTCAACTTCGTCGGCTTTCAAGCTGTTTTTCAACAGATAATCCTCCCACACCCGGGCCAGGAACTCAGGTTGATAGGCCATGGGTTTGGGGTCGCGGTCGAAGCGGTCAATCAGGCGTTGGGTATGCGCCTCGTCCCCCCTGAGCCAGACCAGTAGGCAATGCTGACTTAGCTCAGCGATCAGGGGGTCGTTTTCGCACAGGGCCGGATCGATCCATTCGCAGATCGACCCGCCGGTGTCGCAGATGAAATGCGGATAGCCATAGATTTTTTCGGCCCGTTCGATGAAATGGCCGGTGTCCATCAAGGCGGCGGTTTCGGCTGTGCGAAACTGTGACTGGCGGCGGCGATATTCCTCGATCGGCAGCCCGCCCTTGCCGGGGGCACCGGGTTTGCCCAGATAGGTGGCCATCGGGGTCAGGTGGTCGAACCGGATCTTGGGCGCGATGCGGATCGAATCCGACAAAAGCAGGTCGCGCAGAAAGGGCACCTGCATCGCCTGGGTTTTCAGATTGTCGGTGATGTATTCGTCCATGTACCGGGTGCCGATCCGGTAGTCGATCGAGTAGTGGAACCAATCGCCCTGTTTGCGCAGCATCGTCGACAGAAAGGTCTTGCCCAAGCCGGACATGCCAAAAAACAACACCCGCTTGTGCGGGGCATCCAGCCAGTCCTGCGCGTTTTGATACAGCATCGTTCACCCGGTCATTTTGGTCCTTGGTAAGGGGCCAGGACGGGCGGGTCAATTGGTTCGCATCATCCTGGGAAGGCAGGTGAAAAGAAAACTCGGCGTGAAACGAAAAACGCCCCGCGCATCAGGCACAGGGCGTTTACAAAGGTCTGCTGAGTGTAGCTCAGAAACGCAGGCCCATTTTTACGCCGACAGCCACGGCGCTGCCACCGTCATAGACCACGGGCAGGCCACCCGATGTCACCGTTTTGGTGTCGAACTTGGTGTATTGTACACCCGCCGCAATGTCGTAATTGCCCTGGGTGTATTTGGCACCAAGTGCGATCGAGCGTGATGCGCCTGCCGGTGCCAGGAAGGTGGTGCCGGTGTCCGACCCGCCTTCATACCCCAGCGACAGCGACACCGACCAATTTTCGTTCAGACGGCGCCCGATGCCGAGCTCATAAGATGTAATGTCCTCGACAAAGTTCACCCAGTTGGCGTCCCCGAAGGCCGGGCCGGTCGTATCCAGCGAGATTCCATCCCATTTTGCGTGACGGATCGAACCGAACAGCAATGTGTTTTCAGCAATACCGGTCTGGAAATCCAGATTGATGGCTTCCGGCATCTCAACGGAACCGGTCACGGCATCCACTCCGAACGGCGTGGCGCGTACGCCGGTCAACGCATGATCGACCGCGGTGAAATAGGTCAGGGCCACACGCAGCGCGATCTCGGGCTTTTCATAAGCCACGCCGACAAGACCACCCCATTCGGTGCCGCTTTCCGCGCTCAATGCCCCAAGGCTCGAAATGATCTCACCCGAGACTTTCTGGGCGCGCACACCGCCGTGGACCGAGAACCCATTGCCCATTTCATAGCGCAAAATACCGGTCAGAGCCGAGCTTTTGACCTCGGCCATACCCGGGGCTAGAGGGGGGTCGATATAGGAGATGCTGGCGCCATAGGGCTGGTCCCAGATCAGTGCAAGGCTCAGGTTGTCGCTCAACTGGGTCTTGTATCCCAATGAAAACATCGAGAAATCGACGGCCGACTGGCTGATCGGAAAGACACCGGCAGCGGTTCCTTCGATGGTCGGGCTGACATTGGCGTATGAGAAGGACAGGTAGTTGCCTTCCTCAAACAGGATCGAAATGTCCTGGTCAGACCGATCAATCCCCGCCTGTGCGGTGGTCGCTGCCGCGGTGAAAAGCGCAGCGGTTGTGAGTGTTAGTTTGTTCATCATTCCTCCCGTGAACCACAAACTGTCCGATAAGTGGGTTACATAATCCAAAGCTATTTGTCGCAGTTGATCTTGGTCAATCGTTACCTTGGGTAAGATCGTTCGGCGGAGTTTATAAGCCGTAAAAAGATGTGGAAAGGACACGGTTCTTTGCCCCGGCACGGTCGGCAGGGTGCGATCACAGGTTGTGCAGACCGGTTTTGCGCCGCAAGGGCGATGCTTCGGCCCGAAGGTTGACCAGGTTGGCCAGGACAATCAGCCCACCACCTGCGATCAGCGCCCAACCCACCGGTTCGTCGTAAAACAGCGCACCGATCAGGGCGATCAGCGGCAGACGGGTAAAGTCGATGGGGATCACCACTGACGCGGGCGCCAGGGACAGAGCCGTGGTCAGACAGGCATGGGCCAACAGCCCCGCGCAGCCGATCAGCACCAGCCAGGGTGCGGTGCTTCGGTCGGGCAGGGAGATGTCCATATCATGGCCCGCCGTCACCAGCCCGAACACAAGCTGGGTCGCGGTCAGCCAGAACAGGATGCCCAGTGTGGTCTCGGAGCGGGTCAGGCGACGGGTGAACATCGCGGTAAAGGCGAAACAGACCGCCGACAGTGCCGCCGCGCCAAGCCCCACCGACAACCCACCACCCGACCCGGGTTGCGCGATGATCAGGATCCCGACAAAGCCCACCGCCGCGCTGAATGCGCGGGGCCGCGTCAGCCGCTCACCCAGCACCAGCGGAGACAGCGCCGCCACCCAGAGCGGCGAGGTGAACTCCAGCGCAAAGACCTGTGCCAGGGGAATGGCGGTCAATGCGAAAAACCACAGGTTCTGCCCGGCAAAATGGGCGAGGTTGCGCACCAGATGCAGTGGCGTGTTGCGGGCGGAGACCTCGGCCCATCGCCCGCCGACGGTCAGGATGGTCAGGACAATGACAAACCCGACGCAGGAGCGATAGAGCATCAGTTCGAACGTATCCAACTGATGACTGACCGCGCGCCCGGCAATGGCCATCGCGGTGAAAGAGGCGATCGCCCCTGTCATCCATAGCGCGGCGCGCAGGGTCGGCGTCACGCAGTGACCTCGCTGACCGTGTAGCGGCGTGGAAGACCCGCCGTGACGTCAGCCCACGGGCTTTTCGTGCTGCGATCCTGATGCGCTTCGAAAGCGGCGCGCGTTGCGAAACGCTCCGACACCTGAAAACGACCCGGATGTGTCAGATCTTCGGTGACGTCAAAGCGCAGGCACCCGGGTTCAGCCCGCGTCAGAGCGATATGGTCGGCTAGCGCAGCCCGGACCGCAGGCAGCCGGGCGGCGGGAACATCCATATATCCTGTCAGGCTGATCCTGGACATGGGGGCAGGGTATCAAACGATCACGGTTTTGAAAGCGGAAAGGGTCAGGCCGCTGCCGCCATCCTGCGCCGCACGAAGATCACGTTGGCATAGGGGGTGTTGCGGTCGAAAGGCTGCCTGTTGCCTCGGTCATCCAGCGCATGCACCTCATAATCGGCGCAAAGCCCGGCAAGCACCTGAAACAGCATGTCGCGTGTCGTATCGCCCGCGTCGATCCTGTATTCCATCAGGATCGGCGCGGTGTTTGTTTTCAGGAAACCTTGCCCACCGCGCAGGACATCCAGCTCTGCCCCCTCCACGTCAATCTTGATCAGCCTGATCCGGTCCGCAATTCGTGACCGGTTGACATAGTCGTCCAGCGTCAGGGCGGGCACCCATTCAAACGCCGTGTCGCCCGCCGTTGCCGCCCACTCCGCATGCAAGGAGTTTGCACCCCGGTTCCCGTCCCGCAGATGCAGCTTCACAAACCCGTCCGCCCCCGTATCCGCGCAAAGTGCGACCACATCCACGCGGGCTTTCACATCATTCAGGGCGATGTTCCTGAGCAGCAGGGCCGCATTGTCTTTCGACGCCTCGACCGCCGCAAGTTCGCAGCCAAGCTCGCGACAGATCGGTATGCTGGCCGTCCCGATATTGGCGCCGATGTCCAGGATCACATCGCCACGGGCCAGACCAAGCTGCCGCGCCACGGCGTGGACGGTCATTTCAAACGGTTCGTTGCGAATATAGGTCTGAAACCCGATGTGATCGTTCACATCAACCAGCAGTCGGGTGCCGTTCCAATGGACGGTCATTAACTTGGGGTGGCACCGGAAGGGCCTGATTTTCCTGATGTAATTCGGATCGAAAAAGCGCGACATGCGCTGGACAGCCGGGCGATGTTGAAATTTGCGCAGCAGGGCCAGCACCGGCCGGACCCGCATATGCGCCGTAAGGCCTGTGATCATCCGCACGAGGATTGCCTTCATATTCTGCGCTTCCACACTGATTGAACCTGAGCGGATCATATTCCGTCAAAGCAGCATTGCGCAATGTAATATACAACTTAAAGGTGAGGGCGGATCAGGCGGTGCAGAAACTCTGCAACACCCGAAAGGCTCACTCCCACTCGATCGTGCCGGGGGGTTTCGAGGTCACGTCATAGGTCACACGGTTGATGCCTTTGACCTCGTTGATGATACGCGTGGCGGTTTCGCCCAGAAACTCATGGCTGAACGGATAATAATCCGCCGTCATCCCATCCACGGACGTCACGGCGCGCAGCGCGCAGGCGTAGTCATAGGTGCGCCCATCGCCCATCACGCCCACGGTGCGGACGGGCAGGATCGCCACGAAGGCCTGCCAGATTTCGTCATACAGGCCATGTTTGCGGATCTGGTCGATATAGACCGCATCGGCTTCGCGCAGGATGTCCAGTTTTTCGCGGGTGATCTCTCCGGGGCAGCGGATGGCCAGGCCGGGGCCGGGGAAGGGGTGGCGACCGATGAAATGGGCAGGCAGACCCAGTTCGCGGCCCAACTCGCGCACCTCGTCCTTGAACAACTCACGCAGAGGTTCGACCAGCTTCAGGCCCATCTTTTCCGGCAGCCCACCCACATTATGATGCGACTTGATCGTGACCGAAGGCCCGCCCGAGAAGCTGACGCTTTCGATCACGTCCGGGTACAGGGTGCCCTGCGCCAGAAACTCGGCCCCTTCGATCTTGTCCGCGTGTTTCTGGAACACGTCGATGAACAGACGCCCGATGATCTTGCGCTTGGTTTCCGGATCGGACTGCCCGTCAAGCTCGCCCAAGAACAATTCCTGCTCGTCCGCGTGTATCAGTTGCATGTTGTAGTGGTCGCGGAACATGGTGACGACTTCTTCGGCCTCGCCCTTGCGCAGCAGGCCGTGGTCCACGAACACACAGGTCAGCTGATCGCCGATGGCTTCGTGGATCAGCACCGCGGCAACCGAACTGTCGACACCGCCGGACAGACCGCAGATGACCTTCTTGTCGCCCACCTGTTCGCGGATCTGGCGGATCGCCTCCTCGCGATAGGCGCCCATGGTCCAGTCGCCCTTGAACCCGGCCAGACGCACGAAGTTTTCATACAGCTTCGCGCCCTTGGGCGTGTGGTGGACCTCTGGGTGAAACTGCACCGCATAGAAGTGTCGCGACACATCAGCGGTGATCGCGAACGGGGCGCCGGGCGATGTGCCGTAAACCTGAAACCCCGGTGCGATTTCTGCAACATGGTCGCCGTGGCTCATCCAGACCTGTTCGACCCCGTGTTCAAACCAACCGTCCAGCAGATCCAGCTTGGCTTCCGGGGTGACATAGGCGCGGCCGAACTCGGCAGTGCCATGACCGCTGACCACCTTGCCGCCCAGTTGCGTCATCATCGTCTGCTGCCCATAGCAGATGCCCAGAATCGGCACGCCGAAATCGAAGATCTCTTGCGGGGCGCGGGGGCTGCCCTCGCGGGTCACACTGTCAGGGCCACCGGACAGGATGATGGCTTTCGGGGCCATCTCGCGCACGAAGTCCATCGTGACGTTCTGAAAAGGGTGAATTTCGCAATAAACGTTCAATTCGCGCAAACGACGCGCGATAAGCTGCGTCACCTGGCTGCCGAAGTCGATGATAAGAAGGCGGTCGTGGCTCTGATCTGTCATGCAAACCGATTAGGGCAGGGGCGGGGCGGGCGCAAGTCCCGCCGTGCCCAGGCAGGCGGCTCGACGGACATTTTTTCGACCTTTTCCCGCTGGATGTCGCTTTTGCCCCGCGAAGGACGCTTGCGAGCGGATTTGACCGGACCCGCAGGATATTCACAAAGCAACAGGACAGTTTGGAGGACATCCATGACCGAGGCACCCACCCGTCGTCGTGGTCGCGGAGGCGGCGGCGCAGCCCGTCGCGCGGAACGCACCGCCGTACGCATCGAATGCGCCAAGACGATTGCGCGCAACATCCCGAACCTCGAAATCCTCAATGACGAGGCGTTGGAGATCATTGAATACAATGCCGAAACGGTGCTGGAAGAAGTTGGTGTCAACTTCGTCGAAAACCCGGCCGCCCTTGAGCGTTGGAAAGACGCCGGGGCCGATGTCAGCGGTGAACGGGTGCGCATCCCGCGTGGATTGGCGCGCGAACTGTGCAAGACGGCGCCCAGCAGTTTTACACAGCACGCCCGCAACCCCGAACGGAATGTCGAGATCGGGGGCAAGAGCCTTGTTCTGGCCCCGGTCTATGGCCCGCCTTTCGTGCGCGATATGGCCGGTGGACGGCGCTATGCCACGATGGAGGATTTCCGCAAGTTCGTGAAACTGGCCTATATGTCGAAATGGCTGCACCATTCCGGCGGTACGGTCTGCGAACCCACCGATGTGCCGGTGAACAAGCGTCACCTGGACATGCTGCTGGCCCACATGACGCTGTCGGACAAGCCTTACATGGGGTCCGTCACGGCGCCCGAACGTGCGCAGGACAGCATCGAGATGTCCGAAATCCTGTTCGGTAAGGACTTCGTGCAGCAAAACACCGTGATGACATCGCTGATCAACATCAACTCACCCATGCAATATGACGACGTGATGATGGGCGCGATGGAGGTGTTTGCGGCCAACAATCAGGCCTCGATCATCTCGCCTTTCATCGTGGGTGGGGCCATGGCACCGGTATCTGTGGCCGGCACGCTGACGCAGGTTCTGGCCGAGGTGCTGGCAGGTGTCGCCTATAGCCAGCTGGTGCGCAAAGGCGCGCCGGTGGTGGCGGGCGCGTTCGTGTCGTCGATCGACATGAACTCGGGCGCGCCGACCTTCGGCACCCCAGAGGCCGCGCATATCACCTACGGCGCCGGTCAGCTGTTCCGTCGCCTGGGGCTGCCCTACCGGTCGGCGGGATCGTTCAACGGATCGAAACTGCCGGATGCACAAGCCGCTTATGAGACAGCAAACAGCCTGAACATGGGTCTGTTGTCGGGTGTGAACTTCATGTTGCACGCCGCAGGCTGGCTGGAAGGCGGTCTGGTTGCGAGTTTCGAGAAATTCGTCATGGATGCCGACCAATTGGGCACGTTGCACCATCTGGCCAAGGGCATATCCGTGGACGAAAACGCACAGGCGATGGACGCCATCCGCGAGGTCGGGCCGGGCGGGCATTATCTGGGTTGCGCGCACACGCAGGCGAACTTCAAAACCGCGTTCTGGCGGTCCGAGCTTCTGGACTACAAACCGTTCGAGACCTGGGAAGAAGAAGGCGCGCGCGACACCGAATCCCTGGCCGCGGCGCGGGTCGAGAAATTGCTGACCGACTATCAACAACCCGGAATGGATCCGGGCATTGCCGAAGGTCTGCGCGATTATGTCGAGGCCAAGAAAGCCTCGATGCCGGATGCCTTCGGCTGAGGTGGAATCGTTCGCGATCCGTTCTTATCGGTTAATGACCTGCTAAGGGGGCTTAACAGCCCCCTTAACCTATCGTGATCAGAGATGCGCCTTATCGCACCTCACGCGGTCCCTGAGGCAGCAAGCGCAGTTCAGACATCAGGGCAATCAGCACCTCGACATGATGGGCGATGGAATAGGATGCATCCCCCGATTTGCGGGTGTCTTCCAACCGAGCTTCTTCCTGCAACAGCTCGTCAATCGCGGTCGCAGGGCTGGAGGTCGCGGCTGTTTTCATGAGTTTTTTCAAGTCTCTGTCCCGGTTGTAGTCAACCAGACCGAACCGCGCGGCGCGCACAAGCAAACGCGGACGACGAAGGGCTTTGATGCAGGTGAAGGGGTCGGTCATGGGGGTATCCTTTCAATGATTCCCCCTGATCGTTGCACAACCTAAGCGGGTGTTGCGCCAAGCCACCGCCGACCGTGCGCGGCCTTTAACAATTCTTACCGCTTCGGCAACAATCCTTATCGCAGGCCGATTAGGTTAACGAACCGCTAACCAATCGAATGATAGGTCTAACCGGCTAAAATTCAACCTGCGGTTGCGCGGTGAATGATCGCGAAGCGCACGGAACGCCAATTGGAAGGGGCTTGAATGCAAAACGCGACGCCATCTGGGATCGAACACTACTCTGTACTGCGCTGGTTGCCGGACGAGGTTCACCTGTATCTGAAACACACGGAAAAGGGCACGTCAATTCGCTCTCTCGCGCGGGATATGGGGGTTCATGCGTCGACCGTGATGCGCCAGGTGCGCAAGACCGAAGCGCGCCGCGATGATCCTCTTGTCGATGCGCTTCTGACCCGTCTTGGGGCAGGGGTGCGGGATGGTCAGGCCGATCTGGACCCTGCCGATCACCGGCAGGATGACACGATGGAAGACCCGGTATCGCCGCATATGATGCGTCTGCTCAGGGCGATGATGAAGGATCGGGCGGTGATGGTGGTCAGCCAGGGGGTGGACACAGCCGTTGTGCTGGCCGCCCGGGACGATGGCGATCCCGCAACTCTGGCGAAGGGACCGACCGAGGTCGTCGAGGTCATGGCCCTGCGCGGTTGGATCGAAGGCATCACGCAGGGTCGGATCTGTCGCTATCACATGACCGCAGAAGGTCGTGTCGCCTTGAACCGCATGCTGGCGCAGGCGGAAAGCCGCGCCACCGGGTTTGCCGAGGCTCAGACCCCCTTCATGGGTCTGCCGGGGGATGGCACGCGGGGCAAGGCCGCCCGGAGCACTCAACGGACCCGGCGTCCGATCGGGGCGGACAGCCCGGTGCGTGTCCTGGGGCGCGCGAAAGGTGCGAAGAAGCCTTATCTTTCGCCCGATCTGGTGCGCGCCGCCGAACGGTTGCACCGCGACTTCGCGCTGGGTCAATGCGCGGTCTCGGGGTTGAACAGTTGGGATCGGGTGCAGGCTGCCGGGCAAGGGCAGGCGGTGCGGGCGGGCCACCCCTCGGACCGCAAGCTTGATGCCCGGCGACGGTTCAGCGACGCGATCACCGCGCTTGGCCCGGAGCTTGGGCAGATTGCCATGGCGGTCTGTTGCCATGAACGGGGGATGGAGCGGATCGAGGCTGATATGGCAATGCCGGCCCGGTCAGGAAAATACCTGCTGCGCGTCGCGCTCAGCTATCTTGCGCGCCATTATGATCAGGTGGCGGGCGATGATCATGACCTGATTTACTGACCCGACACCGGCTGTGCGCTGCTCATGAAACTGATCAGCGCCTCCGGCGTCACAATCCGGCAATCAAGTCTCGGATAGAGTTGCTTCAGTTCGCGCCGGATCACCGCAGGGTTGGGCAGCGTATCGGCCCGCACCAGATATATGCCCTGAAACCCGATGGCGTTCAGGTGCTGCCCGATTTCGATGCAATCTGTCTGCGCACAGAACAGGGACGACGTCACAAGGTCAATGCGGGTCTGATCAAACGCGTCGCGCGACATCCGATAGAATGCTTCGCAGGACATGGGGGTGACGCGGCAGACCTGATTCAGCCGGTCGTCTGCGACGGGATCGTCGCCTAGTGCCAGGAGCATTGGTTTATCACTGCGTCGTTCAGTCATTACACGATACCAGGTTGAAATCTCTCACAGTTCTGAACACCATTCCCCGGCGCCGCGGCGCCGTGGCTGCAGGCCTTCACATCACCAATTCGATTTACACATATAAGGCGATCCGGGGGTTTGCAATTCCCGCCTTGTGATGGGCGCCGCATTTTTTTGGGGTTTGACCTGCCGCCGATATCCCGCCATCCCTAAGACTGACGCAACATGTCGGAAAGGGATCTGTGTGCCTACGTCAAGCGAAGTCCTGCATGCCTTGCCCTTGCCCGCGCTGGTGGTGGGGGGTGATCGGCGCATCGCGGACCAGAACGGGGCCGCGAGTGACCTGTTTCGGGGGGATCTGACCGGGCGCCATCTGGCGACGGCCATCCGCCAGCCTGCCTTGCTTGATGCTGTTGAGGCTGTGATCGAAGGCACCACATCCACCACGGCCCGCTATCTTGTGACAACGCATGGCCGGGAACAGATCTTTGATGTCCATATGGCGGCGCTTGAGTCCGATCACTCCGTTCTCATGGCCTTTGTGGACACCGCGCCACAGGAAGAGGCGGGGCAGATGCGCTCGGATTTCGTGGCAAATGTCAGCCACGAGCTGCGCACCCCGCTGACCGCGCTGACCGGCTTCATTGAAACCCTGCGCGGCCCGGCCCGTGACGATGCCGCCGCGCGTGCTCGGTTTCTGGACATCATGGCAGAAGAAGCAGGGCGCATGAACCGGTTGGTCACGGATCTTCTGTCGTTGAGCCGGGTCGAGGACATGGCCCGGATGCGTCCCACCGATCTGGTCGATCTGGATCAGGTGATCGCGATGGTCGCAACGACGCTTGGCCCGGCGACCGCGGATCGGCAGGTCGAACTGGTGATCCAACCGTGCGACGAGCAGCCCGCCCTTGTGACAGGGGATCGCGATCAACTGACGCAGGTCGTGACCAACCTGACCGAAAACGCGATCAAATATGGGCGCGAGGGCGGGAATGTGCGGATCACCACCCGCGCGCTGGAACAGGTGCCCGCCTTCAAGGGGCCGGGTGTCGAGGTTTCGGTCGAAGATGATGGCGATGGAATCGACCCCAAGCATCTTGGGCGGCTGACCGAACGCTTTTATCGTGTCGACACCCATCGCTCACGCGAAATGGGTGGCACCGGTCTGGGCCTTGCCATCGTCAAGCATATCGTGAACCGCCATCGCGGTCGGCTCAGGATCGATAGCGCCATGGGGCAGGGCAGCACGTTCACGGTCACTCTGCCTGCGGCCGCGGCGGGTTGAGTTTACGATCCGCATGAAATCCGGCAATCCCCGGCGGTTTGTCACATTACTTTTACAGATTCGTCACAAAAGCTTTGATCAGGACCCATAGGACAGTGGCATGTCGTCCGAGTGGGCGATGACACAGACAGACAGGAGTTCATCATGTCCTTTGCCAAACTGACCGCCTCCACCCTGGCGATTGCCGCCGCCTCTGCAACCGCAGCCTTTGCCCGTGATCAGGTACAGGTGGCCGGGTCGTCGACGGTGCTTCCCTATGCGTCGATCGTGGCCGAAGCGTTCGGGGAAAACTTCGACTTCCCGACACCGGTGGTCGAATCGGGTGGCTCGTCCGCCGGGTTGAAGCGGTTTTGCGAAGGGGTGGGGGAAAACACCATCGACATCGCGAACGCCTCGCGCAAGATCAAATCGTCCGAAGTTGAGGCCTGCGCTGCCGCTGGCGTGACCGAAATTGTCGAGGTGCGCATCGGTTATGACGGCATCGTGTTTGCCAGCCAGATCGACGGCCCGGATTTCAGCGCTTTTGAACCCATCGACATCTTCAATGCGCTGGGTGCTAAGGTGGTGGTCGACGGTACGCTGGTCGACAATCCTTACAATCAGTGGGCCGAATTCAACGCAGCCTTGCCCGCCGCCGACATCGCCGCCTTCATCCCCGGCACCAAGCACGGCACCCGCGAAGTGTTCGAAGACAAGGTGCTGCTGGCCGGCTGCGAAGCCGCTGGCGCCTTTGACCTCTATCTTGAAGCCGCCGAAGGCGATGACGAGAAAGCCAAGAAGAAAGCCGCCGAGAAAGCCTGTATCGCGGTTCGCACCGATGGAAAATCGGTCGATATCGACGGGGATTATACCGAAACGCTGGCCTCGATCTCGTCGAACAAGGACGGCATCGGCATCTTCGGCCTGGCATTCTATGAAAACAACACCGACACGCTGAAAGTGGCCACCATGTCGGGGGTTCTGCCGTCGACCGAAAGCATCGCAAGCGGTGCATACCCGGTGTCGCGTCCGCTCTATTTCTACATCAAGAAAGCCCATATCGGCGTGATCCCCGGCCTGAAAGAGTTCGCCGAGTTCTTCGTCGCGGACGAGATCGCCGGCCCGGATGGTCCGTTGTCCGAATACGGTCTGGTAGCCGATCCCGAATTGGCAGCAACACAGGCCGCCGTGGCTGCCGAAGACGTGCTGACCAACTAAAAAACAGCGGTGCGGGGCAGGGGTCCCGCACCGCTTCACCCCGCAGATCCAGCAACGGAACTGCACAGATGACGAAGAGTTCCCATGTCCGCATTCTGGCTTCTCGTGATCATTCTGGCGCTGGCGGTGCTTGGCTTTGTTCTGGGCCGTGCCCGGGCCCTGGCGTCGGTGGGGGGGGATCGGCGCAAACTGCATTCGCTGCCCAGCTTTTATGGATACAACGTAGCGATGCTGGCGCTGGTGCCGGCACTTCTTGTGCTGTGTCTCTGGGTGATCCTTCAACCCATCGTGATCCACGCCAGCGTGGCCGGGGCAATCCCCGAAACCCACTATGAAAGCTCGGGCCAGTTGAACCTTGTGATGAGCGATGTGGCCCGTGTCGCCGAAGGCCTGGACGAAATGGTGCGCCAGAATGTGATGACCCGCGAAGGCATTGCCGCACTTGATGCCGACAGCACCGATCTGCGCGCGCAACTGGCACAGGTGGGCGTCGCGCTGGGGGGCGAGGTCAGCCCCACCATCCTGAGCGCCGCGCAGGCTTTGCGCGCGCGAAGCGAAACAGGCACCCTGGCCTTGACCGTGGTTGTCTTGATCATCGCGGCAGGCGGCTTTCTGTTCGCGCTGCGCAGCAGCACCGGCGATTTTCATGCCCGCAACAGAGTCGAGACCGGCGTGAAGCTGTTGCTGATCGGGGCGGCGTCGCTGGCCATCCTGACCACGATCGGCATCGTCCTGTCGCTGGTGTTCAACACGATCAGCTTCTTCGGCATGTTCCCGATGACCGATTTCCTGTTCGGCACGGTCTGGAGCCCTGAAGGGCGCGGCGGGTCCGAGCATCTGGGCATCCTGCCGCTTTTGTGGGGCACACTTTACATATCGCTGGTCGCACTGCTGGTCGCGGTGCCCATCGGGTTGTTCGCGGCCATCTATTTGGCCGAATACGCAGGCAAAACCACCCGCGCCGTTGCCAAACCCTTGCTGGAGGTGCTGGCCGGCATTCCCACCATCGTCTATGGCCTGTTCGCCCTGACCGTGGTCGGGCCGATGCTGGTGGGCGTCTTTGGTGCCGATGGGCTGGGCTGGATGCAGGGCGCACGGTCGGTGATGACGGCGGGGCTGGTCATGGGCATCATGCTGATCCCCTTTGTCAGCTCGTTGTCGGATGACATCATCAACGCGGTGCCGCAGACGATGCGGGATGGATCCTACGGGCTGGGCGCCACGCAATCGGAAACGGTGCGTCAGGTGGTGTTGCCAGCAGCCCTTCCGGGCATCGTAGGCGCAGTGCTTCTGGCCGCCAGCCGCGCCATCGGCGAAACGATGATCGTGGTGATGGGGGCAGGGGCCGCGGCCCGGCTGGATCTGAACCCGTTTGAAGCCATGACCACCGTCACCGCCAAAATTGTCAGCCAGTTGACCGGCGACAGCGATTTCGCCTCGCCAGAAGCACTTGTCGCCTTCGCGCTTGGCATGACGCTGTTCATCCTGACGCTCGGCCTGAACATCCTGGCACTGATGATCGTGCGCAAATACCGGGAGCAATACGAATGACCGACGCGAACCTCGCCGATGGGAATACGCCGCGCGCGACATCCTCGATCCTGACGGTCGATGACCGCACCCGAAAGCGCAACGCCGCCGAGGCCCGGTTCCGCGCCTATGGCATTGCCGCCATTGCGGTGGGTCTGGTGTTCCTTGTGGTGTTGGTCTCGTCGATCATCTTCAAGGGCGCGGGCGCGTTTCAGCAAAGCTTCATCACCCTGAACGTTGAACTTCAGGAAGCAAAACTGGACAAGTCCGGCACCCGTGACATCGAGGCCATCAAGAAGGTGACGACCTTCGGTTACAACCCGCTGATTGATGACGCCTTGGCCCGCGCCATCGCAGATGCGGGTGCAGAAAACCCGTTCACCAAGGGCAAAGACCTGCGCAAGATGATCAGCTCGGGCGCGGCGGCGGTCATTCGTGACCATGTCATCGCGCACCCTGAGCAGATCGGGGAAACGGTGGAGTTCAAGCTGCTCGCTTCGTCGCGTGTCGACGGCTATCTGAAAGGCCGCGTGACCCGTGACAGCCTTGCGCGGGACAAGAACCTGACGCCCGCACATCTTGATCTTGTCGACGCGCTGCAAACGGCCGGGCTGGTGACAAAATCCTTCAATCTGGATTTCATCACCGGGGCGGATGCCTCGGAAAGCCGCCCGGAACAAGCCGGAATCGGTGTCTCTATGCTTGGTAGTTTCTATATGATGTTGGTGGTGCTGGCCTGTGCGCTGCCCATCGGTGTGGCTGCCTCGATCTATCTGGAAGAATTTGCCCCACAGAACAGGTTCACCGACCTGATCGAGGTCAATATCGCAAACCTTGCCGCCGTGCCGTCCATCGTGTTCGGCATCCTTGGCCTTGCCGTGTTCATCCAGTTCGCACATCTGCCACAATCCGCCCCGCTGGTGGGTGGGCTGGTCCTGACCCTGATGACCTTGCCAACGATCATCATTTCGACACGCGCATCGCTGAAATCCGTGCCGCCCTCGATCCGCGAGGCCGCCCTTGGGATAGGGGCCTCGAATATGCAGACGGTGTTTCACCATGTCCTGCCGCTGGCCATGCCCGGCATCCTGACCGGCACCATCATCGGTCTGGCACAGGCGCTTGGCGAAACCGCGCCCCTGCTTCTGATCGGGATGGTGGGCTATATCGCGTCGAACTATCCCGATGGTGTGATCGACGGGTTCATGGCCCCGAACTCGGCCATGCCCGCACAGATCTATGAATGGGCCAAACGCGCCGATCCGGCCTTTTACGAACGCGCCTGGGGCGGCATCATCATCCTGCTTCTCTTCCTGATGAGCATGAATATCATCGCAATCCTCCTGCGCCGCCGGTTCGAGCGCCGCTGGTAAGCGGCACGACGCCCGCCGCAACGAAAGATGAAAGACCGACCACATGAACGACATGACAAAGACCGAAGGCACCGCGACGATGCAGGACATCAAGATCACCGCGAAGAACGTGCAGGTCCACTATGGCGACACCCACGCCATCAAGGACGTGTCGGTCGACATTCAGGACAACACCGTGACCGCCTTTATCGGTCCATCGGGCTGCGGCAAATCCACCTTCCTGCGCTGTCTGAACCGGATGAATGACACGATCGACATCTGCCGGGTTGAAGGCGATATCCGGCTGGATGGCGAAGACATCTATGACAAACGTGTCGACCCCGTGCAGTTGCGCGCCAAGGTCGGCATGGTGTTTCAGAAACCCAACCCGTTCCCCAAATCGATCTATGACAATATTGCCTACGGCCCGCGCATTCACGGCCTGGCCCGCAACAAGGCCGATCTGGACGAGATCGTCGAGAAATCCCTGCGTCGCGGCGCCATTTGGGACGAGGTAAAAGACCGTCTGCACGCGCCCGGCACCGGGCTGTCCGGCGGCCAGCAACAGCGCCTGTGCATCGCCCGCGCGATTGCCACCAAACCCGAGGTTCTTTTGATGGATGAACCCTGCTCGGCGCTGGATCCCATTGCGACCGCGCAGGTCGAAGAACTGATCGACGAGCTGCGCCAGAACTTTTCCGTGGTGATCGTGACCCACTCAATGCAACAAGCCGCGCGGGTCAGTCAGAAAACCGCGTTCTTCCATCTGGGCCACCTTGTGGAATACGGAGAGACGGATCGGATATTCACCAACCCGACCGACCCGCGCACTGAAAGCTACATCACCGGCCGGATTGGCTGACCACGGGGCAGGAGACCAACATGACCGACCAACATATCGCATCCGCCTTTGACCGCGACCTTGAGGACATTCAGGCCCATCTTATGAAAATGGGCGGCATGGTCGAGGACGCCATCCGCCAGGGCGCCAGATCACTGAAAAACCGGGACGAGGAACTGGCCGCCAAAGTGCGCCAGAACGACAAGAAGATCGACGCGTTGGATTTGCAGATCCAGGAGGATTGCGCCCGCGTCCTGGCCCTGCGTCAACCGATTGCCTCGGACCTGCGCACGGTTCTGACGGTGATGAAGGTCGCTGCCAATCTGGAACGGATCGGGGATTACGCCAAGAACATGGCCAAACGCACCACGGTTCTGGTGCATATGCAGCCCATCGACGGCGCCTCGGGCGCGATCAAACGGATGGCGGGCGAGGCACAGCAGATGCTGACTGATGCGCTGGACGCCTATATCCGTCGCGATGCCGATCTGGCCCAGGATGTGCGCGAACGTGACCTTGAGATCGACCAGATGTACAACGCTTTGTTCCGTGAGTTTCTGACCTTCATGATGGAAGATCCGCGCAACATTTCATCCTGTATGCACCTGCATTTCATCGCCAAGAATATCGAACGGATGGGTGATCACGTCACCTCGATCGCGGATCAGGTGATCTATCTGGTAAAAGGCGAAATGCCGGACGAGGCACGCCCGAAAGGCAACGCGCCCAACTACGAGATCCCGGCCACCACCAACAGCGGAGCCAAGGCATGAGCGCCAACACGCCCTGTGTGCTGCTGGTGGAAGACGAACCGGCCCAGCGGGAAATCCTGCGCTACAACCTTTCTGCCGAAGGTTATGATGTCACCCTTGCCGAAAACGGCGATGATGCGTTGATCCTGATCGAAGAGGTCACGCCCGATCTGGTTTTGCTGGACTGGATGCTGCCCGGCGTGTCGGGCATCGAGATTTGCCGCCGCCTGAAAACCCGCAAGGACACCCGGATGATCCCGGTGATCATGCTGTCAGCCCGTTCAGAAGAAGTCGACCGCGTGCGCGGGCTGGAAACCGGCGCGGATGATTACGTGGTCAAGCCGTTCTCGGTCAGTGAGTTGATGGCGCGGATCCGCACCCAGTTGCGCCGCACCCGGCCTGCCGCCGTCGGGCAACGGCTGGAGTATCAGGACATCGTGCTGGACGGCGAAAGCCACCGCGTGACGCGCGCGGATCGCGAGGTGAAACTCGGCCCGACCGAGTTTCGCCTGCTGTCCACCCTGATGGAAAAACCCGGCCGGGTGTGGAGCCGCGAACAACTGCTGGACCGGGTCTGGGGGCGCGATGTCTATGTCGACACGCGCACGGTCGATGTGCATGTTGGTCGCCTGCGCAAGGCTCTGTGCCGGGATGGCGGCGCCGATCCGCTACGCACCGTGCGCGGGACCGGTTACGCTCTGGGGTAGGGGGCGACAACCCCGCCCTTAATCCTTCCTGGTCGCAAGTGATCCATGCGGGTCGCTTCCTTCTGTGTCGACGTCAGGGCTTTGCAATAGCGCGCGAGCTAGAAACGTAAACAGCGACACGAAAATTCCGACACCCACCAGAATATAGAACACCGTGAAGATCTTGCCCGCATTGGTCTGGGGTGAAAGATCGCCAAAGCCGACGGTCGACATGGTGGTGACACTGAAATACAGCGCATCAATCCAGGTCCAGCCTTCAACCCGGTTGTAAAAGATCGTGCCGGACACAAGCATGAGCAGGGCCAGGGCCAGACAGGCCCGAAATTCCTGATCGTTCCAGGACCGCAGCACGGCTTTTGCAAATCGCATCAATGCCAGAGCAAAACTCAACACGGCGTCACTCCCTCGCACTATGTGTTTTCACCTGTTCGACTGAAAACGACCGCGCACAGATCCACAAGGGATAAGACAGATCAAATTGGTTTACCCAAAGGATTGCGCAGACCGCTAACAAGTGGCGTACAGATCACCCGTCAACACACTGATTTCCAATAAGTGTCGCACGTCAGGGCGGCGTGCAGCAACGCGCGTTCACATCTCGCATAATCGGTATTATGTGTTATTTGCCCCAATTTTCGAGAACCCGTCGCCAATAACTGTTCACGCTCGACTTTTCTTGTGTTTCCGGCAAATAATGCGCCGAGAAGAAGGAATTTTCTATGACGTCCCTGCTAATCCTGAACGGCCCCAACCTGAACCTGTTGGGGAAACGTCAGCCCGAGGTCTATGGGCACACCAGCTTGGCGGATATCGAGGATCTGTGCCGTAGGCATGCCAAAACCTGCGATGTCAGCTGTGACGTCTTTCAAAGCAATCACGAAGGTGCGCTGATTGATCGGATCCATGCAGCCCGCGATGCGTATGACGGGATCATTCTGAACGCAGGCGCCTATACGCACACTTCCGTCGCGATCATGGATGCCGTGGCCTCGGTCGATGTCCCAACCGTCGAAGTGCACTTGTCGAACATCCACGCCCGCGAGGCGTTTCGCCATCAAAGTTATCTGGCCCGTGTTGCCATCGGTCAGATTTGCGGCTTCGGCGCTCAGGGCTATCTTCTGGCGATCGACGCGCTTGTTGCGCATCTTGAGCGCAAGGATTGATCTGGATGGATCGTCTGCTCGATTACGTGTCCAGAGTGTGTGATAGCACCTCCATCGCGGAACTGTGGGACATCCATTGCGCCGCGATGAAAGAGATTGGCTTTGACCGCCTGGTTTATGGCTGCACGCATTTCACCACGCCAACCTCGTTGGGCCCGCGTGAAGATGCATTGATCCTGTCGTCGCATCCGCCCGAATATGTCAAGCTGCTGTATTCCGAAGACGAGTTGTACCGCCATTCACCGATGATCGAATGGGCCTCGAACAACAGCGGCGCATGCAGTTGGTCCTGGGTCCACCAGAACGCCCACAGGCTGTCGGAAAAAGGCTTGAAAGTGCGCGAAATCAATCGCCAGATGAATGTCACTGCCGGCTATACCATTTCGTTCCCGGTGTCGGCGAAACAGGCGCGCGCGGTGATGGCGTTGACCGCCCAAGCCGGGCTGAGTCAGGACGAGGTCGATCAGATCTGGGTCAATGACGGCGAACGGATCGAGATGATGAACCATGTGGCACATCTGAAGATCATGTCCCTGCCCCATGAAACCGCCCGCGCCAGATTGTCGAGCCGCCAACGCGAGGTGCTGGAATGGGTCGGCACGGGCAAGACCAACCAGGATATCGCGACCATCATGGGCGTGTCGCCCGCCACGGTCGAAAAACATCTGCGAATCGCCCGCGAGAAACTGGGCGTCAACACCACGGCGCAGGCGATTCTAAAAATCGCTTATTTGAACCAGATTCGTTCGCCTCACAGTTGAGCAATTCTAGGTGTGCGAACCTATCAGCAATAAAATTGCGAGATTGTCGACTGCTTGCGAACAAAAGATCACAAGATATTGACCTGACGGTAGGGAAACCCTGACTTCCCTTCGGCGGATTTTTGCGGCATGATGTAACTGTTCCGTGAGTGGTGGCTTTGAAGCCGTTGGAACTTGAAGGGGTGGACGTACTGCGATTTCAGACAACGTCTCATTCTTCCGGGAAACCGGGAGCTGGTGCTGATGGAATATTCATACCAAAGGCACCAGCAACCTAATCACCGGAACTCCTAGAAAGAAAAGCACTTGTCCCGTGCGGTTCTTTGCGGCGTCAACCTTCCCGTTGGCGCCGCATCTCGTTTTCACCTGCCCTGCCGCGGCACGCTCCTCAATCAAATCGATTCACAAAAAAAGGACCGGTTTCCCGGCCCTTTCTTGATTTCGTTTGTGACCAGATCAGCCTTGAACGGCGGCGGCCACTTCAGCGGCGAAATCGGCTTCTTCTTTCTCGATCCCCTCGCCCACTTCCATACGAACGTAACCGACAATCTCGGCGCCGGCCTCTTTGGCAGCGGCTTCGACGGTCAGGTCGGGGTTGATCACGAAATCTTGACCCAGAAGGGTGACTTCGGCCAGGAATTTCTTCATCCGACCCTTGATCATGTTCTCGATGATGTTTTCGGGCTTGCCGCTTTCGCGGGCTTGCTCGGTCAGGATGGCGCGCTCTTTTTCGACGACCGCTGCATCCAGCTCGGCTTCGTTCAACGCCTGCGGGTTGGCGGCGGCGATGTGCATCGCGACCTGACGCCCAAACTCTTCCGAGCCACCGTTCATTGCAACCAGAACACCGATCTTGCCCATGCCGTCGGCAGCCGCATTGTGGACATAGGTCACAACGCTGTCACCTTCGACCGACGCCATGCGGCGCAGCGACATATTCTCGCCGATGGTGGCGATCTTGTTGGTGATCGTGTCAGCAACAGACTTGCCATCCAGATCGGCGGCGTTCAACGCGTCCAGATCGTCGGCGTTCAGCGCAGCGTTTGCGATGGCAGACACCATTTGCTGAAACTCGGCGTTTTTCGCGACAAAGTCGGTTTCCGAGTTCACTTCGACAGCCACGCCCTTGCCACCGGACACGGCGACAGCGACCAGCCCTTCAGCGGCGGTGCGACCGGCCTTCTTGGCGGCTTTGGCCAGACCTTTGGTGCGCAGCCAGTCAACGGCAGCGTCCATGTCGCCATCGTTTTCGACCAGTGCCTTCTTCGCGTCCATCATGCCGACGCCGGTGGATTCGCGCAGTTCTTTGACGAGTGCAGCAGTGATTGCCATATCTCAGCTCCTTGGTGTGTCGGGGCGGGGCGCGCGCAGAACATAACGGTCGCCACCTTGCCCGGATCAATTCTGTGACAAGACGCGGGGCAGATCACCCTGCCCCGCTCGTGCACGGCGCTTATTCGGCCGTGGCAGCTTCCTGGGCGGGCTCGGCAACAGCTTCTTCTGCCGGCGCCTCTTCCATCGCGCCGATGTCGACGCCGGCGGCGCCAAGCTGGGCCGACATGCCGTCAAGGGCCGCGCGCGACGCCAGATCGCAGTAAAGCGCGATAGCGCGGGCTGCGTCGTCATTGCCCGGAATGATGTAATCCACGCCTTCCGGCGGGCAGTTGGTGTCGACCACGGCCACAACCGGGATGCCCAGCTTGTTGGCTTCGGCGATGGCCAGGGCTTCTTTTTTCACGTCGATGACGAACAGAAGGTCCGGCACGCCGCCCATTTCGCGAATGCCGCCCAGCGACGCTTGCAGTTTTGCCTGCTCGCGCTCCATGCCCAGACGCTCTTTCTTGGTCAGGCCTTCGGCACCATTCGCCAGCTTCTCGTCAAAGTCCTTCAGGCGGTTAATCGACTGCGACACGGTCTGCCAGTTGGTCAGCGTGCCACCCAGCCAGCGGTGGTTCATGTAGTACTGGGCCGACTTCTCGGCAGCTTCGGCAATTGCGCCAGCGGCCTGGCGTTTGGTGCCGACGAACAGAACGCGGCCACCCTTGGCGACAGTCTCGCGCACGGCATTCAGCGCGGCGTCCAGCATCGGCAGGGTTTGCGTCAGGTCGAAAATGTGGATCCCGTTGCGTTCACCATAGATGAACGGCGCCATACGGGGGTTCCAGCGTTGGGTCTGGTGACCAAAGTGAACGCCAGCTTCCAAAAGCTGACGCAGCGAAAAATCAGGCAGCGCCATGTTCTTTTCCTTTCCGGTTTCTACCTTGACGGGGCCATACGAGCGGTTCATGTCCTTGCAATCAAACCGTTTTCACGGATCTGATCGTGGGTCATTCCCCGGCTCAACCGGCGGACGTCCGAGGATGTCTCCCTCATCAGCCCAACCCCGCCTGTGGATTGATGGGGGGGTATAGACCCCCGCTTGCCCCCTGACAAGCCCAAAACGCAAGGGATTTGCCATATTCCGTTGGTTTGAACCGCGCGACAAGTGGGCGACAGATCGGCTCTTGTGTCGCGGCGTGTTCCTCGGCAAAGAGGAAGAATGACGATGACGCATGACATTCTTTGTATCGGGTCCGTGTTGTGGGACGTGATCGGGCGCACGCAACATGCGATGCGGATCGGGTCGGATGAACCGGGCCGGATCACACGCTTGCCGGGGGGCGTCGCGATGAACATCGCGATGACGGCACAGCGGTTTGACCTGCGCCCCGCCCTTCTGACCGCCATCGGGCGCGATGCCGAGGGCGAAGAGCTTCTGGCCGAATGCGGTGCGCGCGGGATGGTGACACGCTTTGTTCACCGCCCTTCAGGCCTGCCCACGGATGTCTATATGGCGATCGAAGGCCCGCAGGGCCTGGTCGCAGCGATCGCGGATGCCCATTCGCTTGAGGCAGCCGGTGACGCGATCCTCACTCCGCTGGAGGACGGCACGCTCGGGTCGTCCAAGGCGCCATATACCGGGGTGATTGCGTTGGATGGAAACCTGACGCTGGCGTTGCTGACTGACATTGCCCGGCGACCCAGCTTTGCCGCTGCCGATCTGCGCGTGGCGCCCGCCAGCCCCGGCAAGGCGCGACGCCTGGCCCCGTTGATGGCCCATCCGGGCGCCACGCTTTATGTCAACCGGGAAGAGGCCGGATACCTGGCCAATCAGTCTTTCGACAACGCGCTTGAAGCGGCCGAAGGGCTGCTGGCAGCAGGGGCCAACCGTGTGCTTGTTACCGATGGCGGCAGCTTTGCCGCCGATGGAAGCAAGTCGCGCGGGGTGATCCAAACCCCCTGCCCTGCGGTGCGTGTGCGCCGGATCACCGGGGCGGGCGACACATTCATGGCCGCACATATTGCGGCTGAAATCGCGGGCAAGGCGCCAGCCGATGCGCTGACCCATGCGCAAGAGACCGCGGCCCACTATGTTTCGGGAGAAGACGACACATGACCCTACCCCTTCATTTCTCGGACGAGGTCGCCAATGCCCGTGCCCACGGCCAGCCCATCGTTGCGCTGGAAAGCACGATCATCACACATGGCATGCCGTGGCCTCAGAATGTCGACACGGCCCGCGAAGTTGAAATGCTGATCCGTGACAACGGCGCGATTCCGGCAACCATCGCGGTGCTTGATGGCAGGTTGCATATCGGCCTGTCCGATGCCGAGCTTGAGACTCTGGGTCAGGCGCAGGACGTCGCCAAACTTTCACGCGCCGACCTGGCCGCTTGCATTGCCACCGGCGGCACCGGGGCGACGACGGTGGCGGCCACGATGATCGCGGCCCACCTGGCCGGGATCGAGGTCTTTGCCACCGGCGGTATCGGCGGGGTCCATCGCGGCGCGGAAGACAGTTTCGACATCTCTGCCGATTTGCAGGAACTGGCAAAGACCCCGGTGACCGTTGTGGCGGCCGGTGCCAAGGCCATTCTGGACATTCCCAAGACACTCGAAGTGCTCGAAACGCTGGGTGTGCCGGTGATCGCCTTTGGTCAGGCAGAGTTCCCGGCGTTCTGGTCACGCTCGTCCGGCTTGCCCGCGCCCTTGTCGATGGAGGATCCGGCCCAGATCGCGCAGGCCATGAAAACACGTACGGCGATGGGCCTGGCCGGAGGGCATCTGGTGGCAAACCCGATCCCGGCCGCAGATGAAATCCCCACCGAGGTGATCACCCCGGTGATCGAGGACGCCCTTGCCGCCGCCCGGGACAAGGGTATCGCGGCCAAGTCGGTGACACCCTTTCTGCTGGACCGCATCTTTCACGCGACCGAGGGCGCGTCGCTTGTCGCAAATGTCGCGCTGGTCAAGAACAATGCGCGCCTTGCCGCGCGCATCGCTCGGGCCTTGGTCAGCTAGAACAGCTTTTCGACCGCGGCAGCGTGGCGGTTCAGGCCCCCATCGCGATCTTGGCATCCAGTTCGGCCGGCTCGGGGTCGCGCAAGACATAACCACGCCCCCAGACGGTTTCGATATGGCTGTCGCCGCCGGTCGCCGTGGCGAGCTTCTTGCGCAGCTTGCAAATGAACACGTCGATGATTTTCAGCTCCGGTTCGTCCATGCCGCCATAAAGGTGATTCAGAAACATTTCTTTCGTCAGGGTTGTGCCCTTGCGCAGGGAAAGCAGCTCCAGCATCTGGTATTCCTTGCCGGTCAGGTGCACCGTGCGCCCGTCCACATCGACGGTCTTGGCATCCAGATTCACGGCGATCTGCCCGGTCTTGATCACCGATTGCGAATGTCCTTTCGACCGGCGGATGATCGCGTGAATACGGGCAATCAGCTCTTCGCGGTGAAACGGCTTCGTCATGTAGTCGTCAGCACCGAACCCGAATCCCTTGATCTTGTTTTCGGTGTCATCGGCACCAGAGAGGATCAGGATCGGCGTTTCCACCCGTGACATGCGCAGCTGGCGCAGAACCTCATGCCCGTTCATGTCGGGCAGGTTCAGGTCCAGGAGGATCAGGTCGTAGTCATAGAGTTTGGCCAGATCGACCCCTTCTTCGCCCAGATCAGTTGCATAGACATTCAGATTGGCATGGGTCAGCATCAATTCGATGCTGCGCGATGTTGTCGGGTCGTCTTCCACCAAAAGGATACGCATGTTTCGGGTTCTCCGCTTAAAAGTCCTGGTATTCGTACTCAGCATCTCGTGAAATGGTTAACCACACGTTACCCATGCAGAACTTTTAGCGAAAACAATCTAGGGTTGTCTATACCTTTGTAGCGATGTCGCCTTCAGCGCGGCTTCGCCGTGGGTGGACACGGCCCTGACCCATTCGTCCAGTTCTTCGGGCGACAAGGCATAGAGCTCCTGCGCATCTTTTTCCGAGATCAGTCCCGACAGCACGCCGCGCACCACCGCAGCCTTGCGGCTGGCCACCCAACGGCGGGTGGTCCTGGGGGGCAAATCAGCGCGCGTCATGATCGACCCGTCCGGCAGGGTCACAGCCCGTGGCCCTTCAACTTTTTTCAGATACATATCCAGCCCTCACGTCTTGGTCTGGCACGATTTTCGGCGCTTAGGCTTAAAGAGAGGTGAAGCTGCCCCTTGTTGTTCATTCGAATTTTCATATATTCCGACCTTCTTCTGGAAAGGATCTGGTCATGTCCACGACCGTGAAAATGCAAGACGCCCCGGTGTTGAACTCGCTCGGCTTCGCCAAACCACCGGCCGAAACCCGTGTCGTCGTGGCGATGTCAGGCGGTGTGGACAGCTCGGTCGTAGCCGCGATGCTGGCCGAAGAAGGTTATGACGTGATCGGCGTCACATTGCAGCTTTATGACCACGGCGCAGCCCTGGCCAAGAAGGGCGCCTGTTGCGCCGGCATCGACATTCACGACGCCCGCCATGTAGCTGAAAGTATGGGATTTCCGCATTATGTGCTGGATTATGAAAACATCTTTCAGGACGCCGTAATCGAGGAATTTGCCGACAGCTATCTTGGGGGCGCCACCCCCGTGCCCTGCATCCGCTGCAACGAACGGGTGAAGTTCAAGGACTTGCTGGAAACCGCGCGCGATCTGGGGGCCGATTGCATGGCCACCGGGCATTACATCCAACGCGCCATTGGACCTGCCGGGCCTGAATTGCACCGGGCCGCCGACCCTGCGCGCGATCAGAGCTATTTCCTGTTTTCGACCACACCAGAGCAGTTGGAATACCTGCGTTTCCCATTGGGCCATCTAAAAACCAAGGATGAAACCCGTGCGCTGGCGCGCAAATACGGGCTTGAGGTCGCTGACAAACCCGACAGTCAGGACATCTGCTTCGTGCCGGACGGCAACTATGCGGGCGTGATCGAGAAACTGCGCCCCGGTGCGGCGGAACCGGGCAAGATCGTCCATGCCGACGGGCGCGTGCTGGGCCAGCACGAGGGCGTCATTCACTACACGATCGGGCAACGGCGCGGCCTTGGGATTGGCGGCCTGTCCGAGCCGCTTTACGTGGTGAAGCTGGACGTGGATGCAAAGCAGGTCGTCGTCGGCCCGAAGGAAATGCTGGCCACCCGCACCGTGCCTGTGCGCGAGATCAACTGGCTGGGGGACGAGCCGTTCACCGCCCGCAAGGAATGGCATATGGGCGTCAAGATCCGCTCAACCCGCCCCCCGCGCGAGGCGATCATCCGTCCGATCTCGGACACCGAAGCCGAGGTTGAACTGTTGACCCCGGAAGAAGGTGTCAGCCCCGGGCAGGCCTGCGTCTTCTATGCCCCCGAGGGGCCGCGCGTCTTCGGAGGCGGCTGGATCTGGCGTGGCTAAGTGCCGATTTGGTGCGATGACTTGACCAAAGCCATTGTGTCCCGTGCCGCGCGTTGGGAAGATCGTGGCACATACAGACCGAAAGGATCATTCTATGCGCCATCTCCTCTCTGCCATCGCCGTATCGGCGGCCCTTGTCTCGCCTGTTCAGGCTGAAGAAACCTATGAGCAACGGTTGGCGTTGGCCACGGGCTATATTGACGCCACGCTGGAAGACATCGACATGGCGGCGATGATCAAGACCATGTGGCAGCCGATTGTCAATGACATCAAGAGCAAGGGCATCCCCTTGAACGACGACCAGATTGCGCGCATCAACCAGTTGTATCAGGACGAGATGACCGGCCCGATGTACGAGATCATGCGCGATCAGGCAGCGGTCATGGCCGAACTGTTCACCTTTGACGAGATCAAGGCGATCCGCGATTTCTATGCCACCGATCTGGGGCGTTCGGCGATGAGCAAACTGCCGCAGGTGACAGAGCGCCAGACCCCGATTGTGTTGAAGCTGATGCAAGAGAAGATGCCCGAAATCATCCCGAAGGTTCAGACGATCCTGAGCGAAGGGGCCACGGCGCAGTAAGTACGCATGTCTGTGGCAGGGTGCGTCCGTTAGGTCGTGCGCGCCCGCGCCACCGCGTTCAGAACCGAGCGCGCCGCCCGAAGCCCCGGTGCCTCGCCCCCCCGGCCCAGACGATCCATGGTCAGGGCCATCGCCTCTTTCTGGGCGGTGGGGTCAGCCAGCTTGGCCAAAAGAGCGGGCGCGATCCGGTCGGGCGTGCACTCTGCACCCAGAAACTCGGGCACGGTCCGTGTATCAGAGACAAGATTGACCAGCGTCACCGTGTCCACCCGCAGCAATCGCCCGATCAGAACCCGGCTCAGCCAGTTCATGTCATAGGCGATCACCATCGGGGTCGCGGCGGCTGCCAGCTCCAGCGAAACCGTGCCTGATGCGGCCAGCGCCACATCCGCCGCCCGGAAGGCCGCGCGTTTCTGCTCGGGCTGATCGGCTGGAATCAGGATCGGCTTAACTGGCCAGTTGGCCGTCAGATCGCGCACCAGAGCCTCAACACCCTGCGCCACGGGCAACGCGACCGACATCTCGGGATGCGCGCGCGCCACACGCCCCAAAGCCTCGCCAAAGCGGTCGGCCAGCCGTGTCACCTCGCCTTTGCGCGATCCGGGCAGCGCCAATACCAGCGGCCCGGTGCCGATCTGGTGATGATCGCGGAACGCCTGCGCTTCGGCCTTGGTCGCGATGGGATCGGCCACAACCGGATGGCCCACGAAATCGCAGCTCATCCCGGCGGCTTCCATATAGGGTGGCTCGAACGGCAACAGCGCCAGCACATGGTCGATCCATTGCGCCATCTTCTCGGCCCGCTTGGGACGCCACGCCCAGACCGAAGGTGCCACGTAATGCACCGTGGGTATGTCACGCCCGAAGGTCAGCCCCTCAACCTCGTCCTCTTTGACGATCCGCGCCACGCGCAGGCAGAAATCAGGGCTGTCGATGGTGATCAGCACATCCGGATTTGCCTCTATCACCGCTTGAGCTGTTTCGCGAATGCGGCGTTTCAAGTGGAAATATTTCGGCGCGACCTCGGCAATGCCCATGATCGACAGTTCCGACATGGGAAATTGCGACCGCAGACCCTGCGCCTGCATTTCTGTGCCACCGATGCCCAGAAACTCGACCTGATCGACCAGTGTTTTCAGGCCCGCCATCAAGGCCGCGCCCAGCCGGTCGCCGGATGGTTCGCCCGCGATCATGAACACTTTCACGGCGCATCCCCCCGCACGTCCAGAAACAGATCAAGCTCATGCACAAGCCGTTCGACTTCGTCCTGATCCATCACGATCACACCGCCTGCGGGAATGACGATGCCCCCCAGCCCCGCCTTGGCCACGGCCTTGACGGTGGCCGGGCCGATGGTGGGAATGTCCATGCGCCCGTCCTGTCCGGGTTTGGGGCGTTTGACAAAAACCCCGCGCGCGCCTTGTTTCAGATGTTCGGGCGTTTCACTGACAAAGCGAAGCAGCGCATCCGTGCCCTGAATGGTCTCGATCCCCAGACATTGGCCGCCCGCGACCACCGCGCCCTGTGCCAGATCTTCGCTGACCAGTGTGTCCAAAATGGACCAGCCGCGATTGGCATCATATCGGTCCTGATCGCTTGGTGTGCGTCCGATGGTGGTCGCATCTAGGCTGAGCCCCTGCGTCACATCGGTCGCGGCCACAACATCGAAGCCTTGTTCTTCGAACACTTCGGCCACCAAACGCAAAAGCGCGTCGTCGCCCTTGCCCAGCACCGCCTTGACCCGTGGAAACAGGCCCAGCGTCACGCGGTCCATCCTCAAAGGGTTCAGCTTGGGCCGGTCCACCTTTCCGGCAAAGACGACGCGCCCGACCCCTGCCCCGCGCATGGTCTTGAACAACGCGCCCAGCTTCTCATAGCTCGCCTCGACCAGATCAAAACCGTCCGGTGCATCCACCTCAACCCCCTTGATGGTCACGAACAGCGCGCCGGGATTGCTGGCGGCGATGCGGTGCGGCAGGTCTCCGGTTCCGGCGATGATGGCAAGGCGGTCGGTCATCGCGGCACGCTATTTCGGGGTCAGAAAGCCACGGTCGCTGTCGCCAGTGACAAAGGCGATCAACTCGCGGACATAATCGCTGTCGGCCCCATCAGCCAAACCCGCCGCGCGGTCGCGAAACGATCCTTCGCCGGTTCTGAGCGTCTGAAATGCCGCACGCAACGCCGCGATATCCGCCCGCGCAACGCCACGCCGCTTTAGCCCCACAAGGTTCAGCCCGTCCAGTTCGCCGCGCGGACCTTGCACCAGACCGTGCGGCACCACATCCGCCGTGACCATCGACAAGGCACCGATGATGGCGCCCCGGCCAATGCGAATCCATTGGTGCAAACCGGACAAGCCGCCGACGATCACATCATCTTCAATGACCACATGACCGGCCACGGCGACATTGTTGACCAAAATGACATTGTTGCCGATCTGCGCGTCATGTGCGACGTGACAGCCCGCCATGAACAGCCCGTCATCGCCGATCCGTGTGACATAGCCACCGCCCGCCGTGCCGGTGTTCATCGTCACATGCTCGCGAATGCGGTTGCGTTTGCCGATGATCAGGCGCGTATCCTCGCCCGAGAATTTCAGATCCTGTGGGATCTCTCCAATCACCGAGAACGGAAAGATCACGGTGTCGTCGCCCACCTCGGTATCGCCAGTGATCACCACATGGGATTTCACCTCGACCCCCGCGCCCAGTCGAACCTGTGCCCCGATCACGCAGAACGGACCGATCCGGCAATCGGGTCCGATCCTGGCTCCGTCTTCGATGATCGCGCTGGCGTGCACCAGAGCCGTCGGGTCAACGCCCCCATTGTCGGCCATCGGTCAGCCTTTCCCGCCGGTCACATCAATCATCGCCATGAACGTCGCCTCGCAGGCCAGTTCATCGCCGACCATCGCGCGTCCGTCGAATTTCCAGACCTTCGCGCCCCCGCGAAGGGTGGTCACATGCAGTTCCAGCACATCGCCCGGCACCACCTTGCGGCGGAACTTGGCGCTGTCGATGCCCATGAAATACACCACGGCCCCCGAGCCGACCAAGCCAAGCGACAAGGACACCATGACCGCAGAGGTCTGCGCCATCGCCTCGATGATCGTGACACCCGGCATGATCGGCAGACCGGGAAAATGCCCCTGAAAATGAGGCTCGTTCATCGTGACCATCTTGATGCCCTTGGCAAATTCCTTGGCGCGGATATCTTCGACCCGGTCCACCAGCAGGAACGGATAGCGGTGGGGAATGCAGTCCTGGATCAGTTGGATATCGGCGGTGCTGGGCACATCTGATGTCATGGTCACGTCCTTCACATAAGGGGCTCTTGGCGGCCCGGCTCTTTCTGACTAGCAGTCTGGTGGGGCTGAAACAATTGCAATCAGTTGTCGGTGGATGTCCCATCCGGGGTCGCATCGCCCAACGGAAACGCGGGCATTTCTGGCGCTGGCTGATCCGGGCTCGCGGCCTCTCCCGCAGGGGTTGAAGGTGCATTGTCCGGCAGATCGCTGCCATCCCCCAGCACCTGGTCGATGCGTTCCACGGCCAGTTTGGTGATGTCGATGTTGCGCGTGGTCAACAGGATGGCCCGCCGGTCCAGGATCACGACCGCCCCCAGTTCCCGCACCAATTGCCCCAGGATCGGGCCGATCCGGTCAAAAAACGCGGCCTGTTCACGCTCCAGTGTGCCGACGAATTCCTGCTCGCGCTCGGTGCCTTCCGTGCGCAAAGCCTGAACTTTTGCGTCAAATGCCTTGGCAAGTTTGCGGAAATCTTCGGGCGACATGCTGTCCCGCTTTTCGGTCAGCTCGCGTTCTTCCTTGACCAACGCCTCTTCGACCTTGCGCGTCTCATTGGCCAGCCGCACCCGTTCGGCTTCGACCGTTTCGACCACTCGGCGCCCATATTGCGTGTCAGAGAACAGACTTTGCCGGTCAATCGTAACGATCTGGGACACCACACTGCCAGCCTGCTGCTGGGCATTGCCCGGTGCGGGCAAGACGCCAATCCCGACCATCACGACCAGGGCCAACGCGCCCATACGCCCGGTGAAATGGCGCCGCAATCCGCGCTTTGCACGTTGCGGCGCCATCCAGGTCAATGGATCAGAACTGGGCCGAGATCGTAAGCTCGAAGTTGTTTTCTTCGTCATATTCTTCCTTGGCCAGCACGTGCGAGAAGTTGAACCGAAGCGGGCCAATCGGCGTGTCCCAGAAAATCGACGCCCCGATCGAAGAGCGCAGATGTGCGCTGTCATCAATCGCACCGCCCAACGTGTCGTCCAGCCCCCACAGCGAGCCTGCATCCACGAACACACCACCCGTGATGCCGTATTCTTCGGGCAGACCCAGCGGGAACTGCGCCTCAAGCCGGGCGACCGCGAACATATTGCCGCCAAGCGTGTCCAGGTTGGCTGCATCAAGATCGCGCGGGCCAATGCCGTTGGTGGCAAAACCGCGCAGCTTGGACGGGCCAAGCCGGAACCGGTCGGTCACACGGGACGACCCGCCATCAAGACCGTGCAAGATCCCGCCTTCGACCGTTGCCGTCAGCGTCACCTGATCGTTCCAGACCTTGGTCTGGGCCTGCGCAAGGGCGGTGGCACGTGCATATTGGTAATCCGCGCCAAACCCGCCGATGTCACCGTCGAACTGAAGCAGATAGCCCCGGTTCGGGTCCAACCCGGTGCGCCGAGTGTCATAGCTCCAGGTAAATCCGACGCCCGCGCCAACCTGCCGCCCGCGCGCACCTTCGTTTTTCAGGATTTGCGAACTGCCCGCATCCACATCGGTGATTTCCGCCCCATCGCCATAGACGCGCAGTCCGATCCGGGAATACTCGCTGATCGGAAAAGCGATCGACGGCCGCAGTGCCAGCGAGCGTGTGTTGTAGAAAGACGACGCAAAGGCCGTTTCCTGATAGTAAGCCTCGAATCCAAGCTCCAGATCGCGGTCCAGGAAATTCGGTTCGGCAAACTTGAACGAGAAGCTGGACGAATCTTCGCCGCTGGAATAACTGGCGCTGATGAACTGGCCACGACCAAGGAAGTTGCGTTCGCGGAAGGCAACGCTCAGGCCGAACCCGTTCTCAAGGCTATAGACACCGCCAAAGCTGAGCGATCCGGTTGGCGCCTCTTCGACGTCCACGTCGATCACCACCTGATCGGGCGCCGACCCCTCGCGCGCCTCGACATTCGAGTTCGAGAAATAGCCAAGCGCGCGCACGCGTTCGGCAGCTTCGCGGATTTCACGCGGGTTGAACGGGTCGCCTTCGACGACACGGAACTGGTTGCGCACCACCCGGTCCAGCGTGGTGGCGTTGCCTTCAATGTCGATCCGTTCGACGATGATGCGCGGCCCGCGCACCAGAACCAGGTCGATGTCCAGCGTGCGCGCGCGTTCGTTGCGGGTCACACGCGGCTCGACCCGGACAAAATCCAGCCCGTTGCGAATGGCCAGCCGCTCCATCCGCGCAATGGCGTTTTCCATCAGCGCCGGGCTATAGACCACGCCCGACCGCAGCTTGTGCACACCCTGATATTCGGCGGCGTTCACATTGTTCACCTCGGACGAGGTGGTGATCTTGCCAAAGCGGAATTGCTGGCCTTCCTGCACCGAGAAGGTGATGAAGAACGCATCCCGCTCGCGCGAAAACTCACTGGTCACGCCGGTCGTCTTGAAGTCGATGTATCCGCGCGACAGATAGAAGTCGCGCAACACCTGCTTGTCGAACTCGATCCGTTCGGGCGCATAACTGTCAGCCCGAATGAGCGCGCGCAGGATGCCGGCCTGTTTGGTTTCCAGCACACGACGCAGGCGGCTGTCGGAAAACTGGCGGTTGCCGACGAAGGACAGGCGCTCGACCTCGACATTCTTGCCTTCAACCACTTCGAACACCACGTCGACACGGTTGTTCGAGCGACGGATGATCTTCGGCGTGACCGTGGCGGCCAGACGACCCTGGGCCTGATAAAGCTCGGTGATGGTCTGAACGTCCATTTCGGCGTTTGATGGGCTGAAGACCTGCCGCGGTTGCGATTTCAGCAGCGGCGTGAACACGTCGTCCTTGACCTTGCGGTTGCCCTCGACCGAAACCACGTTGATCGTGGGATATTCGCGCACCTTGACGACCAGTGTGTTGCCGCGCGGCAGGATCTGCACGTCCTCGAACAGGCCGGAGCCGACAAGACGCTGGTAACCGTCGTTCAGCTGGGCGGCCGACACGGCCTCGCCCTGGGCGATTCCCAGATAGGACAGGATGGTGGCGGCTTCAATCCGCTGGGTGCCTTCGATCTCGATCCGCTGGAAGGCATAGGTCTGGGCAACTGCAACCTGCGGCACCGTGACCGTAAACCCCGAAAATGCCAGAAAAAATGCAACGCCGCCACTGGTCAACAGACCTTTTGCCCCGCGTCCGGTTGTTTTGAAATGGTTGCTGCTCAACCTCGTGTCAAATGCCATCGCTTATTCTTTCCCCAGACATCCCAGTGCCAATGTGGATAAGCGGTTGCGGCGGTCTTGTCAAAGCGCGAAACCAGACTTTCGAAGGGGGGCGAAGTGGTGCCAATGCGTCGGGGATCTGCCCCCATCCGGCACGGGGCAGGATTGCCCCTGTTTTCTGTCGGGCAGGCAAAGCAAAACCCGCGCGCAGACAGGCCACGGCGGGTCAGGAAAGTCACGTACCGGATCATCCATCTGGGCCGGTATGCAAACATCTGTGCAAATTTTACATAACGCTGTGAAGTGCCGCACTCAGCCCCAGGGCGGCGGCGATGGCGGCGGCAAAAAAGAAGCGGTCCCAGTTCAGGTCAACCAGAACAGCAAAGGCGTTCGATCCGTAGTTTGTCCGGCCCATGCCGATCCCTTTCTTGACGAGTCACTGTTACGATCGCGTTAAGGATAGAAAGGGATTGCGGCGTTTCGACTTCAGAAATGTGGCAAGAATGTGGCGTTCGCGGATCGCGACACCCGTCTAGGGGCAGAACAGGTCATTGGTGACGCCGAACACCATCAGCGACAACACCAGAGACAAGCCGATCGCCAGAAGAACGTTCAGCACCTTGTCAGATGGCGGTTTGCCGGTCACCGCCTCCCAGGCGTGAAAGACCAGATGGCCCCCGTCCAGAACCGGGATCGGAAACAGGTTCAGAAGCCCGATGGCGGTGGACAGCATGGCGATGAAACTGATGAAGCTCGTTGCGCCCAGCGACGCCGCCTGCCCCGAGACCTGCGCGATGCCAATCGGCCCGGACAGGTTACAGCTTGAGATCGCGCCGGTGATCATGTGCCACAGCCCCGACAGGCTGGCCCGAATGATATAGACCACCCGTTCAGCGCCGGACACGACGCTTTCCCAGACACCGGGGGTGCGCGTTGCCGGTTCGAACACCATGCCCGAGGTGATGCCGATCAACCACCGGGTTTCAAACCCGCCATCGGCGCTGGGAATATCCTGTCGGCGCGGGGTCAGCGTGACCTCCATCGGGGTGCCATCGCGCACGATCCCCAGGGTCAGGGGCGACCCGTCCCCGTTCACGACGATCTCGCGCAGGGTGTTGAAGCTCGGCACCGGGGCTCCGTCCACCGTGGCGATGAAGTCGCCTTCCTTCAGCCCGGCATCAATGGCCGCGGATTTCGGGCTGACCGATCCGACAAGCGCGGGGAACGGATGGGTTGCGACCAGGTCGATCACCCGCCCGTCACGCCGGACACGATAATCAATCATGGCGGTATCCGGCAGCTTTTCCACCAGCGTGCCGAACTCGGCCAGCGGGGGTGTTTCGATCCCGGCAATCGACAGAATCTCGTCTCCCGGTTTCAGCCCGTCTTCCATGCCCGGCACGTTCAGCGGGGTGGCCACCGACAGCGGGTCGCGCGCCACGCCCGTGGCCAGCGCCAGACCCGCAAAGATCAGAATCGACAGGATGAAGTTGAACACCGGACCCGCTGCTACCGTGGCCGCTCGCGCCCAAAGGGGCGCACCATGCATGGTATGGCGACGTTCCTCATCGCTCATCGCCGCCATCGCATCCTCATCCGCGCTGCCCGAGGCGACATTGGAATCGCCACGAAATTTCACGTAACCACCAATGGGAAAGGCCGCGATCTGCCAGCGCGTGCCGTGCCGGTCCATCTTTGACGCCAGCACCGGCCCCATCCCGATCGAGAACACATCCGCCTTGATGCCGGACCAGCGCCCGACGATGTAATGACCGTATTCATGCACCGCGACGATCACCGTCAGGGCTGCCAGGAACGCCAGGATCGTGAAGGCAAGGTTTCCGAAATCGGGAAGCAACCCGGTCAGTTCCATGGAAGGTCTCTCCTGCTCTTGTTTGGCTGGCCGCTCAGGCGGCGGTGCGCGTGTCGATGATCTGGCGGGCGGTTCTGCGTCCCATTTGGTCGGCGGCACGGACATTATCAAGGGTCATCGCGCCTTGCATCAGGGTCACATCCGCGTCAAGGCGATGCAGGACCTGTTCGACCACCCGCGCCATGTCCATGAACCCGATGGTCCCGGCGATAAACGCATCAAGGGCTTCTTCTTTCGCGGCATTGAAAATCGCGCCGCACAATCCGCCGGTCTCCATCACCTCGCGCGCAAGGCGCAGGGCGGGGTATCGGGCTTCGTCGGGGGCGCGAAATTCCAGCGTGGCGATGCGGGTAAGGTCCAGCCGCTCCACCGGCAGATCGCGCCGGTCCGGCCAATGCAACGCGTAGCCGATGGCATGGCGCATATCGGGTGCCCCCAGATGTGCCATCAGCGCCCCGTCGTTGAAACCGACCAGCGCGTGAACAAGGCTTTGCGGATGGACGACGACCTCGATCTGATCGGGATGAAAGCCAAAATATTCTTTTGTTTCTATGACTTCCAGCGCCTTGTTGAACATTGATGCGCTGTCGATCGTGATGCGCTGCCCCATGTCCCAGTTTGGATGCGCGCTGGCCTGTTCCAACGTGGCCTGCGCCAGTTTTTCCAGCGGCCAGTCGCGAAACGCCCCGCCCGAAGCGGTGATGATCACCCGTTCGACCGCGCCCATATCCTCGCCCACCAACCCCTGGAACACCGCCGAGTGTTCGCTGTCCACCGGCAGGATGCGTGCGCCATGGGCCTTGGCGGTCGACATGATCAATGGCCCCGCCGTCACCAGGCTTTCCTTGTTTGCCAGCGCCAGCGTGGCCCCGGCCTCAAGCGCGCGCAACCCGGGCACAAGCCCCGCGGCCCCGACGATCGCTGACATCACCCAATCGGCGGGACGGGTGGCGGCCTCGGCGATGGCGGTTTCTCCGGCAGCGGTTTCGATGCCGGTGCCGGACAAGGCGTCACGCAGGGCGGGCAGATTGTCTTCATGCGCGGTGATGGCGATATCGGCGTCCAGACGGATCGCATCATGCGCCAGACGCGCCACGTTATGTCCGCCGGTCAGCGCCACCACGTCATACGCGTCGGGATCGCGGGCGATCAAATCCATCGTGGATTGCCCGATCGACCCGGTTGCCCCGAGGATCGAGACCCTGCGCTGTGCTGTCGCTGTCATTTGCCCTGCCTCGCTATCCGGCCTGCACCACAAGCGATGATACCCCGATCAGAACGAGCAACACCGCCGCCGCACCAATCATCGCGTCGAACCGGTCCAGCACCCCGCCGTGACCGGGAATAAGGTTCGAACTGTCCTTCACGTTCATCTTACGCTTGATCGCGCTTTCCGCGATGTCGCCCATCTGCCCGGCAAAAGCAATCAACGGCGCAAACATGGCTTCGGTCGGCGTGAACACCCCGAACCCTGCCCCGGCCAGACCGATCAACAGCGCCCCGACCCAACCGGCCACTGTGCCGGACCATGTTTTCTTGGGGCTGATCTGCGGCCAGAATTTTGGCCCGCCCACAGTGCGCCCGACAAAGTACCCCGCAACATCGGACATAATGATGATCAGAAGGAACCAGATCAGCACCTCGCCCGGTCCCATCGCAATGAAACCCATCCCGGCCAGCATGATCACCCCACCATAGCCAAGAAACAGCAAGCGCCGGGTCTTGATCAGCACGCCCCCCACGATAAGCGGCAGGAAGAGAAGAAGAGTTTTCAAAGACAAAAGCTGCCCTTCCGGATCCGACGCGTCGAAGCCGAAACTGGCGACGAAAACGGCCATTGCCGCCAGCGCGCCCAACAGAACGAACACCCAGACGGGTGCGGGTTGCAAAAGACGCGCAAACTCGGCGATGCACAGGCCGATCACCACGGCGATCAGGGTCAGAAAGACCGGATCCCCCAGCGCGATCGCCCCGATCGCAATGGCAGCCATGGCGATCGCAGACAGGACGCGCGGTGCCAGATCAGACCATTTCGATGAGGGTTTTTCATGTGTCATGCGGGGTTTATGACATTGGTGCGGGGTGCCCTCAAGCGGTTGATCGGGTCAGACGGCTGGAACAGGCCCGCGTGGCTGAAATGCCGCGCCAACGCGATCCGCAGCGAAAACGGGCGAAAGATTAGGACGCAGCGATCATTCGGCGGCGGTTTCGACCGCGCCAAAACGCCGCTCGCGCCCGGCAAAACGATCCACCACATCGGCAAAGACCTCGGCCGAGAAGTCGGGCCAGAGCGTGTCAATGAACTCATACTCCGCATAGGCGGATTGCCACAGAAGAAAGTTCGAAATCCGCGCCTCGCCTGACGTGCGGATCACAAGATCAGGATCGGGCAAAACACAAGTATCCAAATAACTTGCAAGCGTTTGTTCATTCACGCTTTCGGGGTCCAGCTGCCCGGCCGCCACATCCAGCGCCATGCGGCGCGTGGCGCGTGCCACCTCGTCCCGGCCACCATAGTTCAGCGCGATGGTCAGGTGCACGCGGTCATTGCCCCCGGTCATCTCTTCAAGTTCGTTCATTAGGGCGATCAGCTTCTTGTCCAACCGGTCGCGATCCCCGATGAACCGCACCCGCACCCCTTCGGCCAGCAGCGCGCGCGCCTCTTTCTGGATATAGCGGCGAAACAGGCTCATCAAACCGGCAACCTCGGTCTGGGTCCGCTTCCAGTTCTCGGTCGAGAAGGCAAAGATCGTGATGTATTTCACACCCAGATCCGGGCAGGCTTCGACGATCTCGCGCACCCGCTTGGCGCCCGCATGATGGCCGAACAGCCGAGGCTTGCCGCGGCGTTGCGCCCAACGGCCATTACCATCCATGATGATGGCAACGTGATCCGGCGACTTATGCGCCTTCTCGTCCTTGTCCGCGGCTTTTCTGCCCATCGACACGCCCAATTCTGCTTGTTCGATCACTTATCGCCCGGTTGGGTCAGACCTGCATGATCTCTTCTTGTTTTACCTCAAGCGCCTTGTCGACATTACCAACAAACTTGTCTGTCAGGCCCTGTACCTCATCATGCCAGAATTTGTGATCATCTTCACTCATTCCGTCATTCTTCGCCTTTTTAAGCTGTTCCATGCCATCGCGGCGCACGTTGCGGATCGAAACACGCGCATGTTCGGCATATTGCGCGGCGACACGGGTCAGTTCGCGGCGACGCTCTTCGTTCAGTTCCGGGATCGGCAGCATGATGATTGTGCCATTCAGCTGCGGATTAATCCCCAGCCCGCTTTCCCGGATTGCTTTTTCAACCGCGTTGACCAGCCCCTTGTCCCACACGTTGATCGTGACCATGCGCGGCTCCGGCACGTTCACCGTGCCCACCTGGTTGATCGGCGTGCGCTGCCCATAGGCGTCGACCATGATCGGTTCCAGCATCGAGGCCGAGGCCCGGCCCGTCCTGAGCGACGCAAACTCCGTCCTGAGCGCGGCGATTGCCCCTTCCATCCGGCGTTCCAGATCACCCATATCCAGTTCAAATTCTTCGTTTGCCATCGTCTGGCTTCCCCTTGTCTTCGTCTCGGACGTCAAACCGAGCGTCTTTCGCCCGGTATAACGCCACCGCCCATAGGATGTATAGGTCCGGTTCGCCGGACCTTGCACGGTGTTTCAATCATTGGCGAAAAATCGCCCCGACAATCTCGCCCCCCACTGGCGCTTGCGATGCATGCAATGGGTCAGTTGCCCACGCGGGTATAGGTGCCCTTGCCGGACAGGATCCCCCGGAAGCCCCCCGGTTCATCCAGCGAAAAGACGATGATCGGCAGGTTGTTGTCACGCGCCAGCGCGATCGCCGAGGCGTCCATCACCCCCAACCGGTTCGCCAGCACATCATCATAGGACACGTTGTCATAGCGCACCGCATCGGCGTTCTTGACCGGATCCTTGTCATAGACGCCATCGACCTTCGTTCCCTTGAAGATCGCCTCGCAAGCCATTTCATTTGCACGCAAAGTTGCCGCTGTATCCGTGGTAAAATACGGGTTGCCAGTGCCGGCGGCAAAAATGCAGACCCGTCCTTTTTCAAGGTGACGCACGGCGCGGCGGCGGATGTAGGGTTCGCATACCTGATCCATCGGAATGGCCGAGATCACGCGCGTGAATACCCCCAGGCTTTCCAGTGCCGACTGCATCGCAAGGGCGTTCATCACCGTGGCCAGCATCCCCATGTAATCGGCCGTGGTCCGCTCCATCCCCTGGGCAGACCCTTGCAGCCCGCGGAAAATGTTGCCGCCACCGATCACCATGCAGATCTCGACCCCCATGTCGTGGACCGATTTGACCTCTTGCGCGATGCGTTCAACGGTGGGCGGGTTCAGGCCAAATCCCTGATCCCCCATCAGGGCCTCGCCAGAGATTTTCAACATGACACGGTTATAGGTCGGTTGCGGGGCGCCTGCGTCCGTTTCTGACGCCGCCTTGCCCGAAACCCCTGAGGCCTGATCACTCATCGGTTGCCACTTTCTGGTTGTCGTGATTGTTTTGGGCAAAATGACCGATCAAGGCGCATTATTCAATGCGCGATCCGCGTCGTTCTTTAAAAAAGCCTGCTCCAGGGCGCCATCCGGATGAAAGCCGACCGACCCATGCCTGTGCCCCATGCCCAGACCCGTATTGACATCGAACGCCTGGCCCGCGCGGTTCCACGTGACCAGCCGGTGCTGATCGCCGGGCCGACCGCATCCGGGAAATCCGCGCTGGCCATGGCGATTGCCGAGGCCTCGGGCGGGGTCATCGTGAATGCCGACGCGCTTCAGGTGTTTGACAACTGGCGGGTGTTGACGGCCCGTCCCTCGGTGCAGGATGAGGCCCGCGTGCCGCATCGGCTTTACGGCTATGTGCCGCGCAATTATCCGTTTTCGGCGGGCCATTGGCTCAGGGATCTGCGGCCGATCCTGTCCGGCCCGGACCGCCCGATCATCGTCGGCGGTACCGGCCTGAACCTGAGCGCCCTGACCGAGGGGCTTGCCGACATTCCGCTGACCCCACCCGAAATCCGTGTCGAAGGCGCGCATCGTATGGCCCAGGGCGGTTTGCCTGCGCTTCTGGCCGATCTGGATCCCGCGACACGGGAGCGGATCGACCCGCAGAACCCCGCCCGCGTCGCCCGCGCGTGGGAAGTGCAGCGCACCACCGGTCGCGGCCTGGCCAGTTGGCAGGACGACACGCCGCCGCCCCTGCTGCCGCTGGCCGAGACCTGCCCGTTTGTGATGCATGCCGATCGCGACTGGCTGCGCGATCGCATCGCGCAGCGTTTCGATGTGATGCTGGAACAGGGCGCGCTGGAGGAAGCACGCGCCAATCTCGCCACCTGGAACCCCCGCGATCCAAGCGCCAAGGCCATCGGCGCCGCCGAACTGATCGCGCATGTGAAGGGTGACCTCTCTCTGGACGAGGCACGCGTTCGCGCCATCATCGCCTCGCAGCAATATGCCAAGCGGCAACGAACGTGGTTTCGCAAACGCATGGGCAACTGGAGGGTGATTCCCCTGCCCTGACTGGAATGCGGGGGCCGGGGATGCCGATAACCGTCACCATATCCGCACCAATCCGCGGAAAACCACGCATTTGTCGCGCAAACCCTGTGGACAAGCTGTGGATAACACAGGTGCAGAAAAAACCATGCGACAGCGGCGCGTTTTTGAGATACCCATGTTACGTTGCCGATGGTTGCCTGCATTATTCGTCTGACGCTGAACTCATGACCACATCGAAATCTTTTTCGTCCCCTTTCCGTGTCTTGCCCCTTGCCCGGCTGGGCAGTGGTGGTCGTTGGCGCACCGAGGCGATGCGCTCATACGGGGCTCCGGTCCTTCTGTGGTTCACGCGCGGTCAGGGCCGCATCACGGTCAACGGTGTGACGGCGGGATATGGGCCACATAACTGCCTGTTCCTGCCCGCCGGCACGATGCACGGGTTCGAAATGTCCAATCAGGTCAACGGCACCATCGTCGTGTTCCCCCAGGGCAGCGAGGACGAACTGGCCCTGCCGGACGAGGCCGTGCACATGCGCCTGCGCGAGGCTGACAAGCAGATGGTGCTGAGCGGGCTGGTCGATGACCTGCAACGCGAAATGGAAAAAGGCCACGAAACCTCGCACCGCGCCATGATGTGCCATGCGGGGCTGTTGTCGGTCTGGCTGGAACGCCAACTGTCCGACACCCGGGTCGAACAGTCGGAAATCGGGGCGACCGGGCGGTTGGTCAATGCCTTTACCGCACTGGTTGAACAGGAGTTTCACACGGATAAGACGGTACGCGACTATGCCGCCGAACTGGGTGTGACCCCCACGCATTTGAGCCGCGTATGCAACAAGACCTGCGGGCGGCCGGCATCCGCCATCCTGCAAGACCGCATCCATTACGAAGCACGCCGCCTGCTGACCGAAACGCATATTCCGATCAAGGACATCGCGGCTTCGCTGGGCTTTGCCTCGGCAGCCTATTTCACCCGCGCCTTCCAAAAGCAAACCGGCACCACGCCGTCCGCTTTCCGCAAAGGGGGATAGGCGTGGCAAACATGCCCGCTACCTATGGGGCCTCGTGTAACACACCCTGCAAATCCCGCCCCAGAATCGTAACCAAATTGCCCCCTTCATGAACTACAGACGCGCTTCGACGATCGAATTGATCCTTCTGTCCGCCGCGGCCTATGCGGCCATTCCGGTGGCGCTGTCGGAAATGGATCCGCAGCTCGTGTCAAGCTTTCCGGTCGTGTTGATCGTGCTGAAAGTGGCCATCGCCCTGCCAGTCGCGGTCTCTGCCTGGGGGCGCAGCCGGTTCCTGGCCTCGCTGAAGGATCGCAACATCCTGTTGCTGTCCTCGATCCAGGCGTTCTTCTTCGTGCTGTCGCTTCTGCTTTTCGCCATGTCACTGGCCTCGCTGGACACACCCGTGGCCATCGTCATCACCGAAACCTGGCCAATCCCGTCTGCCATCGCGATGGGATATCTGATGCGCGATCAGCTGAGCCGGCTGGAAGGCAGCGATTACCTGTGGGGCAGCATTGCCTTTCTGGGGGTGGTGTTGGTGCTGGACCTGCCGTCCAAATTGGACGGAGTAGAAACCAGCACTTGGATCGGGGCGCTTTTGGCGCTGGCCTCGGCGGTGACGATGGGCCTGTCGGTCGCCTTCAAGGCGCGCGCGGTGAAGCTGATGCGCGAACGCCACCATATCGGTCCGGTGCTAAGCTATTTTTTACTGCAATTCTTCTTTCTGCCTGCCCTGCCGCTCTTTGCCATCTACTTTGCCGTCTTTCCGGGCGCGGAACCGGCAATTGATGTGCCGGCGGGCTCGTTGTGGGATTCGTGGCCTTGGGTGTTGGTCATCGTGGCGCTGAACTTCACATCTTCGGTGCTGTATTCCTTTGCCACATTGAAACTGAAACGGGCTTCGGACGGATTCGTCTGGTTCTTCACCCCGGCCTTTTCGCTATTGTTGTTTTCACTCTGGACCGGCGAGGCGCTGAAAGGTCACGAGCTGATCGGCCTGACCTTCATCCTCAGCTCGAACCTGCTTCTGACCATCGCCGCCGATACCACGCGTGCGTTCAAATCATTGGTGCTGACCGTGCTGGGGGCCGGGTCGTGGTGCTATTTCGTCGATCCGTTCTTTGTGCAGAACGAGTATTATTTTGATGCGCTCAGCATCCTGAGCATCTTTTTCGTGGTGATCCTGGTCGAAGGGCTGGGACAGGTGTCGCGCCAGTCGGACGAAGAACAACGCCTGCTGATCGAATTGAACCACGCATTGGCGGACAAGGACGCCCACCTGGCTGACGCTTTTGTGCATTTGTGCAAAGGGCAAAGCCCTGTCCTGTTCAAGCGGCGCTATCATCTGTTGCGACGGGCGCTAATCGCGGGTGGTCATCGCCATATCGCGCTGGATCTTGACCGGCTGGCGCATGCGCGCAATCGCACCCTGCGGCTGGGCAAGCATGTGTCGCTTGCGGCCTGCCTGGTGGCGACCGCTTCCATCGGCCTTCTGGCGCGGCCCGAAACGTGGCTGGCCGAGATGTTCATCACCGTCTATCTGCCTTCGATGGTGTTTTCCTTTTTCATTCTGATCGAAGGTCAGCTTGACCAGGAACGATCCCTGTTTCGCCACCTGACCACCCCCGGCGGCGATCATGTCATCCGTGTCCTGGCGCAGCGTTCGCCACGTGACAGCGTCATCTGGTCGCTGATCCTCAGCGCCTTTATCATCGTGACCTATGCTTATGCGCTGACGCTTGCCCCGGCATAGGCGCCTTCGTCCGTGACACCCCAGTTTACCCTCCCGCATTGGGTCGGCACGCCCTTATCGTTGCATTTGCAATGAACTCATGTTACTGAACGAGTGAAATAGGAGGATTCACATGAAGATCGAACAGATTCACCACGTCGCCTATCGCTGTAAGGATGCAAAGGAAACCGTTGAATGGTATGGGAAAATGCTGAATATGGACTTTGTTCTGGCGATTGCAGAGAACCATGTGCCATCGACCCATGAACCGGACCCGTATATGCATGTCTTTCTGGATGCCGGGAATGGCAATGTGCTCGCCTTCTTCGAGCTTCCGACCAAACCGGACATGGGCCGTGACGAAAACACGCCGATCTGGGTGCAGCATATTGCCTTCAAGGTCAAAGACCGCGCGGAACTGATTGAATTCAAAGAGCATCTTGAAAAAGAAGGGGTCGAGGTTCTGGGCGTCACCGACCATTCGATCTTCCATTCGATCTATTTCTTCGATCCCAACGGACACCGCGTTGAACTGGCCTGCCCCGACCCAGAGGAGGAAAAAATGCTGGCCCGCATGGACACCGTCAAATGGGACATGCTGAACGAATGGTCCGAGACCAAGCGCGCGCCCAAACATGCGGAATGGCTGCACAAGAAAGAACTGTCCGGCGTCGAATAAGTCTCTCGGCTGGAATATCCTGAGCCACCACTCTAGTCTGGACGCGACCAGCCTGAGAAACGCGTCCAGATGACCCAACCCCGCTTCGCCCCTTTGCCTGCTCTGCCTTATTACGCAGTGATCTTCACCAATCAACTGGCTAACCCCGCACCGGGATATGCGGCGATGGCGGACAGGATTTTCGCGCTGGCGCAGGCGCAGCCCGGATATTTAGGGGCGGAAACCACCCGCGATGCCTCCGGGCTGGGAATCACCGTGTCCTATTGGGCGGACGAGGACGCAATTCTGGCATGGAAACAGGTGTCCGAGCATCTGATCGCGCAGAAAATGGGGATCGAACGCTGGTATGCGCACTACGCGTTGCGGGTGGCAAAGGTCGAACGCGCCTATTCCGGGCCACAGGGGCGATCGGTCTGAACGGGCGCGCTAGCTGCCCAGAATGGCCCGCACATAGCCGCGCGTTTCCTTGTAGGGCGGCACACCTGAATACTTCTGCACCGCCTCCGGCCCGGCATTATAGGCTGCGAGCGCCAGCTTCCACGACCGGAACCGGTCATATTGCTGACGCAGGTAACGCGCGCCGCCTTCCAGATTTTGCACCGGGTTATGCGGATCAACCCCCAGCTTGCGCGCGGTAAAGGGCATCAATTGCGCAAGACCAATCGCCCCGGCATGGCTGCGTGCGCGCGGGTTCCAGCCGCTTTCCTGCTGCACCAACCGCAGGAACAGGTCTTGCGGAATGCCGTGCCGCTGGGCCGCGGCTTTGGCCAGTGCCAGGTATTCGCCTTTGTATTTTCCGGTGAAGGAGGGAATGCCATAGGTCGGCACGGCGTCCTTGTTGGGGGTCAGCCGGGTGCTGGAGGCGTATTGCTGCGCCGCGCGGGTGTCCAACACACGGGTCTGCGCCGCAAAGGCGGACCGTCCACCCGAGCTTGAAAACAGGTTCTCGGCAAAAGCGGCCTGACCGATTGGGGCAAGCCCCGTTGCAACGGCCAAAACGGCCCCGTATCCACGACGAAATATGCTGCGTGACATGCCTGTCCCCTGCCTGTCCCCTGAAATCAATGACGGCAATATACGCAAGTTCGGCTTTTTGGGGAAGAGGGTGTGGCATTTTGCGAAGGCGAGCTTGATATGCGGATATGGACCCGGCTTCACTGCCCTTCATTTGCCACGCCCACACGGGATTTCGGTTTCCCCATGCCCCCCCAGATGGTGTAACGATGAAGTCGAATTACAGAATCGAAAGGACGACGGATGGCGGGTTCGCTTAACAAGGTCATGCTGATCGGAAATCTGGGCGCCGACCCGGAAGTGCGTACATTCCAGAACGGCGGAAAGGTCTGCAACCTGCGCATTGCGACGTCAGAGACCTGGAAAGACCGCAACACCGGCGAGCGGCGGGAAAAGACCGAATGGCATTCGGTCGCCATCTTCTCGGAAGGGCTGGTGCGCGTCTGCGAACAGTTCCTGCGCAAAGGCTCCAAGGTTTATATCGAAGGCAAGCTGCAAACCCGCAAGTGGCAGGACCAGTCGGGGCAGGATCGCTACTCGACCGAAGTCGTGCTGCAGGGGTATGGCGGCACTTTGACCATGCTGGACGGACGCGGTGAAGGCGGCGGCCAGGGTGGCGGCGGCGGTTACGGTGGGGGCAGCCAGGGCGGCTATGGCGGTGGCGCTGGCGACAGCGGCCCGGCACCCGCAGGCGGCGGCTTCGACGACGAAATCCCGTTCTGACCCAGTCGGATACAAGCGATGCAGCCGCCCTGTTGGGCGGCTGTTTTCATATCAGCGCCTCGCCAGCGCGTCGTCCAGCACCGCGCGCACCACATCCATATCCACATCATCTGCCACGAAAGCGTCGCCAATGGCACGGGCCAGCACGAATCGCAGCTTGCCCTGTTCGACCTTCTTGTCCTGCCCCATCAGGGTGATCAGCCCCGCGCTGTCCGGCAGTTCGCCCGGAATGTCCGACAGGTCTTTCTTCATCCCCATTGCCGCCAGATGTGCGCGGAACCGGGACGGGCTTTCCTGACTGATCAGCCCCAGCCGTGCCGAGGTTTCAAACGCCAGCGCGCACCCGATGGCGACGCCTTCGCCGTGCAGCAGCCGGTCGGAATAGCCCGTTGCCGCCTCCAGCGCGTGACCGAATGTATGGCCGAGGTTCAGAAGCGCACGATCACCCTGCTCGGTTTCGTCCCGCACCACGATATCGGCCTTCATCTGGACCGAGCGGCGCACGGCCTCTTCACGCAGCTTCATATTGCCAGCGGCCAGCGCAGGGCCGTTGAATTCGAGCCATTCGAAAAACGCCCCATCCCCCAGCCCGCCGTATTTGACGACCTCACCGTAACCCGCCAGAAAATCACGCGGGGTCAGCGTTCCCAACACCTCGATATCAGCCAGAACAAGGGACGGCTGATGAAATGCGCCGATCAGGTTCTTGCCTTGCGGGGCATTGATCCCCGTCTTGCCGCCGACTGAACTGTCCACCTGTGCCAGAAGCGATGTCGGCACCTGCACGAATCGCACCCCCCGGCGCAGAATCGCGGCGGCAAAGCCCACCAGGTCACCGATCACACCGCCGCCAAAGGCGACCACCACGTCCTTGCGTTCGACCCGCTGATCCAGCAACCATTCGACCGTACGCGTCAGTTGCGGCCAGCTTTTCGTCCCTTCCCCGGGCGGAAGGATCAGCGCGTCCGAGGCAATCCCGCTGGCAGCAAGCCCTTTCTGAAGCGACGCAAGATGCAACCCCGCAACAGTCTGTTCCGTCACGATCCAGACCTTCGGGCGGGGCAACAGGGGGGCGATTTCTGCGCCCGCGTGCCCGATCAGGCCCGGCGCAATCCGCACGTCATAGGCACGATCGCCCAACGGCACATGAACGGTGGTCATGTCAGGTTTCCTCCAGCACATCAGGGCGGGTCAGAAGCGCTGCCACAACCGCATCCGCCATTTCGGCAATCGAATAGTCGCGCTGCGCCTCGACCGCCAGGTCGGCCTTGGCATAGACCGGTACGCGAGTGTTGTAGATATCGGTCAGCGTGGCCTTCGGGTCGGGGGTACGCAAAAGGGGGCGCGTGTCCTTGTGGCGCACCCGCGCCCACAAAAGGTCAAGATCGGCCTTCAGCCAGACCGCAACACCCCGCTGGGCAATCATCTGGCGATTGCGTTCCGACATGAACGCCCCGCCGCCGGTGGATAGAACCGCGCGCTGGGTGTCCAGAAGGCGCCCGATCACCTCGGATTCGCGATCTCGAAAAAACGCCTCGCCGTCGCGTTCGAAAATCTCTGCGATCGACATGTTTGCGGCGCGCACGATCTCTTCGTCGCTGTCCAGAAACGGCACGCGCAACCGGTTCGCAACCGCCTGCCCGACCGCCGTCTTTCCGGCCCCCATCATGCCCACCATGACGATGGATTTTTTCAGTTTGAATGCCAAAACGGCGCTCACTTGCCCAAATTCGGATTTCTTTCCTGAATGGCGTGATCTTGCCGAAAATGCCATATATAAAATCAGACAAAATACCACTTGAGGCAGAAAATGGTTGGAACAACATGCTGATCCGTTTGATCAAGCTTATTCTTTTCCTGGCAATCGTCGGCTTTATCGGGCTGACCGGGTTTGCGTTCTTCGGTGACATGGCGCCAAGAACCGCCCCTCAAAGCAGCACAGTGACGTTGAATGGGGACTGAACAGGTCAGGGACAGACGACATGGACTCGCCGCTTGTCTGGGCGGCGCGTTATTGTGTGTTCTGACCGGACTGGCACTGCCCGCCACGGCGCAGGCACCGCAGGGCACCGCCCCCTTGTCGGCCATCGATTGGTTGTCGGACAGCATCGCACTGCCGCCGCCATCGTCTGACAGTGCCATCTTGCCTCCGTCTTTTGATGAACCGGCAACCAGTACGGGCGCGTCGGTGGCCGAAGTCACCATGACACTGCTGGAAACCCCGGTGCTGGATGCGGTCGGGCTGTTGCCCCATGCGGTGACGGGCCTGCCCCGCGACCTGTGGGGCATGTCACGGCCCGACGACCTGGCTCGCCGCATCACCGCAATTGATCTGGATCTGCTGCCAGCCCTGCAAAGCCTGCTGCAACGGCTGATGCTGGCCGAACTGGATCCCCCCAAAGGGGCCAGCGCGGGCGAAGATCGCCTGTTTCTGGCGCGGGTCGACCGCCTGTTGACCCAGGGCGCGCTGGATCAGGCCGAGGCGCTTCTGGCGCGGGCCGGTTCGGTCAACCCGCGTGTCTTTCGCCGCGCCTTTGACACCGCGCTTCTGTTGGGCAACGAGGACGAGCATTGCACCACCCTGCGCGCCACGCCCGAACTCAGCCCCACCTTCCCCGCCCGCGTCTTCTGTCTGGCACGCAGCGGCGATTGGGACGCGGCGGTCCTGACTTTGGAAACGGGGCGGGCGCTGGGCTATATCAGCGACGAGGACGACGCCTTGCTCGCGCGGTTTCTTGACCCCGAACTGTTCGAGGACGAACCGGACTTGCCGCGGCCCGATCACCCCTCGCCCCTGACCTTCCGCATGTTCGAGGCGATCGGCCTGCATATCAACACGACCTCGCTGCCGCTGGCCTTCGCGCAATCCGATCTGCGCGCCAATATCGGCTGGAAAGCACGGGCCGAAGCCGGGGAACGTCTGGCGCGGGTCGGGGCCGTGACGGAAAACCAGCTTTTGGGTCTCTATTCCGAACGCCGACCCGCAGCGTCGGGCGGCATCTGGGACCGGATGAGCGCGGTGAACGCCGTGGAAACCGCGCTGGCCTCAGAGGATGACGACGACCTTGCCCGCGCCGTGCTGGCGCTGTGGCCGCATCTGGAAGAAAGCGGGCTGGAGGTGCCGTTTGCGCAAGTCTTCGGGGCAGACCTGGCCAAACGCAACCTGTCCGGTCGCGCAGGCGACCTTGCCCTTCGGCTTGGGCTTCTTTCCGACCAATATGACACCGTCGCGGCCCTTGGGCATGCTGCCCCCCGCGACTCGCTCGCGCCGATCCTTCTGGGTATCGCACGTGGCGAGACCGCCGATCTGACACCGATCGACGACCGCAGCCGTGCCGTGCTTGACGGGTTCGCCGCCACCGATCTGCCCATCCGCCTGCGCTCGCTCGTTGAACAAGATCGACTGGGTGAAGCCATCCTGCGTGCCATCGAGTTGTTTTCAACAGGCCTGAATGGCGATCTGGACGAGTTGACCGATGCGCTGGCCTTCTTCCGGCATGTGGGGCTGGAACAGGTCGCCCGGCAGGCCGCTCTTCAGTTCCTGATTCTGGAGCGGCGCGGATGAACGCCGACCACGCCCGCTGGATTTCCACCTTTCTGGAAGCGCAGGCGGCCGAACTGGATGCGTCTGAAAACACGCTGCTGGCCTATGGGCGTGACCTGAAGAGCTTTGCCGAGTTTGCAGGCGACAAGGGGCTGGATTTTGCCGCCATCAGTCGCGCCGATATCGAAGCCTTCATGGTCGATTGCGACACAATGGGGCTGGCGCAATCCACCCGCGCGCGCCGTCTGTCGGCGATCAAGCAGCTTTACCGCTTTGCCTACGAAGAAGGGTGGCGCCCGGACAACCCGGCCATAAAGATCAAGGGGCCGGGGCGGTCGAAATCCCTGCCCAAGATCCTGAGCGAAGATCAGGTCGAGGCGCTGCTTGTCACCGCGCGCAATCATGGCCGCAGCCCGTTGGACAAACTGCGCAACACCTGCCTGATGGAACTGCTTTATGCCACCGGAATGCGGGTCAGCGAGCTTGTCACCCTGCCCGCCTCGGCCGCCCGTGGCGACCCGCATATGCTGCTGGTTAAAGGCAAAGGCGGGAAAGAGCGGATGGTGCCCCTGTCACCCCCCGCCCGCGATGCGCTGGCCGCCTGGCTTGAGGCGCGCGACGCCGCCGAGGATGAGAAACGCGCAAAAACGGGTGCCAAGCCTTCGCCCTTTTTGTTTCCGTCCAGCGGCAAATCCGGCCATCTGACCCGGCATCGTTTCTATGGTCTGATCAAAGAAATCGCCCTGGCCGCCGGTGTGTCGCCCGACGCGGTGACCCCGCACCGTCTGCGCCACGCCTTTGCCACGCATCTTCTGGCGCATGGGGCCGATCTGCGCTCGATCCAGACGCTTTTGGGACATGCCGATATCTCGACCACCGAGATTTATACACATGTACTGGAGGAACGGTTGAAAGACCTTGTCCTGACCCACCACCCGCTGGCCGACACCGACTAGCGCGTTATTCCGCTATACATTCCCGTGCGAACAGGCTATCAGCCCGCTTTCGCACCTGCGACGCAGCCCATGCACGCCGCCCTTCTTGTTCTTCAGACACAACAGAATCGACCGCCCGTGAAACAGCCTATCTCTGACGCGCTTGCCGAGCGCGGATATGACACCCTGACCCAAGTCCAGACCGCCGTGTCCGACCCTGCGCTGGAAGGCGCGGACCTTCTTGTTTCGGCCCAGACCGGGTCAGGCAAAACCGTCGGCTTCGGCCTGGCCATTGCGCCGGTGCTGTTGGGTGACGCAGATCAATTCGGCCCTGCCGCAAGCCCGTTGGGGCTGGTCATCGCCCCCACGCGGGAATTGGCGATGCAGGTGAAACGCGAGTTGATGTGGCTGTTTGCCAAGACCGGGGCGGTCGTCGCCTCCTGCGTGGGCGGCATGGATATGCGCGATGAACGCCGTGCCTTGGCGCGTGGCGCGCACATCGTCGTCGCCACACCGGGGCGTCTGCGTGACCACGTCATGCGCGGATCAATCGACCTGTCTGCCCTGCGCAGCGTGGTGCTGGACGAGGCCGACGAAATGCTGGACCTGGGCTTTCGCGAAGATCTTGAGTTCATTCTGGATGAAACCCCCGAAGATCGCCAAACCCTGCTGTTTTCCGCCACGGTCCCGAAAAGCATCGCCACGCTGGCCGCGCGCTATCAGAAGGACGCTCAGCGGATCTCTACGGTGGCTGAGAAAAGCCAGCACACGGATATTGACTACCGCGCCATGCTGGTCGCCCCGCGCGACGGGGAAAACGCGATCATCAACGTGCTCAGGTTTTTCGAGGCCCCCAACGCGATCATCTTTTGCAACACCCGCGCGATGGTCAGCCGACTGGCGACGCGGCTGTCGAACCGTGGGTTCAATGTGGTCGCCCTCTCCGGTGAGCTGACACAGAATGAAAGGTCCAACGCGCTTCAATCCATGCGCGACGGGCGGGCGCGGATCTGTGTGGCGACGGATGTGGCAGCGCGCGGGATCGACTTGCCGAAGCTCGATCTGGTGATCCATGCCGAACTGCCCAACAACCATGAAACGCTGTTGCACCGGTCGGGCCGCACAGGGCGCGCGGGACGCAAAGGGGTCAGTACTCTGATCGTGCCGCCTGCAGCCCGCAAAAAGGCAGAACGCCTGCTGCGCTTCGCCAAGCTGACCGCCGATTGGAGCCCGGCCCCTTCGGCGCAAGAGGTGCAGGCGGAGGATCAGAAACGCATTCTGGCCGATGAAGTCTGGATACAGGAGCCCACCGCGAACGAGGCTGCATTGGCCGAAGAACTGGTGGCGACATTCACCCCCGCGCAACTCGCCGCCGCCTATCTGAAACTTTACCACACGGCCCACGCTGCGCCCGAGGAACTGTCCGACGTCAACACCAAGCCGGAAAAGCGCGAACCCTTCGGGCCGAGCGTCTGGTTCAGCCTTGCCAAGGGCCGCGATCAGGGCGCCGACCCGCGTCACCTGCTGCCCATGCTGTGCAAGGCCGGCGGGATCTCGCGTGGTGATATCGGCGCGATCCGGCTGCAAGATGACCAGTCGTTTTTCGAGGTGAAGGCGAACAAGGTTCCCGGTTTCCTGTCCTTGATCACCCCCGCCATGTCGGTCGAGGGCTTTGCCGTCGAACAACTGGATGCTGCCCCCGATCTTGCGCGCACCGGGAAACCGGCCCCGCGCGGCAAGACACGCAAGTTTGACAAGAAACCGACAAAGCCGCACCGCAAAGGCGACCGCACGTCAAGCACCAAGCACAATGGGAAAGACGAGTTCGGCGCCGATCGTCCCATCAAAGCCCCCGTCCATGCCAGGACAAAGGACGCGGACGCCAAACCACGCAAGCCGTCCAAACCCGAGGGTGACACGCCCAAAGGCAAGCGACCCGCCGACCGCAAGAAAGGACCGCCCCCGCCGAAGGGCAAGCCCAACAGCAAGAAAAACCGCGCCCGGGCTGCCGCCAAGGCCATCGCAAAGGCCAAAGGCGGTGACAGCGCGCCAAAACGGCGGAAAAGCTGACCCAGGTTTGCGCGCCTATGCAGGCGGAGGCTGACCCTGCGGTGTATAAAGCTCTGCAGCGCGGGCCTCAAACGCGGCAACGATGCGGTGCATCGCTTCGTTGAAGACAAGCCCGATCACCTTTTGCAGGATTGCACTCTTGAACTCGAAATCCACGAAAAACTCCACCTCGCACCCATCCGGGTACGGGTGAAATATCCAGTGCGATTTCAGGTATTTGAAGGGACCGTCCAGATATTCCGTGTCGATCCGCCGCCCGCCTTCGTCCAGCCAGACACGGCTGGCAAAGCGTTCGCGAAACACCTTGAAACTGATGACAAGATCCGCCTCCATCAGGTCACGCCCATCGGGCTGCGGCGTCACGCGGCGCACCCGCGCAGCAGTATTCCACGGCAGAAATTCGGGATATCGCCCCACATCCGCCACCAGATCATACATCTGTTCCGACGTGTATGGCAGGACGCGTTTTTCCCCATGTGTCGGCATGGTCAGGTTTCCCCTTCTCACTTCGCTGCGTATGTCTTAGGAATACGACCGGAAATCAAGGGGGAACACATGGCACAGCGTCCATATGTCATAGACACGATGATCTCGGCCAAACAAATCGCGGCGCGGGTCGAAGAGCTGTCGCAGGAAATTCATGACGAATTCAACGGCACTGACAAGCTGGTCGTCGTCGGCCTGTTGCGTGGGTCGTTCGTGTTCATCGCCGATGTTGTGCGCGAGCTGGACCTGCCGGTCGAGGTCGATTTTCTGGAAGCGTCCTCGTACGGCGACTCGACCGAAAGCAGTCGGGAAGTCCGTATTCTCAAGGACTTGCGCGGTGAGATTTCTGGCCGCGACGTGCTGGTGGTCGAAGATATTGTCGACACGGGTTTTACCCTGAAACATGTGGTCGGTCTGTTGAAAGCCAAATCGCCGCGCAAGCTGAAAACCATCGCGCTGCTTGACAAACCATCCCGGCGCGAGGTCGACATCCGCGCCGACTGGATCGGGTTCGAAATCCCGGACGAGTTCGTGGTTGGCTATGGCATCGACTTTGCACAGCGCGATCGCAACCTGCCCCATATCGGCAAGGTGCGGTTTCTGGACGAAGACTGACCCATGAACCCGCGCTGGTTCATGCGGATGGCCAAATGGGCGCGGCATCCGCCTTCGGCCAAACGTGTGAGGTTGGTTTTTGCAGTCGTCGCGATCTGCGCGGCGATCGTGATTTACGAGATGCTGTTCGGAACACCGGACTGGATGCAGATGGAGCGTCTGCGTCTCAAGCCATAAAGTATTTCCTGTCAGCCTCTTGCAAGCTGTTCTTCACGCGCCGCGCGCAGCCGTGCGAAATCGTCACCCGCGTGATAGGACGAGCGTGTCAAAGGAGTGGCCGACACCATCAGGAACCCCTTGCCGTAAGCGGCGGTCTCGTAGTCCTTGAACTCATCCGGGTGCACGAACCGCGCGACCGCGTGGTGTTTCGGTGTTGGTTGCAGATATTGCCCGATGGTCAGGAAGTCGATCCCCGCCGCGCGCATGTCATCCATGACCTGCAACACGCCCTGACGATCCTCGCCCAGCCCGACCATGATCCCGGATTTGGTGAACATCGACGGGTCCAGTTCCTTGACCCGCTGCAACAGGCGAAGCGAATGGAAATACCGCGCGCCGGGGCGCACCTGCGGATAAAGGCCCGGTACAGTTTCAAGATTGTGGTTGAACACATCCGGCCGCGCCTCGACCACGGTTTCCAGAACGGACGGATCGCATTTCAGGAAATCCGGGGTCAGAATCTCGATGGTGGTGTCGGGTGACTGGTGGCGAATGGCGCGGATGGTCTGCGCAAAATGGTCTGCCCCACCGTCTTTCAGATCGTCGCGGTCCACCGACGTGATCACCACGTGGTTTAGCCCCAGTTTCTTCACCGCATGGGCCACGCGGCCCGGTTCGAACGCGTCCAGATCGTCGGGGCGACCGGTGGCGACGTTGCAGAAGGTGCAGCCGCGAGTGCAGATCTCGCCCATGATCATCATGGTGGCGTGGCCCTGGCTCCAGCATTCGCCGGCATTGGGGCACGCGGCTTCCTCGCAAACCGTGGCAAGGTTGTTTTCACGCATGATCCTGTGCGTTTCAGCATAGCCTTTACCGCCGGGCGCTTTCACGCGAATCCAGCTGGGCTTCTTGGGCTGTGCATTGTCCGGGCGATGCGCCTTTTCAGGGTGGCGACTTTCCGGGATTTTCAGATCACGCATGGCATTCCTCCGCGCCAAAATCGGCTTTGCGACATATAACGGTATCGTGCCGCCGAGTCACCTTGAAAGCCGCATGGCTGTTATGTGCCTGGCGCATGGCCTGTGTCCCGAACCACCTGCGTTCCCGCCTGTTGCAGCAGACCCGCCAGCGTATCGAACCAATCGGTATGCACCGACAGGTTGCGGCGCACCAAACCGATGGTGCGACATGGTTCGGGCTGGGCGAACCGGGCGACGGCAAGGTCGGGCGTGGCTTTCTGTTCGTCGCCCCGCGCCAGTTCGGGCAGGAAGGTCACGCCCAGCCCCCCCGCTGCCAACCGGCACAGCGTGCCCAGCGACGCCGCCCCAAGGTCAACCCGCCGGTCGCGCCGTCGCAGGCCGCAAACCTCAAGCGCCTGATCGGCAAGACAATGCCCCTCTTCCAGCAACAGCAGCAGTTCCGGGTCGATCATCGCCGGATGCAAAGACGCGCGTGTGCCGGTAATTCGCTCGATCTGGGCAGATGTGCCGGCCAGCAGGAAGCGGTCGGTGAACAGGGGCGCTTCGACCAGCCCGGTGACACCGGAGGGCAGCGCGATGATCGCGGCATCCAAACGCCCCTCTTCCAGATCTGCCAGCAGATCAGCGGTCTGGGCTTCGCGCAGGCGCAAGTCAAGCCCGGTCGTGCGGGCCCGGATCAAAGGCAACGCGATGGGCAGCAGATAAGGCGCAACGGTGGGGATAACCCCCAACCGAAGCCGTCCGGTCAGCCCTTTCTGCCAATGCACCGCATCTTCCATCCGCTCAAGTTCGGCCATGATCCGCTTTGCGGTGGCCAGCACGTCCTGCCCGGCCGAGGTCAGTGACACCCCTTTCCGGTCACGCAGGAACAGGGGCGTTTGCAGACGATCTTCCAGTTCCTTGATCTGATTGGAAAGGGCTGGTTGCGTCACATGACACCGCGCCGCCGCCTGGCCGAAATGACGGGTTTCGGCCAAGGCAATCACATAGGTCAGTTGCCGAAGGGTAATATTCATAACCTCTGATTATCAAACGCGGTGTTGCGTTGGAATACCGTTCTTGGACCTTTGCGCCACACCCCCTTCGACACGACAAGTTGCGGTTGCAGAACCTGTCCATGCTGCACTTGCAAAATCCGCGTTGAGACCTATCTGGAATCGTTCTAAGACAATGAGCAACCCGCGCCGCGCGATTCTGTGCGCGCCTCAGACAGAAGGATTTTTAACATGCAAGCTGGCGTTCGCGTTCCCAACATCACCTTCCGCACCCGTGTCCGGGATGACAGCATCGAAGGCCCCAACCCCTTCCGCTGGCAAGACATGACGTCGGACGATTATTTCAAAGGCAAGCGCGTTGTGCTGTTTTCGCTGCCCGGTGCGTTCACGCCGACCTGCTCGACCTATCAACTCCCGGGCTTTGAAAAAGGCGCCGACGAGTTCCGCGCGCAAGGCATCGACGAGATCTACTGCATGTCGGTCAATGACAGCTTCGTCATGAACGCTTGGGCCCGCAACCAGGAACTTGAAAACGTCAAAGTCATCCCCGATGGATCAGGCGAGTTCACCCGCGGCATGGGCATGCTGGTCAACAAGGACAACCTTGGCTTCGGTGCCCGCTCGTGGCGCTATGCCGCCGTCATCAACGATGGTGTGGTCGAGGCATGGTTCGAAGAGCCCGGCCGCTGCGACAACCACGCCGAAGACCCCTATGGCGAAAGCGCACCCGAAAACGTGCTGGCCTGGCTGAAAGAGGCTGGCGAGAAAGTCGCGTAAAGTGTTTCAGATCGCATTACAGGAAGGGCCGCTGGTACCAGCGGCCTTTTTTTGACGCAGCAATCCGCAGGACATGCGTTTCTTTCATCTCGCTGCAGATCGAAGCGCCCATTCGCGTCTGTATCGGCTATTGCTGCCATCAAGGCAGACCTCCGCGCTTCAGGACAGTCGCTCCAGCCGACCTTTTCGCTTGTAGATGTTCTTGTAATCCCACTGCACCTGCCGACTCTTCACAAGCCAGCGTTTCAAGTCGTCATATCTGATTTCTTCCACATCCGTGTATCGGATTGACGCATCCATGAACTTGCCGGTTCCCGGCTTCAAATCCAGCTCGTCAAAATCCGCCCCGCTCCAGAACATCAGACGGATACAGCTTTTGAGCTTGCTGTACCCGACGATGGGGTTTTCCTTGAGAAACCAGACAGGATGGGCATGCCAGATCTTGCTTTCAGCGTCTGGAAGCATCTCATCAATCACTGCACGCAGAGCCTCACATATCGCCCTGTCATCAGTTGTCTGCGCATCGTGAAATTCTTGAATGGTGGATGGTTTCATAACCGAAACATAGCATAGACCGGGCCAGTCCCGAAGCCATGCCAAAACTCGAGCGATCCGGTATCCGAGGCGATCGGCTCGATGCAGCCGAAGCCCTTTATCCACCAACCCCCTTCAACCCGGTCAAGAACCGCGCTGCGTTTTCCTGATAGTGCACAGCAGACTCATACAGCCCCTTGATCGTCGCCTCATCCAATTCCCGCACCACTTTGCCGGGCGCGCCCAGCACCATCGAGCCGTCGGGAATTTCCTTTCCTTCGGTGATCAACGCCCCTGCCCCGATCAGGCAGTTCTTGCCGATCACGGCGCCGTTCATCACGGTGGCGTTCATGCCGATCAGGCTGCCGTCGCCGATGGTGCAGCCGTGCAGCAGCACTTTGTGACCCACAGTGACGTTCTCGCCAATGGTCAGCGGAAAGCCCATATCGGTGTGAAAAACGCAATTTTCCTGCACATTGGTGCCCGCGCCGACCGTGATCAACTCGTTGTCGCCGCGCAACGTGCTGCCGAACCAGACCGAAGCGCGTGCCCCGATCCGCACCTTGCCAATCAGGTTGGCGTCGGCGGCGACAAAGGCGTCCCCGGCAATTCCGGGGGCGATCCCGTCCAGTTCATAGATCATTGGTTTCCCTCTTCAAATTCGGCCTGCAACTTACGGACATGGTTCAACAATCCCGGTTGCTGATTGCGGCGCTGGCGGGTGGCTTCGACGATGGTGATCAGGCGTTCGGCGGTCTGGTCCAGATCGTCGTTGATCAGCACATAATCATAGCTGCCCCAGTGGCTGATCTCGTCCCAGCTTTTCTGCATCCGCTTGGCGATGGTGGCTTCGTCGTCCTGCCCGCGCCCCACCAGCCGCGCGCGCAATTCCTTGATCGAGGGCGGCAGGATGAAGATCGACAGCGAATGCGAGGCGAGCGAAGAGTTCCGTATCTGCACCTCGCCCTGCCAATCCACGTCGAACAGCACGTCGCGTCCGGCCTCGATCGCGCGGCGCACGGGCTCGGACGGTGAGCCATAGAAATTGCCGAAAACGTGAGCGTGTTCCAGCATCTCGCCCTGAATGACCATCTCCTTGAACCTGGCCTCGTCCACGAAATGGTAGTGCTGCCCGTCCACTTCGCCCTCGCGCGGCGCGCGCGTCGTGGCCGAGACCGAGAAGCTGAGCGTCGGGTCCCATTCCATCAACCGCCGCGCCAGTGTCGATTTCCCCGCACCCGAAGGCGAGGACAGAATGATAAGAAGGCCGCGCCTGTCGGACATAGTGCTACTCCACGTTCTGAACCTGCTCGCGCATCTGATCTATGACGTGCTTCAGGTCAAGGCCGATGGTGGTCAATTCCTTGAACTGCGCCTTGGAACACAGGGTGTTGGCTTCGCGGTTGAACTCCTGCATCAGAAAGTCCAGCTTGCGGCCAACCGGCTGATCCGACGTCAGGTGGCTTCGTGCGGCGTCGATATGGGCTTTCAGGCGGTCGATTTCCTCGCGCACATCGGTTTTGACGGCCAGAATGGCAAGTTCTTGCTGAACACGGTCGGGATCGGCGCCGTCGCTGTTGTCCAGCACGCGGGCAAGAGCCGTCTGCAACCCCGCGACCTGTGCGTCCTGCCGCGCGGCAAGCACGCCTTCGGCAGCGGTGACAAGCTGCGCGACATCGTCAATCTGTTGGGAAAGAAGTTGCGTCAATGCCGCCCCTTCCTGCGCGCGCGAGGCCTGAAATTGGCTGATCAATGGGGGAATGTCCTTCGCCAGCCGGGTCAACAGCGGGGCGGTGTCTTCGTCGGTCATGGCCCGTTGTTCCAGAACACCACGCATCCCTGCAATATCAGAGGGTTGCACGGGTGCGACCCGCAGGCCGCGGGCTTCGGCTTCGGCGGCGATGGCCATCAACTGAGCCAAGGCGCGTTCCAACCCGTCGGGGTTGATCGCGGTCTGTCCAGCCTCGTCGCGGCGGGTGATTTTCAGGCTGACCGAAACATTGCCACGTGCCACCGACGCCTTCAGCGCCTTGCGCAGCGGCTCTTCCAACCCGCCCAGCCAGTCGGGCAGCCGGATCTTGATATCCAGCCCCCGCGCATTGACCGATCGAAGATCCCAGACCCAGTTGCAGCCTTCGTCTTCGGCTGCGATGCTGGCGAAACCTGTCATGGAATGTGGCATGTGGAATTAACCATTCGTTAAGTTTTTATGCCAATTTCGAGAGGAATGTGACATATTAAGACATCGGTAAGGATTATCCTTCCAATCGTTAACAAACGGTCACAATTTGAACAAGCTCGCTGGTTACGACACATTTTATTAAAATCGTTTCAACTCCTGGGACGCGAAGATGAAGATTGAATACCTCAAAGATGGCAATGTGATCGCGCTGGCTTCGGCCCGGCGCACCATCAAATTTCCCGCCATCGCACAGATCGAAGCTTACTGGCACGCCTTGCGAAACGGTCGCCTGATGCCCACGCGTGGCGACGTGGACCCCCGCGGCATCGGAGAGAACCTGGCCCATGCCATGATCCTGGAACGGATCGCGCCGGGCCATGCGCGCATACGGCTGGCGGGCCAGCATATCAGCGACACCCTGTCGATGGAGGTGCGCGGGATGCCCCTGAGCGCCCTGTTCACGCCCGATGCCCGCGATGAGGTGCAGGAGGCGCTGGAAAGCGTGTTCACGACCCCTGCCGAGGTCAGCCTGACCCTGCAAAGCGAAAGCAAGCTGTTTCACAAGACGCTGGACGCCCAGTTGATCCTGTTGCCGCTGAAGGACATTCACGGCAACGTCACCCGTGTTCTGGGCGGGTTTCAGGTCGATGGTGCGCTGGGTCGCGGTCCGCAACGCTTCGGTGTGCGCAATCTTGATATACGCCCCCTGACGATGCCCGGCACCCACGGCAAAGCACGCAGATCGCGTCCGCGGCAAGAGACTCTGTCCCGCCCCGGATACTGGGATATTCGCGGCGCTGATGCGGCGGTCCCAGCGGGTGACGAAAAGCCGGATGTGACCCGCGTCGATATCCGACCGACGCGGGACCGCAAAAGCGAAGGACATATCATGCGCCCCTCGGACGCGCGCGGCATTCCGGTGCCCGGTCTGGCCGAACTGGCGGCAAGTTTTCACGGTGCATCATCTTCGATGCAGATCGAACCGCCGAGGCGCCCGGGGGGTCATTTGCGGCTGGTCAAACAGGACTGAGGCCCCGCGCCAAAAGACACGAAAAACCCCGGCCGCCTGGACCGGGGTTTTCTGTTTGATCTGGCCTTGATTGATCCGGTTGTGTGGATCCGGCCAAGACAGTCAGCCCGCTTTGATGGCGGCGGCATCCTCGCTGCGCATGGAGGAAAGTTCCTCGGCCACCAGAAACGCCAGTTCCAGAGACTGGCTGGCATTGAGGCGCGGATCGCAGGCGGTGTGATAGCGGTCCGACAGATCCTCGTCCGTGACGGCGCGCACGCCGCCGGTGCATTCTGTCACATCGGCGCCTGTCATTTCGAAATGCACACCACCGGGGATCGTGCCCTCGGCTTTGTGGACGGCAAAGAACTCCTGCACCTCTTTCAGCACGGAATCGAAGGGCCGGGTTTTGTAGCCTGTTGCCGATTTGATCGTGTTGCCATGCATCGGATCGCAGGACCAGACGACATTAGCGCCTTCGTCTTTCACGGTCTGAATCAGGCGCGGCAAATGCTCGGCCACCTTCCCTGCCCCGAAGCGTGCGATCAGGGTCAGACGACCGGCATCGTTGTTCGGGTTCAGCTTGGCCATCAGAACCTTCAGATCGTCCGCCGTTGTGGTCGGCCCGCATTTCAGGCCGATGGGGTTCACCACACCGCGGCAGAACTCCACATGCGCACCATCGGGCTGGCGGGTGCGGTCGCCGATCCACAGCATGTGACCCGAGCCTGCCACCGTCTTGCCGGTGGTCGCGTCCAGGCGGGTCAACGCTTCTTCGTATTCCAGCAGCAGCCCTTCGTGCGAAGTATAGAAATCGACCGTCTGCAAGGTGTGCGCCCGGTCGCTGTCGACGCCGGCGGCGCGCATGAAATCCAGCGTGTCCTGAATACGCTCGGCCATTTCACGGTATTTCTCGGCCTCGTCGCTTTCAGTGAAGCCCAGCGTCCAGCTGTGCACCTTGTGCACATCCGCCAGACCACCGGTCGAAAAAGCACGCAGCAGGTTCAGGGTTGCTGCGGCTTGCGTATAGGCCTGCAACATCTTCTGCGGATCGGGAATGCGCGCTGCCTCAGAGAAATCGAGCTCGTTGATGATGTCACCGCGATAGCTGGGCAGTTCAACCCCGCCGACGGTTTCGGTCGGCGCCGAGCGCGGCTTGGCGAACTGTCCGGCCATGCGGCCAACCTTGATGACCGGCACCTTGGCGCCATAGGTCAGCACCATCGCCATTTGCAGCATCACTTTGAACGTATCGCGGATCGCGTCGGCCGAGAAATCCGAGAAACTTTCGGCACAATCCCCACCCTGCAACAGGAACGCTTCTCCGCGTGAGGCGCGGCCAAGCTGGGCGCGCAGGCGCATCGCTTCGCCCGCAAAGACCAGCGGAGGATATTTCGCAAGCTGTGCCTCGACCTCGGCCAGTTTGGCCGCATCGGTATAGTCAGGCATCTGCACCCGTGGCTTCTTGCGCCAGGCCGACTTGTCCCACTGCGTCATGTCATTGCTCCGTCTTGCATGGTTTCCCGCAGGTGCGGGGTGAAGCCCATCTTCTAACGCGGTCGGCGGTCACGTGCAATTACCGTTATGGAATACGCACGGGTCGGTTTACTGTTCTGGCAGACCGCTCTGCCCCGATGGACCCCTCTCAGGACAGACGCCGCGCGATTTCGCCCTGTTGTTTCACCCTTGTCGCAGGCGCGCAAACCTGATGTGGTCCCCCGCAACCACATTAAAACCCCTCTTGGACGAGGTGACTCGGATGACAAAAGACCCAACACCCGCAACGACGGCCCCGCGCCGTTTCGTCTTCGTGTTGGTCGAAGGCTTCACCCTGCTCAGCTTCGCGGGCGCCATAGATGCGCTGCGCATCGCCAACCGGGCTGCCGGGCGGCGGTTGTACGAATGGGTTCTGATGGGTGAAGGCGGCCAGACGATCACGTCATCGGCGGGCGCCTCATTCAACCTGGACAGTGACCTGGTAGAGCTGAAGCGTGAGGACTGCGTGGTGATCTGCTCGGGCGTCGATGTGCAGAGCCATTGCACGACGAAACTTCTGAACTGGTTGCGCCGCGAGGCCCGGCGCGGGGTCAAGATCGCGGGCCTGTGCACCGCCGCCCATGTGATCGCCAAGGCCGGGCTTCTGAACGACAAGCGCGCGACGATCCATTGGGAAAACCATGACAGCTTTGCCGAAGCCTTTGACGAGGTCGACCTGACCAAGCGGGTTTTCGTGATCGACGGCAACATCATGACGGCGGCGGGCGGCACATCGTCGATTGACCTGATGTTGAAACTGATCGCGGATGAACATGGCGAGGACATCGCCAACATCGTCGCAGATCAACAGATCTACACCTCGATCCGCACCGACCGCGACACCCAGCGCCTGTCGGTGCCCACCCGGATCGGCGTGCGGCATCCGAAGCTCAGCGAAGTGATCCAGAAGATGGAAGCCAATATCGAAGAGCCGATTTCACCTTCGATCCTGGCCGCTGATGTGGGCCTGTCCACACGGCAGTTGGAACGCCTGTTTCGCCGGTACCTGAACCGCTCGCCCAAGCGGTATTACATGGAGTTGCGTCTGCAAAAGGCGCGCAACCTGCTGATGCAGACGGATATGAGCGTGATCAACGTGGCGCTGGCCTGCGGCTTCTCAAGCCCCTCGCATTTCTCGAAATGCTATCGGTCGCATTACGATACGACACCGTATCGTGAACGCGGCAGCCACGCCACGCGCGTGGCGCCATGATCCGCACCGACCGGCTGTGCCTGCGCGCCCCGCGACAGGACGATCTGGACGATCTGCACGCGGTCTTCGCCCACCCCGACGCCATGCGTTACTGGAGCCACCCGGCCCATACCGAACATTCCCAAACGCAGCAGGTGCTGGACGGCATGATCCGCTCGCACAGGGCCACCGGGCTGGAATATGTCGTCGCGCATGAAGGCCGGGTGATCGGCAAGGCGGGTCTGTGGCAGATTGCCGAACTGGGATACATCCTGCATCCCGACCATTGGGGCAAGGGATTGGGGCGCGAAGCCCTTATGGCCGTCTTGGGTGCCGCCTGGGACCGGCATCCGGGGATCGACAGGATCACTGCCGAAATCGACCCGCGCAACATCGCCTCGGCCCGGCTGCTGGACGGGTTGGGATTTCAGGTGACGGGGCACGCCGAAAATACGTTGCAGGTCAACGGGGAATGGTGCGACAGCATCTATTATGCCCTGCCCCGTCCGGGGGCTGCCGCTTGACGTGGCGCCTTTTTGTGCGTGGGTCACGCTTGGGCCTTTTCTTTTCCGATGGGCTTGCCTAGGCTCGGCTTCGGAATTTTCCAACTGGGAGAAAAAACATGAAAAAGATTCTTATGGCCACCGCCGCCAGCGCATTGATGAGCGGCGCGGCCTTTGCAGACGACATCAAGGTGGGCGTGCTTCTGGGCTTTACCGGCCCGCTTGAATCGCTGGCCCCGCATATCGCGGGCGGTGCGGAACTGGCGATTGCCGAGATCAACGATTCGGGCCTGTTCATGGAAGGGTCCACCGTGACCGCCGTGCGCGGTGATTCAACCTGTGTCGATGCTGCCGCTGCCACCGCCGCCGCTGAACGTCTGGTCACCGGTGACGGCGTTGCCGGCATCGTGGGCGCGATGTGTTCGGGTGCGACCGGCGCGGTTCTGACCAGCGTGGCGCTGCCCAACGGCATCGTTCAGATCTCGCCCTCGGCCACGTCGCCGGGCCTGTCGACCATCGAGGACAACGGGCTGTTCTTCCGCATGGCGCCGTCGGATGCGCGTCAGGGTGAAATCATGGCCGACATCATCACCAGCCGCGGCATCAACGAAGTGGCCGTGACCTATACCAACAACGACTATGGCAAAGGTCTGGCCGACAGCTTCGCGGCTGCTTTCGAAGCAGCCGGTGGCACAGTGACCATCAATGCCGCCCACGAGGAAGGCAAGGCCGACTATTCCGCCGAGGTGGGCGCGCTGGCCTCTGCCGGTGGTCAGGCGCTTGTCGTTGCCGGGTATTCGGACCAGGGCGGTTCGGGCATCATCCAGGGCGCGCTGGACACTGGTGCGTTTGACACGTTCGTCCTGCCCGACGGCATGGTGTCGGACATCCTGACCCAGAAATTCGGCAGTGACATCGACGGCAGCTTCGGTCAACACCCCAGCTCGGCCAATGACGGCGCGGGCAAGCTGGAAGAAATGCTGGCCGCGGCCGGGATCGACGGCACATCGCCCTATGCCAAGGAAGGCTATGACAGCGCCGCTGTTCTGCTTCTGGCCATGCAGGCGGCCGGATCGACCGACGGCGCGGCTGTCGCGGAAGCTGTGACCATGGTGGCCAACGCCCCCGGTGAACCCATCGGACCGGGCGAACTGGGCAAGGCGCTTGAGATCCTCGCCGGTGGCGGTGACATCGACTATGTCGGCGGTTCCGACGTAGAACTGATCGGCCCCGGTGAAAGCGGCGGCAGCTATCGCGAGATCGAGATCAAGGGCGGCGCCATCGAGGCGGTGAAATTCCACTAATCGACCTTGCATGAACAACGAAACAGCCCGGATCACGTCCGGGCTGTTTTGGTAAGAAAAGCGGCCTACTTCCGGTTGCGAGAGGGGACAGACATGATCGTCATCGAAGACGTTCACAAGCATTTCGGCGGTTTTCACGCGGTGGACGGCGCCACGATGCGGATCGAGGAACGCTCGATCACGGGATTGATCGGACCAAACGGCGCGGGCAAAACGACATTGTTCAACGTGATTGCCGGCGTGCTGCCCCCGACCTCGGGCCGCATCACAATGGCGGGCGAGGACATCACAGGCCTGCCGCCGCACGAGCTGTTTCACAAGGGGCTTCTGCGCACCTTCCAGATCGCGCATGAATTCGGGTCGATGACCTGTCGCGAAAACCTGATGATGGTGCCGGGCGGTCAGTCGGGCGAACAGCTCTGGAACACATGGTTTGGCCGCAAACGGATCGCCGACGAAGAACGCGCCCTGCGTGCCAAGGCCGATGAAGTGCTTGAATTTCTGACCATTTCCCATATCGCGGACCTGCGGGCGGGCGAGATCTCGGGTGGTCAGAAAAAGCTGCTGGAACTGGGCCGCACGATGATGGTCGACGCGCGGATCGTCTTTCTGGACGAGGTCGGCGCAGGCGTGAACCGCACCCTGCTTTACACCATCGCCGACGCCATCAAACGCCTGAACGAAGAACGCGGCTATACATTCGTCGTGATCGAACACGACATGGATTTTATCGAACGTCTGTGCGACCCGGTAATCTGCATGGCAGAAGGCAAGGTGCTGGCCGAAGGCACGTTGGACGAGATCAAGGCCAACGAGCATGTGATCGAGGCCTATCTGGGCACCGGATTGAAAAACAAGGACAAAGTGGGCGCATGAGCGGGAACCCCTATCAGGACGCGCGGGGCAACAAGGATGCCTCGATCGTCAATCCCAAGGGTCAGGGTACGCTGACCCCAAGCTCGGGCACCGGGCACCAGATGCACACGGGCGATGCCTTTCTGATCGGCGACAGCATGACCGGCGGCTATGGCAAGAACGGCCCGGACATCCTGCATGATTGCACCATTGCCGTCGACAAGGGCGAGATTGCGGTGATCGTCGGCCCCAATGGCGCGGGCAAATCCACCGGCATGAAGGCCGTGTTCGGGATGCTGAACCTGCGCCAGGGCTCGGTCCGGCTGGATGGCGAGGACATCACAGACCTGTCCCCGCAGGCGCGTGTCCATAAGGGCATGGGGTTTGTGCCGCAGACGCAGAATATCTTCACCTCGATGACGGTGAAGGAAAACCTCGAAATGGGCGCCTTCATCCGCGAGGACGACATTTCCGGCACCATGGATCAGGTCTATGAGTTGTTCCCGATCCTGCATGAAAAGCGCAATCAGGCGGCAGGCGAGCTGTCGGGTGGTCAGCGGCAGCAGGTGGCCGTGGGGCGCGCCCTGATGACCAAGCCCAAGGTTCTGATGCTGGATGAACCCACCGCGGGCGTCAGCCCCATCGTGATGGACGAGCTGTTTGACCGGATCATCGAAGTGGCGCGCACCGGCATTTCCATCCTGATGGTCGAACAGAACGCCCGACAAGCCCTTGAGATTGCAGATAAAGGCTATGTGCTGGTGCAGGGCGCCAACGCGCATACCGGATCTGGCAAAGAGCTGCTGGCCGACCCCGACGTGCGCCGGTCGTTTCTGGGGGGATGAGGATGCTGAAAGATGTTTTCGTGGTGGCCGCGACCAGCTTTGTCGCCCTGCCCGCCCTCGCCCAAACCTGCGCGTTCACCATGGAATGTTACGAGACAGAGGCCTGTCAGGACACGAGCTTCGCGCTGACAGCGGAACTGGACGACTCCAAGCTCGTCACCGATTTCGGCGATCTGACCGTGGTGGGCGTGAAACGGGATGCCCCGCTGATCACCGTTTTTGCCACCGGTGAAGGTGCGGAATACCTGCTGTCACGCAATGGCGACACGGCACGCTTCACCGCTCATTCCAATGACGGGCCAACGGCAATCACCTATCTGGGCACATGCGAGGGAGAGTTCTGATGGATTTTCTGAATGCCGTTGTGGCACTTCTCAACTTCGTCGTGATCCCCGCGATGGCCTATGGCAGCCAGTTGGCGCTGGGGGCGCTGGGCGTCACGCTGATTTACGGCATCCTGCGATTCTCGAACTTCGCGCATGGTGACAGCATGGCGTTCGGGGCGATGGTGACGATCCTTGTGACATGGTGGTTTCAGTCGATGGGCGTGTCGATCGACCCACTGCCCACCGCCCTTCTGGCGCTGCCCTTCGGTATTGTCGGCACCGCGCTGATGCTGTTGGCCACTGACCGGGTCGTCTATCGTTTCTATCGCCGGGTCAAAGCCAAACCCATCGTCTTTGTCATGGCCTCGATGGGGGTGATGTTCATCATGAATGGCGTGGTCCGCTTCATCATTGGCCCGGATGATCAGCGCTTTGCAGATGGCGCGCGGTTCATCATCAGCGCGCGTGATTTCAAGACCATGACCGGACTGGATGAAGGGCTGGCCTTCAAAACCAGCCAGGGGTTGACCATCGTCACCGCCGTCATCGTCGTGGCCGCGCTGTTTTGGTTTCTGAACAGGACACGCACCGGCAAATCCATGCGCGCCTTTTCGGATAACGAAGATCTGGCGCTGCTGTCCGGCATCAATCCCGAGCGAGTGGTGATGATCACATGGATCATCGTGGCCGGCCTGATCACCATCGCAGGCACGCTTTACGGTCTGGACAAGACCTTCAAACCGTTCACCTATTTCCAGCTTCTGCTGCCGATCTTCGCCTCGGCCATCGTCGGCGGGCTGGGCAGCCCGCTGGGGGCCATCGCCGGCGGTTTCGTCATCGCCTTTTCCGAGGTCACCGTGACCTATGCCTGGAAGAAGGTCGCCACATACCTGCTGCCGGACAGCCTTGAGCCCTCGGGCCTCGTGCAATTGATGTCCACAGATTACAAATTCGCGGTCAGCTTCGTGATCCTGATCATCGTCTTGCTGTTCAAACCCACCGGTCTTTTCAAGGGGCAATCGGTATGAGCCAATCGCTTCGCACTCCGCTAATGTTCGCGCTGGTGGCGCTTCTGTTCATCCTGGAGGGTTCGACACAGGCCTGGATCTTTTCAGGCAGTTGGAACTCGTCCATCACCATCCTGAACATGGCGCTGATATCCGCCGTGATGGCCCTGGGCGTGAACCTGCAATGGGGCTATGCGGGCTTGTTCAACGTCGGGATCATGGGCTTTGTGGCCCTGGGCGGGCTGGCCACGGTATTGGTGGCCATGCCCCCCACACCGGGGGCCTGGGGTGCGGGCGGGTTTCGCATCGTCGCGGGGCTTGTGATGGGGGCTGCGACCATCATGCTGATGGTCTGGCAATACAAAACCATGGCGCAGGGACGCCTGCGTGGCCTGACCATGTTTGCGACACTCGTCGTCGGCTTTTTCGTGTTCCGCTGGATCTTTGACGCGGGCGTCGCCGGGGTCGAGGCGATCAATCCGGCCCAGACCGGGTATCTGGGTGGCCTGAATCCCGGCGGGCCCGACAATTACCGCGCCCATGGCTATATGACGCTGCTGGCCTGGCCGGTGGGGGGGCTTCTGGCGGCGGGCGCCGCATGGCTTGTGGGCAAGACCGCACTGGGCCTGCGCTCGGACTATCTGGCGATTGCCACGCTCGGCATCGCCGAGATCATTCTGGCGGTGGTGAAGAACGAGGACTGGCTGGCGCGCGGTGTGAAGAACGTGATCGGCCTGCCCCGCCCCGTCCCGTATGAGGTCGACCTGCAACAAAGCGCGGGCTTTGCAGAGCGGGCGGCAACCCTTGGGCTGGACACCACGACGGCCTCGACGCTGGCGGTGAAGCTGTCCTATTCACTGCTGTTTACGGCGGTGCTGCTGGTTCTGGTGATCCTGGCGCAACTGTCGCTGAAATCCCCGTGGGGGCGCATGATGCGCGCCATTCGCGACAACGAGGTCGCGGCACAGGCGATGGGCAAGGACGTGACCCGCCGCCATTTGCAGATCTTCGTGCTCGGCTCGGCCCTGTGCGGATTGGCAGGCGCGATGATGACCACGCTGGACGGGCAGTTGACGCCCGGAACCTATCAGCCGCTGCGCTATACATTCCTGATCTGGGTGATGGTCATTGTCGGCGGGTCGGGCAACAACCTGGGATCCGTGCTGGGGGCGTTCGTGATCTGGTTCTTCTGGATCCAGGTCGAACCGATTGGCAACTGGCTGATGTCGATGGTGACAGCCGGCATGGCGGATGGGTCGGCGTTGAAAACGCATCTGCTGGATTCGGCGGCCCATATGCGCCTGTTCTCGATGGGGATCATTCTGCTTCTGGTCCTGCGTTTCAGTCCACAGGGCCTGATCCCCGAGAAGTGAGGTCATGTCCCGCGCTCCATCCCTTGCCATCCTGATCCTGGCTGCGGGCCGGTCACGGCGGATGGGGCGGGACAAGCTGATGCTGCGCGGGCATGACGGGGTGTCGCTGCTTGCCAAACGGATCAGCACGGCCCTCGCCACGGGCCATGGGGTATTCGTCGCCTTGCCCGCGCGATCGCCTACCCGTCTGACCCTCGTACGGCAGAGCCTGGCCACGCCACTGCCCTGCCCGGATGCGGGTCGGGGAATGGGGCACAGTCTGGCGCACGCCATCGGGTCTTTGCCAAAGGGGCTGGACGGCGTGTTGGTGCTGCTGGCAGATATGCCCGCCCTGACACTTGATGATCTGATGAGTCTGTCTGACGGTTTCGACCCGGACCGGATCCTGCGCGGCGCCACGCAGGACAACGCACCCGGCCATCCCGTGTTGATCCCGGCACGGTTTTTGGGTCGTTTGTCCGCGTTGGAAGGGGATCAGGGCGCGCACCATGTCATCGCAGATTTGCCCACCCGCCTTATCCCCCTGCCCGCCGATCACGCGCGGTTTGATGTCGATACACCTTCCGATTGGCAGGAGTGGCTAGATCGTTCAGCACCGTCCTGACCAGTCCGGCCGCTGCCGTCATGCGAACAGAAGCGAAACCTCGCGTTCATCGAGAATGGGGCGCGTGCGCACATAGGCCGCGCGCGCCTGATGGCTGGCCAGCTTGGGCAGGTGGGTCAGGATCTCATCCGCCGTATCCGCGTCAGCAGTCCGGATACGATCCATGTCGGGCCGCAGGCTTTCAACCCAGTCATCACCGCAATGCAGCAGTTCATAGGTGTCGAACAGCACATGCACGAAGGTCGGATTGACCGTTTCATCCGGTGTGAACAGCCCAACCGCCGCAAGGTCGCGTGCGCTGCACAGCACTTCGGCCGCGCCAAACAGGAGTTCATTTTGCTGGTGCGTGATCAGCACCAGTTGATCCGGCGTCACAAGGGACGTGCTTTCGCGGCCATCGAACGAGGTGCGGCGCATCGGGGGATCGCCCTGATCAGACAGTCGCGAAGTGCCAACCCAGCGCAGGGTCGCATAGCCGCCCCGATGGGTCTTGACCTGATCGCCGATCTGCAGGTCACGGGCATGCACAGGCCCGCGCAGGGTTTCGACCCGCGTATGGGCCGACAGCCCCGAGGACGCAATGCCCCCGCGCGAGTGACGCCCCCGTAACGGATCGTGTGTCGGTGAAATTGGCGAAAACCCGGCCCAATGGATCGGCGTGTTTTCCTGCACCCTGATATCACGCAAGCTCAACTTTGAAACCTTTACATACGCGTCGGACACCCGTCCGACATGACTTTGTTAATAGCAATTTGCGCCCAAAATATGAAGATATCCTCGATTTTTTCCAATGTTTTCACCCATTACGGGTAAAATCTGCGGTTTCGTGCCCTTGCCCTGCCACACTTCTCTATCTGGGGTTGTCGGGCCGAGGTCGCTGCGCGTTTTCCGGTTGTCCAATGATTCCATCGGGGGACTTTTCCCGCAAAAGGCAGGGTATCAGGCCAGATTGTCCAACGACGACAACAGGTCATCCAGAAGCGGGTCAACCGGCTCGCAGCCAACCGACAGCCGCACGAACCCCTCGGCCACATCATCGCCCCACCGGATCCGACGCTCGGCTGAACTGTGCACGCCGCCGAATGACGTCGCGGGACGCAAATAGCGGCTGGCGGTGATGAACGCCTCGGCCTGATCCTTGTCGGCCAGCGTCAGGCCGATCAGAAAGCCGAAGCGCAGCATCTGCCGCTTGGCAAGAACATGCGCGGGATCACCGGCCAGCCCCGGATAACGGATCGCTTGCACAGCCTTGTGCCCCTCTAGCGCCTGGGCAATGGTCTGGGCCGATTGGCACATGCGATCAAACCGCACCTCAAGCGTTTCCAACCCACGATGCAGAAGCCACGCCGCATGGGCAGACGGGATCGCGCCCGAGATCTTGCGCCAGTCCAGCACCGCTTCGAGCAATGCGGCATCACGCGTGGCGACATGCCCCATCAACACATCCGAATGTCCGCCGGGTGCCTTGGTGTCCGAGGACACCACCAGATCAGCCCCCAGCGCCAGCGGGCGCTGGCCGAAAGGTGTCATGGTGGTGTTGTCCACGATGGTGATCCCTTCCTCCGCGCGCACTTTTTCCGCAATCGCTGCGATGTCGCACAGGTCCAGACCCGGATTGGAGGGGCTTTCGATGAACACCACGTCGATGCCGTCAAACCCGCCCTCGGAAAAGCGAACTGTGGGACGCTGGATCACCCTGACCCCCAGTTGCGACAGGAACCGCGTCGACAACAGGCGGGTGACGTAATACCCGTCCGATGGGATGAGCAGCGTCTGCCCGGCCGTCAGCGTGGCAAAAAGGGCGGCTGAAATCGCCGCCATACCCGACGGAAAAGCCACGCAGGGCGCGTCTTCCAATACGGCAAGACTGTGTTCCAGCGCCTGCCAGGTCGGATTATCGACCCGCCCATAAGACGCCACCGCGTCCGGGTCACCGGGCAGGTGGAACATCGAACTGGACACAAGCGGCAGCGCCACCGGATCCCCTTTCGACAACCCCTGCCCGCGCAGATGCAGAAGGTCGGCGGCAAGGTTTCGGGGGTCTTTTTCCATGGGTCCGTCCTTTGCGACAGATCGCCAAACCACACGCCATTTGACGACGGTTCAAACTGACGTCGGAGTGGTGCCCAAGGAGAGACTCGAACTCTCACGCCCGTGAAGGCGGGGGATTTTGAATCCCCTGCGTCTACCATTCCGCCACTTGGGCACTGGGTTGGGATTACCCAAGCGCCGGGGCAAGGTCAACGAGGATTTGCCCCAACCGTGGCGATTTTATCCGCCTAGAACATCACCCCCACCAGCCACAGCGTGATGCCCGGAAAAGCCACCAGGATCACCACGCGGATCAGGTCGGACACCACGAAGGGCGCCACCCCGCGATAGGTCGCCGACATCGGAATGTCGCGCGCCATCGAGTTGATGATGAACAGGTTCATCCCGACGGGTGGCGTGATCAACCCGACCTCGACCACGATCAGGGCCAGGATGCCGAACCAGATGCCCGCCTCTTCCGGGGTCAGGCCGAAATCCAGTACTTCGATGATCGGATAGAAGATCGGGATGGTCAGAAGGATCATCGACAAGCTGTCCATCACGCAGCCGAAGATCAGATAGGCGACAAGCATCATGGCCAGCACCACCAGCGGCGCATATCCCTGTGTCGACACCCATTCGGCCAGCATTTGCGGGGCTTGCGTAAAGGCTAGGAACGAGTTGAAAATCTGCGCGCCCAGCACGATGAAAAAGATCATCGCGGTGGCCTGCGCGGTCGACAGGATGCTGTCCAGAAACCCTTTCCAGGTCAGCCCGCCGGTCATCACGCCATAAAGCCCGGTCGCCACCGCACCGACGGCAGCGCCTTCGGTTGGCGTGAACAGCGCCTGCACCCCGGGTTTCATCCAGTTCCAGTCGGCAGCGATCCCGCCCATCACCAGCCCAAAAATCACAACGACCGGCCAGATCGACAGCAACGTCCGGAATCGATGCGCGTAAGGCATACGCTCGGCGGTCGTGGCGCTGTCGGGATTGATCCGCACCATGACCGCAACGGTCAGCATGTAACCCAGCGCCGCAAGGATGCCGGGAACCAGCGCGGCGATGAACATCTTCACGATGTTCTGCTCGGTCAGGATCGCATAGATCACCAGAATGACCGAAGGCGGGATCAGGATGCCCAACGTGCCGCCGGCGGCCAGAACCCCGGTCGACAGGGCGTCGGAATAGCCCCGCTTGCGCATCTCGGGCAAGGCCACCTGCCCCATCGTGGAGGCCGTCGCGAGCGACGAGCCACACACCGCGCCAAAGCCTGCACAGGCCCCGACAGCGGCCATGGCAACACCGCCTTTGCGGTGTCCCAGCCAATCGGATGCGGCCTCGAACAAGGCGCCGGACATGCCGGACTTGGTGGCAAACTGTCCCATCAGCAAAAACAGCGGTACAATGGACAGCGAATAGCTTGAGAACGTGTCGTATGACAGCGTCTTGAGCTGGCTCAGCGTCACTGACGGGTGTCCCATCATGTACCAGATGCCAAAAAATCCCGTCAGCCCCATCGCCAACCCAATCGGCAGGCGCAGGAAGATGGCCAGCAGCATCAGGGCAAAGGCGACGATCGCCAGTTCTATTCCGGTCATACCCGCTGCTCCTTGCCATCAAGCACCCAGTTGAAGGACCGCCAGACTGAATATGCCGCAACGATCAGGAAAAAGGCTGCGCCGATCAGGCACAGGCCGAAGGGGATCCAAAGCGGGATCTCAAGCTCATAGGTGCTTTCTGGAAAGAAGGGTTTGTCACCCATACCAAGTGCTGAGCGCAGCCCTTCCGAGCCGAAGGGAAATTTCTCGCCAAACCCCAGCCACAACCGCCACAGAATGATAAACGCCGCCCCTGTCAGGAACAGATCACCAATCAGGCCAAGGATCGCCTGCATCCTGTCCGGCAGCTTGGAAATGAATATATCAACGGTCACATGACCGCGTTTCAACTGACACCATGGCATGAATGCGAAAACCGCGACGGCACATCCCATTTCAACAATCTCATAGTCGCCTTTGACAGGGCTAAGACCAAAGCCCGAAAGCGTCCGACCGATGATCGAGACCACCGTTGTCAGTGCGATCGCGACCAGAATTGCCCCACCGGAATACGCCATCCAGCGGCTGGCAAATTCCATAATGCGACCCACCCGCACCTGCGCTGTCTTTGCGATTGCCACGACTGCCCCCTTCATCCGGTGATGCGCAGTTGAACATTGCCTGCGCACATAAAAAGGCTTCGGGCACGCCTGGTTGCCCGAAGCCACGTCCCTCAACGATCAGTTGTCGGAATATTTCGCGACCAGCTCTTTGGCCATGGCCACCATGCCTTCACCGTCCAGACCCTTCGACGTCATGTCCGCGGCCCAGGCTTCCGTTTGCTTGTCCCCCAGAGCACGGATTTCGGCAACGACAGCAGGATCGAGCTGGTGAATGTTGTTGCCCGATTCCGCCACGATTTCGCGCCCGATCACGTCACCTTTGTCAAAAGAGGCACCGGCCCAGCCCGAGGTCTCAAGCCCCGAGTTGGCATCGATCACCGCCTTCAGGTCATCGGGCAGGTTTGCATAGGTGTCCTTGTTCATCGCCCAGATGAAGAACGTGTTGTAAAGCGAACGATCACCGGGGAATTCCGTGTGGCTGTCAGCCAGCTCATGCAGCTTCAGCGGCGGCACGATTTCCCAGGGTGTCACGCCCCCATCCACGACGCCTTTGGACAGAGATTCGGGGAAGGTCGGCATAGGCATCCCGACAGGTGATGCGCCGAGCGTCTCAAGCAATGCATTGGCCTGACGCGACGGGCCGCGCAGTTTCAAGCCCTGGAAGTCCTCCAGCGCCATGACAGGTTCGCCCTTCTTATGGACAATCCCGGGACCATGAACATGGGTTGCCAGCAGTTTGACGTCCCCCATACGTTCCATCAGGTATTTTTCCGAGAACTCCCACGCAGCTTTCGACGATGCCTCGGCATCGCGGCTGGTCATAAAGGGCAGTTCAAAGGCTTCGGCTTCGGGGAACCGGCCCGGCGTATAGGCGGGCAGCGCCCAGCCGCAATCAATCACGCCGTCGCGGATCTGGTCGTAAAGCGCCTGAGGCTTGCCGCCCAGTTGCATGGCCGGATACAGCTCGACCTTGATCCGTCCACCGGATTCTTTCTCTACCTTCTCGGCCCAGGGCGTCATGAAGTACAGCGGTGTGGACCCTTTCGGCGGCAGAAAATGCTGGCAGCGCAGCGTGACCTCTTGCGCCACGCTGGCCCCGGCAGTCAGCCCCAGCGCAACAACGCCGACAAAAGCAGTTTTCAGTGTGAATTTCATGTCGCTTCCTCCCAAACGCGATCTGTGTCTGATCTGTGCCGGACGTGTCCCGCCCGACCGATGATCAATTAAAAACAGGCTCTTTGCCGTCACGCAAGAATTATCGACTGCGCGGTCGGGTTTGTTTGTGATCCTGTCGCTGCAAGATTCGTAAACAAAACTCGTTGCGGTCGCAACAACCTTATAAACACGTAGGTTTTTCCGTTACTTAACGCATGAAATAAAGAAAGTTCCCAGCGTCCCCCCGGCCCGCTGGTTCAGATTCTGAACCGGACAAAAAAGAATCACTGCCTTACAGCCGGTCGACCGAGAACGTATCGCAACTGCGCATGTCACCACTTTCATAGCCACGCAAGAACCAGTTTTGGCGCTGTTCGGACGTGCCATGGGTGAACGTGTGCGGCATCGGCACACGACCTGCGCTGGCTTGCAGGGTATCGTCGCCAATCTGTCGGGCGGCGTTGATCGCCTCGGCGATGTCGCCCCGCTCCAACGTGCCGAACCGCGCCTGCGCCTCGCGTGCCCAAATGCCGGAATAGCAATCGGCCTGAAGCTCGATCCGCACCGACATCGCGTTGGATTCGGCCTCGCTGACCTGTTGGCGGATCGAATTGGCCTGCCCCAGAATGCCCAGTTCGTTCTGAACGTGATGTGCCACCTCATGCGCCACGACATAGGCCGCGGCGAAATCGCCATGCGCGCCCAACTGACGTGACAGAGTCGTGAAAAACGCCGTGTCCAGATAGACCTTGCGATCCCCGGGGCAATAGAACGGCCCGGTCGCGCCCGACGCCCCGCCGCAGGGGCTTTGCGTCACCCCTTTGTAAAGAACAAGCGTCACGGGATTATAGCGTTCGCCCACCTGTGTGCGGAACAGATCGTCCCAAACCTCTTCGGTGTCGGCCAGTGTGACCGAGACGAACTCGCCTTCCTGCCTGTCGGCTTCGGTGATCTCGCCGCCCCCGGTCGGCGCCAGCGCGCCGCCGCCTTGCAGAAACGGCGTCAGATCGACCCCAAGAAAGTATCCAATGGCAACCACGGCCAACAGCCCCAGCCCGCCGACCTGCGCCGTGCCGCCCATACCGCGCCGGTCTTCAATGTTTCGGCTTCCGCGCCGGCCACGCCATTTCATGAGTATATCCCTCCGTCCACTCGTTACGTAAAACGCCCAAAAGACACATCGGTTCCACAAGGAGTTTACCGGTCATTCGGCGTCTATCAAGACAAGATACCATACACGTCCCTTGACCTTGACCACGCCGCATGGTTCGTGAACGAAAACACGGGGCAAGAAGATGATCAGGCGCCTTTACGACTGGACGATGGGACTGGCCGATACACGCCACGCGCTTTGGGCGCTGGCGGTGGTGTCGTTTCTGGAAAGCTCGGTCTTTCCGATCCCCCCCGATGTCCTGATGATCCCCATGATCATCGCCCGCCCCTCACGCGCCTTTTCCATCGCCGGGATCGCTCTGATCGCATCGGTGATCGGCGGCGCATTCGGCTATTTCATCGGCTGGGGGCTTTATGAAAGCGTGGGTCATCCGGTGCTGGAGTTCTATGGCAAAACGGACGAGTTCGGCCATTTCGCGGACACCTACAACCAGTGGGGTGCCTGGGCGGTGCTGATCGCTGGAGTGACGCCCTTCCCGTACAAGGTGATCACGATCCTGTCGGGATCGACGGGGCTGAATTTCGGGGTCTTCATGGTGGCCAGCTTCATCGCGCGGGGTCTGCGGTTTTTCATCGTGGCGGCACTTCTGTGGAAATTCGGCGCCCCCATTCGTGACTTCATCGAGCGCCGATTGGGCCTGATGTTCATCCTGTTCGTCGTGATCCTGCTTGGCGGCTTCTATATGGTGAAATACCTATGAAACTTCTCGACCGCTTCTCAACCGCGCAGCTTATCGCCCTTGCCGCCGTCTCGTCGGCGCTGATCCTTGGCGGCGCGTTCGTCTTTCAGGCGCTTGGCTATGCACCGTGCAAACTGTGCCTGTGGCAACGCTGGCCCCATGCCGCCGCCATCGTGATCGGGGGCGCGGCATTGGCCAGCAAACAACGGGCGCTGGCCTGGCTGGGGGCATTGGCCGCCGCGACCACCTCGGCGCTGGGGTTTTATCACTCGGGCGTGGAACGCAAGCTGTGGGAGGGTCCGGCAGCCTGTTCCGGCGGCGGTGTCGCGGATCTGTCGGTCGAAGACCTGTTGTCGAAGATCAACGACGCCCCCCTGATCCGCTGCGACGAGATTCCGTGGGAGATGTTCGGCCTGACCATGGCCAACCTGAATGCCGTCGGTTCGCTGGGTCTGGCTGTCATCTGGGTTGTGGCCGCCACGCGAAAGGCCTGATCACTCCTGCTTGCCGCGCAAAAGCTGGCGCAGAATGCCGTGGAAGATCTGCACATCCGCGCGGGTCATCGGCATCCGGCTCCACATATTCCTGAGCGTCGTTTTCATCACCGGTGCTTTGGTGGGCGGAAAGAAGAACCCGGCTTCATCCAGCCGCACCTCATAATGCTGGGCCAGTTTCTCGATCTCGATGGCCTGCGCGCGGTCCGATCCTGCCCATTCCATCATTTCGTGGTTCACCTCGGAGGTCTGGCGACGCCATTCATAGGCCGTCAGCAACACGCATTGCGCCAGGTTGAGCGACGCAAACCCCGGATTGACCGGCACCGAGATGATCGCGTTGGCGCGTGCCACCTCGTCATTTTCCAGCCCTGTGCGCTCTGGCCCGAACAGAACTGCAACCTTCTTGCCCACCGTCTGCATCGCGCGTGCCTCTTCCATCGCGCGTTCGGGGCTGAAGATCGGTTTCGCCAGATCGCGCGACCGCGCAGTGGTCGCATAGACATAGTCGCAATCGCCCACCCCTTCGGCCAGCGTGTCGTACACCCCGGCGGCATCCAGAACACGGCCCGCGCCTGACGCCATCGCCACCGCCGACGGGTTCGGCCACCCATCGCGCGGGGAAATGATCCGCATCCGCTCCAGCCCGAAATTCAGCATCGCACGCGCCGCCGCCCCGATGTTTTCGCCCATCTGCGGGCGCACCAGCACGATCTCTGGTTGCGGGCCCAAATTGTCCGTCCTCTGATCCGCCAAGACCGATCCTTTCCTTTGTCTGGCGGCGTGATACGCTGACCGCAGGATCAGGGCAAGCAGGGGCATTGAAATGGCGTTTGACGAAGGAACCTTGGAGCTTCTCAGGCAGGATCTGCAAGATCTGGACGGGCTTGCCGAACGGCGCATGTTCGGCGGTATCGCCTTCATGCTGAATGGCAACATGCTGTGCGGGGTGCACAAGGACGGCGCGATGTATCGCGTCGGAAAAAAGAACGAAGCGGCGGCGCTGGCCCTGCCGGGTGCCCAGCCGATGGCCTTCACTGGACGCCGGATGGGCGGCTTCATCGACGCAGGTCCCGCAGCGGTGGCAGACGACGGCACCCGTGCGAAACTGCTTGAACTTGCCCTTGACTATGTGACCACCCTGCCCCCGAAATGACCCGGTCCAACCTCGCGCCACCCTCGTGCTTGCAAAGACGCGCAGGTCGTCTATGAAGCTGCAAACACCCGATGAAGAGGACCGCACGCGATGGCCGAGACCGAATTGGAACTTCCCCAGCTTTATCTGGTGACACCGCCCGATTTCGAATTGTCTCGCTTTCTCGACCAGCTGGCACGGGTTCTGGATGCGCACGCGACAGCCTGCCTGCGGCTGACGCTGGCGACCGCGGACGAAGATCGCATCACCCGCGCCGCCGACGCCTGCCGCGAGGTCGCACATGCCCGCGACGTGCCCATCGTGATTGCCGACCACGTGTTGATGGTTGAACGGTTGGGGCTGGACGGCGTGCATCTGGGCGATGGCGCGCGCCGGGTGCGCAAAACGCGCGACGAACTGGGCGCGGATGCCATCGTCGGCGCCTTTTGCGGGGCCTCGCGTCATGACGGGATGTCGGCGGGTGAAATGGGCGCGGATTATGTCAGCTTCGGCCCGGCCGGCACCACGCCGCTGGGCGATGGAAGCCGCGCCGATCGCGATCTTTTCGGATGGTGGAGCGAGATGATCGAAGTGCCCGTGGTGGCCGAAGGCGCACTGGACGAGGACACGATCCGTGCCTTGACCCCCGTCACCGATTTCTTCGCCATCGGTGAAGAGATCTGGCGCACCGACGACCCCTCGGCCACGCTGGGGCGTCTGCTGGACGCGATGAGGGGCTAAGACGCCTCGACATCCAGATCGCCCAGACCTGCACGCACCGCCGCCTCGCAATGGGCGGCCAGCGCCTTGCGGCTGTCGAAATCCGACACCTTGACCGGTGGGTGATAGACCACCTCGACCCGCCCTTGCCGGGGCGCGGCCAGCGTCTGCAGCAGATGTGGCGCAAACTCCATATCGCCCCACCAGCCATAGAAACGCGGATCGGCACCGGTGGGGGGGATATAGCGCAATGTCACCGGTTGCACCCACATGAAATCGCGCAGCTCGTCCGCGAAAAAAGCCGCGAACAGCGTTGATTTGAAAGGCAAAATGCGGCGCGAGTCGCTGGATGTGCCTTCGGGAAAGAACAACAGCTTGTGCCCGACAGACAGACGATCCCGAAACACCTTGATCTGCCCTTTGGCCTCGCGCCGGTCGCGATTGATGAACACCGTTCCGGTCGCGCGCGCCAGCCAACCAATACCCGGCCAGCCGGCCACTTCGGATTTCGAGACGAAATAAACACGTTTTCGGGCGTTCAGCGCAAAAATGTCCAGCCAACCGGCGTGGTTTGACACCACCGCCCCGTTTTCGCGCATCGGGGTGCCGGTCGTCGCATAGGGAATGCCCAGGATCACGAATGCCGTGCGACAGACGATCTGGGTGATATGCGGTGTCAACGGGCGCCGGAGGCCGAACAACGGTCTCTCGACCAGTCGCACCAGAAGCAGGACGGCCAGCCCGCCAAAGACCAAAACGGCCAGCGGCAGACCGCGCAGAACGACCCTGACCCAGTCCAGACCGCTTGGGTGAGACACGTGCGGCTCTGGTTCATCCTGCCACAGGGCCGTCATCTGCGCCCGCCCCCGGCATAGATCGCCTTGTGCGTCTGGCTCATTCGTTTGGTGTCCATGATCAGGCAGACATCGGTGGTGTTGAAGGCGTGGTCGACATAGGCCCCGTCGCCGACGACCCCTCCCAGTCTCAGATAGGCCTTGATCAGGGCTGGCACAGCCCGCATCGCGGCGGGGCGGTCGATCTGATCCTCGTCCATCAAATCCATGGGCTGGTAATGTGCCGGTCGCGCCCGCACCCGCAACTCTGGCGGCGCAAGATGACGGTGGTGCAGCAGGGACAAGGGGGCTTTCAATGCGTCGATATCGGTCCCGTGGAACGAGGCCACACCGAACATGAGGTCGATTTGGTGCAGGTCGACATAGTCGGCAAGACCTGCCCACATGACCATCATCGCGCTTCCCCCGCGATAGTCGCGATGCAGACACGAGCGTCCCAGTTCCAGCAATCTGCGGCCCGAGTGTTTCAGCACGCTCAGATCATATTCGTCTTCCGAATAGAACCGGTCCACTCCGCCGGGCGCGTCCGACAGCATGTCGCTGCGCAACAACCGATAAACCCCCACGGCGGGACAGCCCGCCCGTGCCTGATCGAACAGGATCAGGTGATCGAAATGCGGGTCGAAAGCATCCCGTTCCAGCCGCGCGTCATGGTCCACCAAAGCGCCATCGCCGCCCAGTTCTTCAACAAACACCTCATAGCGCAGACGTAGGGCGGCAATCAGATCGGCCTCGTCCCGGGCCAGTCGCAAAAGAAAATCGGGCTGGGGCATCGTCATTAACACTTTGCTAACCTCGCTGGGCTTCTATGGCGATGGTTTCGGGTTTGCAACCGGACGGGACACTTCCTATGGTTGCAAAAGAAGCAAGCAGGTTGCTTCAGGTTGAATGCGGAGGTTCAAACACAGGCATGAGATCCACCAGATCCGACAGGATAACCTGTTTTCCGGCATGTTCGAAATTCACCGTGATCTTGCCCCCGATATTGGACTGCACCTGTCCCAGACCCCAATCGGGTTTCTCGGGGTGACGCACCAGCATGCCCGGCTCCAGCAATGATCCCATTCCCATCCTGTCCTCCTATTCAAGGCGACCCCATGACACGACATAACCGCGACCTGACGGCGCTTATCGGTTCCCGCATCTGCCACGACCTTATCAGCCCTTTGGGGGCGATCGGCAATGGTGTTGAGCTTTTGCAGCTTTCCGGAATGGCTGACAGCCCGGAAATGGCGCTGATTGCGGAAAGCGTGACCAATGCCAACCTGCGCATCCGATATTTCCGCGTGGCCTTCGGGGCGGCACCAGATGATCAGTTGATCGCGGACGGCGAAATTCGCAGCATCCTCGCCCCCGGTGTCGATGGCCGCAAGATCGAGGTGGACTGGACACCGGAAGGCAGCCAGCCCCGCGCCTGTGTCAAACTGGCCTTCCTGATCCTGCAATGCTTTGAAAGCGCGATGCCCTGGGGGGGGCGGATCAGCGTCCGGCGTGACGGGGATCATTGGACGATCCGGGGTGTGGCCGACAAACTGAAGCTGGACCCGGACCTTTGGGCCTTGTTAAGCACCCCACAGGGCGACGCGGATGTGCCCCCGGCCCAGGTGCATTTTGCCCTGATCGCACCGGAACTGGCGCGCCAGAACCGAGCCGCCGGGGTGACGCTGTCGGATCATTCGATCAACGTCGAGTTTTGAACACCATCACGCGCGGGTCGTCCCGTCGCCTTCGACCAGATACTTGAACGAGGTGAGCTGCGCCGCCCCCACCGGCCCGCGCGCATGCATCTTGCCGGTGGCGATCCCGATCTCGGCCCCCATGCCGAACTCGCCCCCATCGGCGAACTGGGTCGAGGCATTGCGCATCAGGATTGCGCTGTCGAGCCGGGTAAAGAACCGTTCGGCGGTGGCGTCGTTCTCGGTCAGGATCGCGTCGGTGTGCGAGGATGAATACCGATTGATGTGCTCAATCGCGCCGTCCACGTCATCAACCACCCGCGCGGCGATGATGCTGTCCAGAAACTCCTTGCCCCAGTCATCTTCGGTGGCGGCAAGGGTGCCCGTCAGCCCCTCGCCTGCGTGAACCTCAACCCCGGCGTCCATCAGGTCGTTCAGGATTGTTTGCCCAAGGCCAACCGCATCGCGGTGCACCAGAAGACACTCCGCCGCGCCGCAAATGCCGGTGCGGCGCGTCTTGGCATTCATCACCACGCGGCGGGCCTTGTCGGGGTCGGCATCCTTGTCGATGAAGATATGCACGATGCCTTCAAGATGGGCAAAGACCGGCACCCGCGCTTCGCGCTGCACGAGGCCCACCAGCCCCTTGCCGCCGCGGGGCACGATCACGTCGATATAATCCGTCATGGTCAGCATCGCGCTGACCGCCGCCCGGTCACGGGTCGGCACGCGCTGGATTGCATCTTCGGGAAGTCCTGCGGCGCGCAAACCGTCTTGCAGGCAGGCATGGATCAACCCGGCGGAATGGAAACTTTCCGACCCTCCTCGAAGGATCACGGCGTTGCCTGCCTTCAGGCAAAGCGCGCCCGCATCCGCCGTCACATTGGGGCGGCTTTCATAGATCACGCCGATCACGCCCAAGGGGGTGCGCACCCGCTTGATATGCAGGCCCGAGGGACGATCCCATTCCGCCAGCACCTCGCCCACCGGATCGGCTTGCCCTGCCACGGCGCGCAGACCGTCGCACATGCCCTTGATGCGATCCTCGTCCAGCATCAGACGGTCCATCATCGCGGGCGACAGGCCCTTGTCGCGCCCAAAAGCCATGTCTTTTTCATTGGCCGCAATGATCTCGGCCCGCCGGTCCCAACAGGCATCCGCCGCCGCCAGCAACGCTTTTTCCTTGGCCTCGGCCGGAGCGAAGGCAAGCACCTTGGCCGCATCGCGCGCGCGGCGGCCAATCTCGGTCATCATGGATGTGATGTCTTCGCTCATCGTGTCCTTGTCCCTTTGTTGTCGCCCTTAAAGGGCCATGTCGTCGCGATGGATCAGGGCGGCGCGGCCCGGATAGCCCAGAATGGCCTCGATCCGGTCCGACCGCTGGCCCTTGATCGCCCGGGCCTCGTCCGCCGTGTAGCGGCTCAGCCCCGCGCCCAGATGGGTGCCGTCCGCACTGTGAATCTCGACCGGATCGCCGCGCTGAAACTCACCGCGCACCGCCGCCACGCCGGCGGGCAGCAGTGATTTCCCGGATCGCAGCGCGCGTTCCGCCCCCTGATCCACCACCACCGCGCCGCGTGATTTCATCGAAGCAATCCAGTGCTTGCGCGCCGCCTTCGGATCGGTGCGCGCAGTAAACAGGGTCGCCGCAGCCCCTTCGGCCAGGGCGCTGAGCGGGTTCATCCGCGACCCCAGCGTGATCGTCATGTCGCACCCTGCCCCGGTTGCCGTTTTCGCGGCCATCACCTTGGTTTTCATCCCGCCCTTGGACAACCCCGTGCCCGCGTCGCCCGCCATCGCCTCGATCTCGGGCGTGATGGTGTCGATCACATCATAGCGGGTGGCGGCGGGGTCATCTTTGGGGTTTCCGGAATAGAAACCGTCCACATCAGACAGCAGCACCAGATGATCAGCGCCCACCGTGACGGCCACTTGCGCGGCCAGCCGGTCATTGTCACCGAAGCGGATTTCATCCGTGGCGACCGTATCGTTTTCGTTCACGATGGGCACGACCCCCAGCGACAAAAGCGTCTCAAGCGTTGCGCGGGTATTCAGGTAACGCCTGCGATCCGCGCTGTCTTCCAGTGTCACCAAAACCTGAGCGGTGGTTGCGCCCAACGGCGCCAATGCTTCTTCATAGGCCCGCGCCAGCCGGATCTGTCCGACAGCGGCAGCGGCCTGCGATTGTTCCAGCGACAAGGTGCCTGCGGGCAGACCCAACACACCGCGCCCCAGTGCGATCGAACCAGACGAGACCAGAACGACATCCGCCCCCCGCGTCTTCAATACCGCCACGTCTGCGGCCAAGGACTGCAACCAGTCTGACTTCAGCGCCCCCGTTTCGACGTCGACCAGAAGCGCCGAGCCGATCTTGACAACGATCCGATTGGCATCGGTCAGGGTTGCCACGTCTGCTTCTCCTCTTGGGGTTTCTGACGGATGCGGTCGTCCGAAATCTCCTTGCGCAACGCCCGCAACACCTCGGTCGTGCCTTCATGTGCAACGCCCGACATCAACATCACGGGACCCGCGACAGCCTGAAGCGTCTTGCGCTTCTCTTCGCGTTCTTCGTCATCCAGCGCGTCGATCTTGTTCAAAACCGTAACGCGCGGTTTGCCGCCCAGAATGTCGCCATAGGCTTCGATCTCAGTGATGATCGTTTGCCAGTCCCCGACCACATCCTCGGATGTGCCATCAACCAGGTGCAGCAGGACGGAACACCGCTCTACGTGCCCAAGGAACAAATCGCCCAGGCCACGACCTTCGGACGCACCTTCGATCAAACCGGGAATGTCGGCCACCACGAACTCGGCCCCATCCACGCCGACCACGCCCAGATTGGGGTGCAGCGTGGTGAAGGGGTAATCCGCAATCTTCGGCCGCGCGTTCGAGGTCGCCGCCAGAAAGGTTGACTTGCCCGCATTGGGCAATCCCAGCAGGCCAACATCGGCGATCAGCTTCAGGCGCAGCCAGATCGTGCGTTCAACGCCCTCCTGCCCCGGATTTGCACGGCGCGGGGCGCGGTTGGTGGAACTGGTAAAATGCAGGTTGCCGAAGCCGCCATTGCCGCCCTTGGCCAGCACGAACCGCTGTCCAACCTCGGTCATGTCGGCGATCACCGTTTCCTGATCTTCGTCCAGAATTTCGGTCCCGACGGGCACGCGCAACACGATGTCATCACCATCGGCGCCAGTGCGCTGTTGCCCCATGCCGGGGTGGCCATTGCCCGCGAAAAAGTGCTGCTGATAGCGAAAGTCGATCAGCGTGTTCAGCCCGTCGACGACCTCGACCACCACGTCGCCGCCACGCCCGCCATCGCCGCCATCAGGACCACCGTATTCAATATACTTTTCGCGCCGGAACGACACGCAGCCCCCGCCACCGGACCCGGACCGGATATAGACCTTGGCTAGATCGAGGAATTTCATGGGGCACACGCCTTTTCTGGTTACGGTATTGGCGATAGAGGGAAATGCGCCGGGGCTCAAGAGTTCAAGCGGTTTGATGCGCAATCCGCTCAGGATTCTGTGGGGCGCGGCAAGATGAAGCTGCGCAGCGGAAAATCACCCCCGCGCGCAGCGCACCAGCCTGTTGTCGGCTCGGTTTCGACAAAGCCCAGCTTGGCCAGAACCCGCGCGGATGCCGGGTTGTCGAAAAACGCCGTGGCGCGGACCGCGTCCCAGTCATACTGCGCCCAGACATGCGTGATCAGCTTTTGCCCCATTTCGGTGGCAAACCCCCGGCCCCAATGTTCCGGCGCAAACATATAGCCCATTTCGGGGCCCGCTTCGTCGCGGGACATGATGCCCATGGCGCCGACCAACTGGCCGCGATGAAACACCGGCCCGGCCATGCCCGTCACAGGGTCACAAGGATGACAGCGTGAACGGGTGAAGGCAGGATCGGCGGGCCAGGGCCAACTGGACGTCATGCGCACCACGTCGAAATGCGACACAAGCGCATGAAATGCCTCGGCATCCGACGGCTGAAGGCGGCGCATCATCAACCGGTCGGTGACGAGCCGGGTCATCATTGGGAACGCTGCCAGTCGTCGCGGGTCAGGGAGAGCTTTATAAGTTCCATATCATTACCTTGCGCGACACAGCTCACCCTTTCGATCACGCCGGTTTCGCGAAAGCCGAGCTTCGTCAGCACGGCCCGCGAGGCGGCGTTGCCGCGAAAATAACCCGATCCCATCCGGTCGATTTCAAGATTTTCGAAGGCCCAATCCACCAACGCCGTCGCCGCCTTGGTCATTATGCCGCGCCCCTGATGGACACGCCCCAGCCAAAAGCCCAGCGTTGGGTCCAGCCCGATCACGCCCATGACCTGCCCGTATTCCTCGATCGCCAACCCGCCCAAAGGCGAGGTGTCGGCCAGATGGGTCAGAAAGCCGTTGAAATCGGACAAGCGATAGGGATGCGGCACGACCGTCAGCCAGCGCGAAACCTGGTAATCATTCAGCAGGCCAACCACCTGCTCGCCATCCGCAGCCCCAAGCGGGCGAAGCGTCAGCCGCCCCGCCCTGATAACAAACTTATCTGCCATGACAACAGCTTACGAGATCTTGTTGATATAGGTCCAGGTCGGCACATTGGCATTGCGGGACACGCAATGGCTTTCGGCATCCCCGATATATTCAAAACCGGCATGGGTCAGCACACGGGCCGAGGCCGGGTTGTCCTGAAACACTTCGGCAAAGATCGAGGTGTTGTTCTGGGGGTTCGCCGCGACAAGCGCCTGCACCGCTTCCGATGCAATCCCGGTGTTCCAGAACCCCGGCACAACCCAATAGCCAAGCTGCGATTGCGCCCGGTCCAGATGGGTCAGGCTGATCACGCCCAGAACCTCGCGCCCGTCATCACGCGCGCCATCCATCACCCAGACATCTTCCTGGCGATCATCCTGCAAGGACCGTTCAATGAACGCCTCGGTCGTGCCGGGCGGCAGGGGATGCGGGATCGAGCGGGTGCCGTTCGCCACACGCTCATCCGCCGTGTACAGGGACAGGATACCCACATCCGACCGGCGGACAGGGCGGAGCACAAAGCGATCCGCCTCGATCAGCGGCTGGCGTGTGATCTCTGCATGCTTCATGGCTTTCCCTCCTCTGAAAAGCGCAGGATGCACCGGGTTGGTCAGGTCTGTTCCAATGACATATCGCAGGATATGGGGGGTAATAAGACCAAAATATGAAATCCCGATGAATGGCAGATAGGTGTTTGATACAAAAAGAAAAGGGGCCGGCTGTCACAGCCGGCCCCTGGTTTTTCACAACCTTGTCAGGTTCGGCTTATTCGGCGGCCTCCGCCACCGGGAGAACCGAAATAAAGGTGCGGCCTTTCAGGCCTTTATGGAATTTGACGGCGCCTTCGGCGGTCGCGAATATGGTGTGATCCTTGCCCATGCCGACATTTTCGCCCGGCCACATTTTGGTGCCGCGCTGACGCACGATGATGTTGCCGGGGATCACGGCTTCGCCGCCATATTTCTTGACGCCAAGGCGACGACCGGCCGAGTCGCGGCCGTTACGGGATGAACCGCCTGCTTTTTTATGTGCCATGTTCTCTCTCCTTAGCTCAGATTAGGCCAGCGTTTTGGCCTGCTCAACCCACTCGGGCTTAACCTTGACGGCGTCGAAGCTGTCAACGTCAACCGCCGCAAGCTGGGCGAACGTGGTGATGCCGGCATCGGCCAGCTTCTTGGCGGCGGCGGGGCCGACACCGGTGATGGCGGTCAGGTCATCCGCAGCAGCGGCTGCTTCTGCCTTCTCGGCCGTCTTGGGGGCCGCCTTTTTCGGCGCAGCTTTCTTGGCCGGAGCAGCAGCAACGCCACCCGATACCGAGCCTGCGCCAATCGCAGCTTTCACGCCCGATTTGTCCGCGCCCTTTTCAAGGATGTCGGTCACGCGGATCAGCGTCAGTTGCTGACGGTGGCCCTTGGTGCGCTTCGAGCCGTGCTTGCGGCGACGCTTCACGAAGTGAATGACTTTTTCGCCTTTGATCTGGTCGATGACCTCGGCCTGCACGCCTGCACCGGATACGGTGGGGGTGCCGACGGTTGCACCAACCATCAGAATCTCGTTGAACTGGACTTTGTCGCCCGCAGCCGCAGCCAACTTTTCGACGCGCAGCACGTCGCCAGCCTGAACTTTATACTGCTTGCCGCCGGTTTTCAGAACCGCAAACATTTGATCTTCCTTCATATTCCGCGTTCTGTGGTCCCGGCAGGGCCGGTGTTTGTCGAAGGGTTGATCCCTTCCCTTACCGCGAACAGCGCGCCCCGATGGGCAAAGTTAAACGCCCCCACGCGGGATAATCCCGGCAGGAGTGGCGGCTTATCGGTTGAAAACGCCCGCAAGTCAAGACGATTTCCGGGGAAAATCGCATCCCGCGTGCGCCCTTGCCCGCACCGCCCCTTGCGACCCTTCGCATGACATATTAGGCCATGAAAGGAAACCCTGCGGCGGTGCAGCCCCCTGCACTTGCCCGCCGACCCAAGCGCAAGGAGCCCGCGATGCTGCCGCTGAATGCCAACCAGATCCCGGTCATGTTCAATCGCGCGATGGGGCTGGCGCGCAGCGGCAAACCGCGCGACGCGCTGGATCTGTTGGCGCAGATCGCCAAACTCGCCCCGACCCGCGCCGAGATCCCGTTTCACATGGGGCAGATCCACATGCAGGCCGGGCGTCCGAAGGACGCAAGCCACTTTCTGGCCCGCGCGGCCGAGCTGGCACCGGGCGAGATGAAGGTGTGGCAGGCCTACGCTGCCGCCGTTGCCGCCCATGGCGATGATGCGGCGCTGAAGGCTGCGAAGGCGCGTTTGAAGGCTGCCAAACTGGGCGCGCGTGACCGCAAGGCCATCGCCAAGGCAATGCAGGCGGTCCAGACCAGCACCGCGCGCGTGACCTTGAACGTGTCGAAGGATGAAATCAACGCTCTGGTGGGGCGGGTCAATGCCGGGCACATGGCCGAAGCGGAAGCACAGGCGCGCCAGTTGATCGCGACCCGCGGCGGCAGTGAAATTCTGTCCACCATCCACGGCGCTGCCCTTGCCAGTCTTGGCCGCACCGACGAGGCAGAGGCCGCCTTTCGCCATGCCTTGTCCATTGATCCCGATTATGGCGAGGCCGCCGCGCAACTGGGCCAACTGCTGCTGGCCGAAGGGCGTCATCAGGAGGCCAGGCCCATTCTGTTGCACGCAAGGCGGCTGATTCCGCATAACCCGATCGTTCTGGGCAATCTGGGCAAGCTCTATCAGGATCTGGGGTCACCGACCGAGGCGGTGGAGTGTCTGGATCGCCTTTTGAAACAGGATCCCGAGAACCGCCTGGCCCTGATGACGCGCGCGCAGGCTCATCTGACGCTGGAAAACGCGGCCGCCGCACGGACCGATCTGGATCATCTGGAACGGCTTGCGTCCCCCACCGGCGAAACGCTTGCCCTTGGCGCGGTGGCGCGCAAACTGGCCGGCGATGCCGACGGTGCGCATACGCAGATCAAGGCGGCGCTTGAGGCAGATCCCAACAGCCTGCGCGTGATCACCATTGCCGCCAACATCCTGCAACAGGAAGGCGCGATGAACGAGGCCGACGCCTTGCTGCGCGATGCGCTGGCCCGCGGTGTCCGCTCGGGCGCGATTTACCGGATGATCGCACATGGCAAAAAACTTGCCGCCGATGATCCGGTGGTCACCGAAATGCAGGATTTGTGGCAGCGCGATGACCTGCCCGACGAAGGCCGGATGGATCTGGGCTATGGTCTTTTGAAGGTGATGGAAGACACGGGCGATTACGATCAGGCCTGGCACTACCTGTCGCGCGCGAACGAGATCATGGCCAGGCGCCACCCCTATGGACGCGCCAAGGCCCAACGGGATTTCGACAAGCTGCGCGCTTTTCTGGACGGGTTCGACCCCGACCGGATCGGCACGGTCGGGTTTCAGGACAACCAGACCATCTTTGTCACCGGCCTGCCCCGGTCCGGGACCACGCTGGTCGAACAGATCTTGGCCAGCCACTCGACTATCACCGGCGGGGATGAGTTGAGCATCCTGCATCCTCTGGCGTTCGAGGCGGTGGCGAAAACCGACCGCGACGGCGGCACCATTGCCGACATGACCCCGGCCCAGCTTGAGGGCATCGGTCGCGCCTATCAGGCCGCCATCGACATTCGTCTGCCGGGGGCCGAGCGGATCACCGACAAGACGATCTCGACCTATCAGATCGCGCCGCTTTCGTGGCTGGCGCTGCCCAATGCCAAGATCGTCGCGCTGCGCCGCGATCCGCGTGACAATTTGTGGTCAATGTTCAAGAACCGCTTTGTCACGGGGCTGCATCTTTACACATACACCCAATCCGATCTTGTCGAGACCTATCGCCTGTTCACCGAATACCTTGCCCTGTGGCGCGAGATGGCACCTGACCGGATATACGAGCTGGAATACGAATCCCTCGTCGCCAACCCCGAACACGAAGTGCGCAAGCTGCTCGAGTTCTGCGAACTGGACTGGGAGGACGCCTGCCTGGATTTCCACAAGACCGACCGGGATGTGAAAACGCTGTCACTGGCGCAGGTGCGTCAACCGCTCTACAGCTCGTCCATCGGCAAATGGCGCCGGTATGAGGCGCATCTGGGCGAGATGCTGGACGGGCTGAAAGGACTGGACGGGGTGCCCGACGACTGAGCGCGCGCCGTATGCCGCGCGCCCTGCCCGGATCACCACCCGCCGTGATCCGGCATCACAGGTCTTGCTGCGCCCCGAACTCGCCCACGGCGCGTCCAAGATCCGAGGACAACCGAATATAGATCTGGTCCAGCGCCTCGAACATCGCATGGTTCAGCGCGTGACCCGCCGGGGTGGCCGAAAAGGCAACGTAGTCGTCCAGCACCTTTTGTGACACCGGGCCATAGGCCGTCGACAGGAAGGCAAACAGCCATTCAGACGTGTCACGCCGAATTTCCGTCTCCTGCGACCAGACTTCGAACAGGATTTCCTGCTCAGTCAGTTTCTCGGCCGCCACCGGATGGGCATCGGTCATCGCCCGCAAAAAGGCATAGTTCGAATTCAGCGCCCCCATGACATTGCGTTCAACCAGGTCATTGACCTCGACAAAACGCAGAATGGCGTCTTCATGTGGCGTCAGCGCGCGCCCGCTCAGCCAGGCAGTGCGGGCGCGGTCTTCGACCCCGGGTTCCAGAAAGGCGCGGCGCGCCGAGATCTCAAGTTCGACCACGCGCTGCATGTCTTCGGAGGCATAGAAGATGTTCAGCGCCTCAAGATGCGCGGGGTCCAGCGCCGCCTCCATCGCGCTTTCAGCATCGGCTTTCAGCCGGTCGATGTCATAAATGGCCTGAACCCGCCGCTCCCACGCGGTCCCGCCGGGATGACCCAGCAGGTCGACATCTGCCTCAAGCGCCATGGTGGCGCCTTCCACCTGCATGATGTCCAGCAGATCATTCAGCCGCAAAAGCGACCACAGCGTGTCGTAGGCTTGCGCTTGCACCGTGTCGGGTGCCGTCGGCGACTGATCGCGCACCCCTGCCCAACCTTCTGCCGCACTGCCGCCGATCGCCAGCGCAACAAGCACAGCCGCGACGCGCAGGAAAGGGCGCAGGCGATGGGGCATCACAACTCCTGTTCGGGTTGCAGATCGACCAGACGGCTGGCCAGAGTTTCATAGCGTTCCGCCATGATCTGATACTGGACCGCGTTCAGAATTTCATAAACTTGACCCATCTTCGGATCCTGAAGCGCCGCCAGATAATCGATCAGCTCTTCGTCCGACAGATCACGATATGCATAAGCATTGGCCACAAGGCTGTTGACCTCAATGCTCTTGCGCATCTCGTCGCTCTGCTCCATCAGCATCAGACGCAGGTCCTCCTCCGAAATGTCAAAATCACTGACGCCGGCCGCGACGGCGGCCATCAGGTAACGCACCTGGATTTCGACAATCGACCGGATCGCCGTTTCCGTGGACCCGATCGCCGTGCCCATTTCCCGAAACAGTTCAATGCGAATGCTGTTTTGCTTCAGCAACTCGCCGGTCAGCCGCTCGCCCTCGGCGTATTTCACGGTGTCATCGGCCATGTGGCTTTCGTTTTCCACCTCGACCAGGCGTTGACCCAGCGGGCTGCCATAGAAGGCCGCGCCATGGTCCAACAACTCGTCCGGCATCACCGCGGCGATCATCTCAACGGCTTCCGAGATCATCTCGTCAGGGTCGAACACCTCTTCGGCCAGCTTGACCCATTGGCGACCGAACACATCGGGATCTTCGCCGGTCAAGGCCGGACCTGCCATCGCGCCTTGCTGGATCGACGCAATCGCCACGTCAAACCCCGTGACCTTCAGAAATTCGCGGATCTCCTGTTCCTCGGCCGCCTGTGCTGCGGACACCGCCCCCAGCACCAACAGGACAAAGGCCATCATTGAAGGACCCAGCCGCGGCAACATGGGCGCCAATCTGTCGAGTTTCATTGCAACATCTGCCTTTTCGACTGCTTCGATCCCCCGCAGCCTAGCCCCCCACCGGGCGGGTGCCAAGCTCTGCCCGATCACGAAACCGCTGTTCGGCGGTGATTTGTTCAAAAAATGGCTTGCACATGCCGCGCGGTCGAATTATGCCCCCCAAGACCCCCGCGGAGAGGTGCCGGAGTGGTCGAACGGGGCGGTCTCGAAAACCGTTGTGGGTGCAAGCCCACCCAGGGTTCGAATCCCTGTCTCTCCGCCACTACAGCTTGTAAGGTACTGATATCGTTATAATTTTTAGCAAAATGGGCTGCCACCCCCCTTCTTATCCCCCACCCCATCTTTGATAAGCGAAACACCAAATTGACGGATAAGATTGCGCCTGAGCTGCTGATCCATGTTTGCTTTTATCGAGTTTGGCCTTTAGCAGACCATCATTGGGGAACAATTTTCTGTCGAACAGCGTAATTAGACCTGTTCGACGGGTGAATGATCATCTCTTTGGCAGTCGGGAAATCGCGCTAGGCACTTGCCCAGTAACCAAAGAGGCTATGAACTCGCCCTTGGAAAGACGGGTCGCGAAGAACTGCCAGTTTGATTTGTATGGTGAAATGCACCACAGATTACCATCGTCAAAGTCTAGGCACACGACACGGTTGCTATCTGCCCATCTGTTTGTGATCTGACGTCCATAACCGTTGAAAACAAACTGATCTAAAATACCCCCTAGTCCACGGTTTTGCTCCATTCCTTGAAGGAATGTTGATCTGTCACGTTTAAGCCGTGTTCCGTCGACCACCCAGATCAAATTCCCATAGAACTCTTCTCTTTCCCGTCGCTCTCCAGCGCTAATATGCGAATGCTGAAACTCTATAACCAATCCACTCGGAGTTCTTAAATCCGCGAAATGTGTTTCTCCATCTTCACTACGTAGATAACACTCCTGCCAATTCCTTGGGAAATGATCTTTCCATGTCCGATGCCATTTTGTCTCGGGTTTGCCCGCGCAACAATTGCTGTTGCAGCAATCTATTGCATTTGCGGCAAGCCGGTTGCTGCAACGGACAGGTGATCGCGTAGAACGTACCTAACAAGAAATTGCTTCAATAGTTCGAATGCATCTTTGGGTTGTTTCTGTGTTTTCAAAAACGATCGCCCCTCTCTTTAGATCATTGCGCAGGTTTTTCAGAACCGAAACCCGTCGTTTCCCGATATCCCCACCGCGTTCTTCGGCAAGAAATCGGCACGCATCTATCAACGGATCGTAGAGCGGCTCTGCAAGTTGGCCGTGCGAGCTATGGACCTGTCGGAAGACTTTGACCAGTTGGTTATCGTAATCGATCTGGCGGGCGCAGTGAACCAACGAGAAAGCCGTGTTTCGTACGCTTTTGTAGTTCCAGGTCACGTCCGCGCCGGTGATCCAGAAATAACTGTATGCCTCTACATGCCCAAGCAGAGCCTCTGAATAGAGATCAAAAGCATCCGAGTGGTTGCTGTCTCGACCCTTGAAATAGCATACTACAGATCTTCGGGCCTTAAACTCCATTTTCACACTATCTGCATATGACTTTCCGTTAATTACGTGATCGCAAATCTCCAATTGGTTTTTGTGGGAGTGCCCATGAGTGCGCTCCATAATCAGCCAATTCCGCATTCCGTTAGCGTCTTCATAGCCCTGATCGACACAGTATTGGAAATCCTCTCGAGCCTCCGCGATCATTGGCGTACTCTGCATGGCGTACACAATTGCCCTTAAAGACCTAAACGCTGGGTTTTCCGCTACTCTTACAGAATACGGCCTTGTAACCAAAGAAAGTGCATCCGAAAATTGTTCCTTCGAAAGAAATCGATCAACTTCACTTTCAACAATCACAACTTCCTTTGGTTTCTTTTGCCCTGCCGATTTGAATGCCTTTACTCTTTCTCTTATTGTCTCACCAAATTTCAATTCGCTTGTTTTTCCACGGATGAAAGTTCTAGTGACGGGGTTGAGGAAGTACTTTGTTTCGCCCTCGTTGGAGACCACAGTAGAAAGGAAGAAACCGATTAGCTGACCAATGCTATCTGCGATTGCGCCATCGCCGATTCTGATAATTGTAGATATTTCTGGGTTTCCTACTGGATTTCCGAATTCACCTATTGCAGCGAGCACGTGTCTTGCATTGTTGTTTCCGGGTAGAGATTGGTACTCCCGTTCAAAAAGGTATTTTCTAGCTTCTTCTCCTCTTCGTTCAAGGAATATCTCGTGAGCTTTTTGATAAGTTCCCGTCACCTTTCGCAGTCGAATGATAGTCTCAACAATTAAAGGAATCGCCTCGGTTGTCTCCTTCAGATCGTTGTTGAGATATTTCGCGTCTGGGATTGGCACTTGAAATTGATTGCAACAGTTCTTTACGAACTCCTGATACTCGTTTTCTTTTGTGAATCCGGTAACCTGAATTGAACTCTCCGCAGAGACCGGTTCATTTCTTTGGGTGTAGAGCATTCGAATCGTTTGTTTTGCTCGAATGGCCATCATGAACAGAGCGTCAAAGCCCGCTTCCTGCTTCTTTGTGATCAAAGTATCGATATCGTCGAATACAATAAACACGTTCTCGTGAGAAAAGACTTCTTTGACGCGTTCTTCTAAACCGGCTTTGTTGAGCTCTGAGAAATCTTCCGTGGCAGAGTAATCTGCGGCTATCAAAATGGCTCTTAAGATCCCCTCGTAGTTTTCAAAATCGACATCCTTTGTATCCTGAATCTTCCCGGTTAACGTATTTAACTCCTGCTCCTTTGCACTCAAAAAAATTACGCGATCGAAGGTGGTTCCATCCACAGTTTTTATTCTACTACCAAAATCTCGTAAGATGCTCGCAAACTCGTGGGCAATCGTGCTTTTTCCACTACCCCCTCTCCCCCAAAGAAATGCGCGCGGCTGGTCATGCGAACTCACCCAGTTCAAGAGCTGGGACAAAACGTCGATACGACCCACAAATCTCCCGATTGTTGATGGTGACGGGGGCATAAAGTTCTGCAATTTTGCAGTCAGTACATTGCCTTCACGCGGACCGAAAAGGAATGATATATTTCGGCTTTCAGCTTCCAAAACCTCGTGCCCCTGCCGAAACCACAACATTCCTTTCTCGTATTTGCCCAATTGTTTTTTCAGGACGACAGGAGGAACGTTCGGTTTTCGTTTTGGAACCACGAGCAGATCAACAACTGCCCCAGCATGGTCCACATGTAGGTGCCGGACATTAATTGAAACTTCGGACAATTCACGGAGCCGTGTGTTTAGACGTTCTATGTCAATCGTTTTTTTGTTGTGTCCGCTTGTTCGGCATTGGTCATCTACTCCAACAACCACAATGCCGCCAAAACTGTTGTAAAACCCAAAGATTAACCTGCAAATACCGGCAAAATACTCGTCTCCTAAATTTTGCGGATAATCCCGTTTGTAATCAAATAAAGAGTCCTCTTGGGCCCAGAAAACTCCATTTTCGTCTTGGAGCTGTTCTACTAAAGAAATTGCATTTTGGAAATCTGCGGATTTCCTAATTAATTGTTCGGCGGATTGTTCAATCAGTGAAGGGTTCAATAGTAGCCTCAAATCAGCAGGTTGTTTCATTTCTCATACAACTATCGATAGTAGCGCGATCCGTGATGAAATTTCCAGTGCTGGCTTTCGCCTATTGTGTCGAAAATGTTTATCCTAGTGGAGAAGCAACCATATCCCATTCCCGCCCTCGCGGCGAATGCCCTACATTTGGCGCGCTAAAGGCTATGGATGTCCGTTTGTCGAAGCTTCGATAGACCGTTTCGCGCCAACGGCGAAAGTCTGCTTTCCGCCCGATCCGCCCTGACCAAACCGACAAAACCGACAAAACTCAGTTTGGGTGAGTGTAGCTCTACGTTTTGTCAGTTAAGTCAGTTCTGTCAGGGCGGGTGTTGATGCAACACGCCCGAACAGGGCTCAGCCGTTGAACACCGCCGGATTGACCAGGAAG